>VMSP01000073.1 GCA_013792135.1 Desulfocapsa sp. | reverse complement strand
TAAATAGCTTTCAGCTTTGGTTCGGCCAGGGTACTTTTGCGGACATGCAGGGTCCGTCCATCACGTTGTTTAAAGGTCGCGGTAATCCGTTGTTGCACCGAGAGGGTATTGCGCAAGGTGTTCCAGCTGCCATTGATATCTTTGGCTTTAAGTTTGTGGCGCAGGAGCTGCACCGCCTGATAGGCCAGGACAGTGATGAAGAGATGCCCCTCGGCCCGTTCTTCTTTATGATGATAGACCGGCCGCATTCCCAGCTCTGATTTCAGGCTGCGGAATACCGCCTCCAGATCGGTCAACATGGTGTAGGTTCGCCACAGGGTTGTTTCATCCCAGGCCAGCTCGTTGGTGCGCAGGCAATAGACCCCGGGATGAGTCAGTTGGCTTCCGGAAACAGGGATACGCTCCCAGGTCAAGGCCGTCACGATGTTGTTTTCGTCGGTACTGAGGTTGATCGTATAGTGCTGACCAATTCCATGGCTTTTTTGCTGAAGCCGCCCGATTCTCTGAAGCAGCTTATCCTTATTCTTGGTGCAACGCGGCTTGTTGAGGCCATCAGCCAGCTTTTGCAGGCCGTCTTCGAAAGTCTTGCAGAAGCGGGCGGTCATGGAACTTTCCTTTTTCTGCCGCTCCTCGGAGAAGCAGTAAAGCCGTGCTTCCTGGCCGTCTTCGCTGACCACTTTCTGGATGTGAACAGTCTGCCCGGAGGCCGTGGAAACAGGGGTTGCCGCTTCTTGTTCAAACTGGCGTTTTCGCTCGCGGCTGACCACCAGATACCGGTAATGATGTGCAAGCAGCCAGAGAATATTGGCCTCGGTGGCAATACCCCGGTCCATGATTACCAGGGCCCCGGCCGGAGCCTCAAGCCCTTGGAGCATGGATTCAAGCGTCGTTGATTCGGCCACGCTGCCCTCAAACATCCGTGAACGCCGGACAAAACCGCTGCCATCCAGGACCAGGCCGAGTGTGATCAACGGGCAATCGCTGCGTTTCTCCTTGGAATGACCGCGTTTGGCCTTTGGGTTGCCGGCCATCTCGCCTTCATGATACGTGTTGGTCAAATCGTACAGGGTAACGGTTGATTGCAGAGAGAACAGGTTTTTAACCTTAGCAAACAGGGCATCCTCAATCTTTTCCCGATGCTTGATCAAGAGATCGGATACTCGGTAAAGCCGCATTGCGGACATGGTGTTGAAATCCACATCCAGAAACTCGCCCATGGCACTTTGCTCTCTGAGCCACTGCCAACTGGCCTGCTCGCTGCCTGGTTTGGCCATGCGGGCGATTATACTCCCAAAAGCTACTGCCCGCTGGACACCATTTAATCCAGCATCTGCGAGAATAGTATGAAAATCAAGCCAGTTAAGCGCTGCCACCCCTACATGCTCCACCCCCACCGATCGGGGTTGAGTCAGCTCCAGGGAGTCGATATCAACCTCCTGATAGTTGCCTGGGGTCGGCGTCATGGACGGTGCAGACTCTTTTTCCGCATCACGTCTGGCAATCAGAATGGCTGCATAATGTTGGGCCAGGGGTTCAACGACATCCGATGCCGGAAACAAACTTATCTGTCCGTGCAGAATCTGATCGATCCGAGCGCTCAGCTCCGGCCATTGCTCACGTGGCAGGGAAAAATTCCGACCCAGGTTCAGCACGGTCAGTTGCCTCACCTTGCCGTCTGTTCGCTCCGAGGCAACAAGCCGGAAGGTGTAGTAGGCATCGCCTGCAACGGTGCTACTGGTTTTGGTTTGTCGAATAAACATGGAGCGATAATACCAGCCCAATACGAAAAGTCAATAATTATTTAATAAATTATGGCACTACAAAGCGAAAAATCAGCAATTTCTGTTGAAATCATTGAGTTTTTTTGATAAAAAATCTGTATTTT
>VMSP01000139.1 GCA_013792135.1 Desulfocapsa sp. | reverse complement strand
GGACATCCATGATAAGTATTGTCAAGGGGAAAGCGGAGATTTCCCTTAACCTCCAAAAAGTACTCAACCCTTTCTTCCCGTTACTACTGACGAGAGCGGAAGAAAGAGACCACTCCGAGAATGGGCTCTCCGATTAAGCTCGTCGGAGGAGTGGTCTCTTTCTGGAGCGGATTCGAAGAGCTGTGTGTCTCTTGGTAGATTTTATATCAATCTGCCGTAACCCGACCTTTTTCTTCTCTTGCAAAGGGCCAACGTCGATCACGCGACCAGACATCCATTTGCTGCATAAAAGTCTGGTAAAGGTTGTGCTACCCTATACCCTTAATGACTTCCGCAGAAGATTGAGTTAGGGCCAACCCGTCAGCCTCGAAACAGTATACGGTTGCATTGCGAAATCCGCATGCAGAGTCCCCAGGATGGCAAGGACTGACGGGAAGATCGTTATTAGAGCAGAAAGTATGTATTCTTTTCTCAGGCTGCTTTCTTTTCCTCGTGCAGGATGAAATCCGTCTGGGCCTTGTCGACTGCCATCATGTAGGCCACCAACCTCCTGGCAACGGCAAGGGTTGCCCTGTTTCTGTTTCCTTTCATCAACTCCCGTTCATGCACCACAGCCAGTTGCGGATTCCAGATGGGGGCAATCTTGGCGGCCTCAATGAGCATGGTCTGGAGATGTTTGTTGCGTTTCTTGGAAATTGGCCCCCGTTGCTCCTTGCCTGCTGATTCTTTTTGGGCGCTGCACAAGCCGCAGTAACTGATGGCCTGACGGATGGAAGCAAACCGCAGAGGATCACCGATCTCCAGCGCCCAGGTCAACGCGGTTACCTCACCAACACCCTGGATCGTCATGAGCCGCCGTACTCTCTCCCGGATCAGATCATTGTCCCGCAATCCCGCTATAAGCCGTTTCTGGACATCACGAAACATCTCGAAGCTTGCGCGGCTCAGTTTCAGAAGATCTTTTACAGAGGGCGGTATTTCCTCAACTCTTTCCAAAAGCTCATGAAAATATTTCTTGCCATGAAGGCGCCTCTTGCTGTAACTGGCCCCAACCTCCATGAGGAGGCCAGACATTTTGTTCTGCATCTTCACCGCCGTCCGAACCACATGATTGCGATATCGAAGTATCCGCCGCAATTCCCGGATGTCCTCCGGCAGCATATGGCATTGCGGCAGAAGATTTACCCGTAGAAGATCAGCAATCATCTCGGCATCAGCGCGATCGTTTTTCTTCTTGGCGGCGGTGATGGCCTTGAGCATCTCAGGGTGGGCCACTTTCAAATCAACGGCAAACGGAGTTAGAAAATCATAGATCCAGCCGGTGAAGATGGTCGCCTCCATTGCCCCGACCCATGGGCCGGGTAATCCATTAACCCATTCGATCAACGATGTTCTGTCTGCATCGATCTTTCCCTGCTCAACAAGATGGCCGTCTAATGTTTTGATGCAGTAGGCTATAACTTTCTTGTGAATGTCCAACCCGATGTAGTAAATTGTTTCCATGGAAACCTCCTTGTGGTTGTTTTTTGGCGAGCCCATCTCGACCCAACTATTTGCCTCATGCAAATATTCTGCACCACTTGGAGGTTTCCTTCAAGGTTGCCTACTTATACATTCAAACAGCATACTTAATTATTCCAACCAAAAAATTCTGCGGACAAGCCGCAGATGTTTGCTTTAGCTGCCCCCCATATTTTTGTATAGTGGCCCCCTTGACAGTGATACTAAAAGCCAGTATCATTTTAAGCATGAACAGCACACACCGTAAGACACTTGCCGCTATTTTTTCCCAGCCTACCCCGGCCGCTATTGAATGGCGGAGGATTGAGGCGCTATTGATGGCGCTGGGTGCAACGCTTATCGAAGGCGATGGGTCAAGGGTTTCGTTTATTCTCAATAACGAAAAGGCCGACTTTCACCGGCCTCATCCGGGCAAGGACGCCAAGTGGTACCAAGTGCGAAACGCCAGGGATTTTCTAAACAGAGCAGGAGTCACCCCATGAACACACTCACTTACAAAGGCTATACGGCCAAAATTGAATTTGACCCAGACGACAACATTCTGTTTGGCAACATCGTCGGCATCCGTGACACAGTTGGCTTTCATGGTGAGACGGTGGCCGAACTTAAAGACGCCTTCCGGGAGGCAGTTGATTTCTACCTTGAGAGTTGCGAGAAATCCGGGCGTGTTCCCGACAAGCCATTTTCCGGTAAATTTGTCATTCGGGTAGAGTCCTCGCTGCACGGTGAGATTGTCGCCGCCGCCGTCAATGACGGGAAAAGCGTCAATAAATGGGTAGCCGACACACTTGCCAAAGTTGTGCATGCCCATTCGTAGGTCAGGGACTACTTGCAATGGAGTATGGTTGCAAAAATGGGGTTTTCTTTCCCATGGTCTTTCCATCACCAGTTAACAAGCGCCTACACGCAGACGGCGGGGAGCAGTGTTCTTCGAAACTATTTCAGAGGCCGCCGCTGGTGAGGCTGGTCGTTAGCAAAGAGGAGAACAGATGGAACAGCGCATACAAATCCGAATCGGCAATTTCCCATCACATGACTGGAGAGAGGACCTACGATCCAAAGTTGAGGTTTGCGAACTTAAATCGAGCGTAAAGGTGTTAGCTCCGGAACCAAGCAAGGCCGGCTCAACTGCGGCGGTCGACCCGCAAATTGTAGCAGCCGCCATCACCGGTGGTGTTTCAATACTCGTGACTCTTATTCCCGTCATCGTTAATGTGTTTCGCAAGAAGACAACAACTCCATCCACGGTCATAAACGTAACACTACATGGTACCTCGAATTCGAAGTCAATTCAGGTCTCGAATAATACCGTTACGAAGGAGGCGCTTGAAGCAGTTTTCACTTCAATCGGAGAATTGACTGAGATTGACGTCAGATAGACATGGAGGACGATCTAATGACCAAACCTATCATCGAAGGCGCGGATGGCGTCACCCTAACCTCAACTGGATTAATTGCGGTTCGCGAACACACGGATTTCGTCGACAATGTTCTGGCAGGGAAAGCCTCGGACAAAGAGCGTGCATTTCGCTTAGTGATGACGTTGAATCACGAGGCGATTCATTTCCTTCAGTGTTTTACGGCGGCATTCCCTTACAGTTTTTCCATGTCGCTTCTCGAAATTGCGTCCCAACTCATGGCGGCAAGTCGCCACAACAGGCTAACTCCTAAACAAATCCAGGAATTCAAACGTGGTTTCGAAGGTCGGGTAACTCAATTCCGAGCGCCATATCAAGGCATTTCAACTATCGACTTACTTGAAGCCATGGCCGTCACCGAGGGATATCGTGCAACTGTTCCAGGTAGTAATAACAATGCGACGGACTTTCGCCAATTCCTATTAACGTATTTCTCAAATCCAGACTCAGAGTATCGACGTGTAATTGATTTGATCACTGATGTTTTCGGTGTTGAGGCGGGGTACCATTTGACCCCGCGTCTTTGCTATATCTCCCTCAATGGCGATCACCCTGCTAAGAACCTCTGGGCATTCATTAACGATCTCGCCTCGGACAGGGCCGATATCGCACATCGTCTAACGGCAACCCAGATTCTCACTATGTTCGGTATGGATATTTCAGCGTCGTTTCTCAAGATGAGTGAAATCGAACTACCGGATGATTCTAAACACCCGATCTTTGCTCCTTACATGCAAACTTTATCGCTAATCGGTTCGTTGGAGGATCGCTATGAATTCAGTGCCCAACCTGGGCGCTGGATGGGCAGTGCCGGACCAAAAGAAATAGGACAGATTGTACCTCCACTTGTCGTGTGTAGCGGTGGAAGAGGCCGAATTATGGGGCTCGCAAGTGACTGGTCGGAGGAAGAGAGATTTTTCTACTTAGACAGCGCAGCGATGATTGGTGCATGTCTTGTACTCCTGTCGGGACACAAACACCATCAAAGTTGCCAGCACGCAGAGTGTCCTATCCACAGCTCGACGCTCTGCCATTCGTGGTTTGCAAAACCCCATGCGATTCCGTGGACAGATTGTGCTTTCCCAAAAAGAACATCCGTCCAGTTTGGTGCTTCGGCAACTCAACTAGTTGAAACCTTTTCACTATAACTGGCTAACAAGGCTAATGCAGCCGACGCAAAAGGCCGCGCGGTTGATTAGCGTCGTTGGGCACCACCAAACCGTGATTCTGATCGCAATTTTTGCGACCCAGTCTGCATTCATGATATCAGCCCATCTCTCACTCTCAACCACCGCAACTAGACAGGAGAAATAAACCATGCGCCTTTTATACCTTGGACTCATGCCGGTACTGCTACTGACTGGATGTACCACAAATCTCAAGCCAGTTCGCGAGTTTGCGGATGAAACAAAGAAAATCAGTGTCGCCTTCGATCCAGTAATAAACCAGGCCGTTGAGCACTGTAAGCAACAGTTTCTACAGCGGCGAATTTACACGACCGATAAGCCCCTAAAAGGCTTCGACCCTGAGGGTGCCATAAACGAAGCTTCCGACACTTGTAAGCCGATCACTGACCAAATGGCCACTGCGAAAGAAATGAGCAAGGCACTGTCTGATTACGCCGGACAACTATCAGCGCTTGCTGCAGATGGTGTAGCGAGCTCAGTCGATGACAACTACGACGCACTGGCGGCGAAACTTCGCGAGTTCAAAGATATACCGCAAGAAAAAATCGGGGCAGTCTCGTCCCTGCTCAAGTTCATCACGAGAAGCATCATAGCAAAATCACAGCACGATGCCATCGTCGATGCGTTGAGCCACGAAGAGGCAGTCGGAGCGCTAGCGGACGCACTTGTTGTCTATTCGGATCGCGTCTATAGCGCCTATATACAGGAAAGGCTGAAAGACCAACCAGTATTTACTGACCAACTCCGCGCTGAATCAGCATCACCCATTTCCTCCCGTCTCAGGATATTGGATGTTTATCAGCAGACTTTGACACTTCAGGAACAACACAAGGCTACAGCTGGCCTGCGAGCTGCGGTAAGTCAAATGAAGATGACAATGCGGGACTTAAGACAAAACATTGATAGACTGTCTTCTCAAGAAAGACTTGCAGAAGTTCAGAAACTCTCGAAGGAAGTTAGATCGCTTTATCAACAGCTAGCAAAGGCATTCTGAGGAGAAGAATATGGCTACTGCAAATCCGTCTGCACTATTTGATTTTGCCGATCAGCTCGCACTTATTTCAAGCGAGGTGCTTCGATTCAGAATTAAGAACAAGGCAATCCTAAGCCAGGATGAAAAGTCTCGGCTTGAAGATATTGAGATTGAACTCGACAAGGTCACAGCCAAAGTGCGTGCCAAAGGAATTGCATCCCTTGGTTCGGTGACTGCAACCAAACGCATCGAAGTCGAAACTGCGACTAAGGATGCGGAGGCACTTCTTCGGCGGATTAAAAGAATTGAGCGCGCTCTTGATATCGCAACAAGCGTTCTCAATCTTGCAATAGCCGCAATTGCCGGACAGCCTCAAGGTATCTTGACAGCACTCAATACCGTAAAAGACGTGGTTGCGGGCGATACCGCATAGCCCGCGACGCTTCGCCCGAGGTGCCGTGAGGCCCAACGAATCATTCCACCTGCCTTGCGCATAAAGCCGCGCAAGGCAGGTGAATTCAAACGTCGGCTGGTGGACAAATAACGATGAGCAAAAAACAAATAATCATGAGCCTACATGCAAAAAGGCTGACTGCCTTAAAACATGTGATATACAGTCTGTCTGATATCCCTGATCAGGAATGGGAGTATTTTTCCCGCCAGATAGGAGAGTGCGGCTATAATCCCAATGGCCTTCTTGTCCGTGCCGGGGAACCGATGATGAATTTCTTCTTTATTATTTCAGGTCTTGTCCGTTTTTATTATTCAACTGAAAATGGCAAAGAATTTAACAAAGCCTTTGCCCTGGAGAATAATTTTGTCGGCTCATTTGGTGCCGACGTTGCGCAGGAACCATGCCGGTTTTCCATACAGGCACTTGAACAAACTGAGGCACTGGTTATTCCTGTTCAGGTGATTAGAGAAGGATACGACCAGCATCATTGCTGGGAACGGGTCGGAAGAAAGATGGCAGAACGAGTGGCGGTCAGCAAAGAATTGCGAGAAGGAGAGTTTCTTCTGGATTCAGCTGAGACGCGCTACCGGCGGTTTCTTGCAACCTATCCCGGATTGGCAGAAAGGATCAATCAGTATCATATCGCCTCCTATCTGGGAATTACCGATGTTGCCCTTTCCCGCATTCGAAAAAATATTGGCATGACAGACATTTACAAAATAAATCAGTCGGAATTAACATAGGTTAATGTAGTTTTGTTTCTGACTTGCTAAACTATTTGCAGAAGATAATTTAAAATTCTGCAGAGGTGAACTATGAAAAAAGCATTGATTACAGGGGCAAGTAGCGGTATCGGATCGGTTTTTGTCAGGGAGTTGGCAGGGCAAGGATATGATGTCACCTGTGTGGCAAGGAGTGAAGAGAAACTGCAGGGGCTCACAAAAGAACTTGGTGGCAGCCACCGATATATTAGAGCGGATCTGACCGATGCGAATGATTTGGCTGCTATTTGTCAGGAGCTTTCTGATTCCAAGTATAACCTACTAGTAAACAATGCCGGATACGGCATCTATGATCACTTTGGAAATATCCCTCTGGAAAAGGTCCACCACCTGATCCGCTTGAATGTAAGTGCTTTGGTAGATCTTTCTCACGCCTTTCTGAAATCAGCTTCATCGGGCGACGCCCTCATTAATGTTTCCTCAGCCCTGTCTCTGTTGCCCTACCCTGGCGGGGCAGTGTATAGCGCCACCAAGGCTTTTGTTACCAATTTTACCGAGGCCCTTTGGTATGAGTATAAAGACCAGGGTATTTATGTTATGGCTCTCCTGCCTGGTGTCACGGATACAAACTTCCATCATGTCGCAATGGCGCAAAGAGATTATCAGGCCCCTAGCGGTCCAAGCTATCCACCGGAGGTTGTGGTGAAAGAGGCGCTGGCTGCCCTGCAGAAGAGGAAAAGTTCTACCCTAATCAGCGGGCCAAAGTACCGATTCCTCACGGCCTTGGCCACCCGGTTAATGAGTCGGGCACAAATGATTTCCATGATGGGCAAGGGTAGTGCTGGGTTGTAATAATTAAAGGTGTCTTTCCGAAGGCTTAAAATAACGGAAGGTTAAATATTTAAGTGTCCTATTGGATATCTTGAAATAATATGGATCGCCGAACCAGGCGGTCCACTTGACGCCGGAAAGCGAGGCGGCGCTAGTGACCTTGATCGTTCGGCAGACAAAAAATGAATCAATCAAACATGAAATATGTTCACGGGTATGATCCAAGGGAAAACATTCGTTTGCAGGATCAAGCCTCCACCCTTGTTGAATTGCTTCATTCCGACACAGTCTATCCGGCAGGCAGTAAAATTCTAGAGGCCGGTTGCGGAGTTGGCGCCCAAACCATAACCTTGGCCCAAAATAGTCCAACTGCACATTTCACATCAGTCGATATTTCTGAGAGTTCTCTTGGGGAAGCCCAAAAAAAGATCGAAGAAGCAGGATTCACAAATGTAAGCTTCCAGCAAGGCGACATCTTCAGGCTCCAGTTCGAGCCCGAATCGTTCGATCACCTCTTTATCTGCTTTGTGCTTGAACACTTGGCGCAGCCTGTGGAGGCGATACGATGCCTTAAGGACTTTCTTAAAGTTGGTGGAACAATTACCGTTATCGAAGGAGATCACGGATCAACTTATTTTTACCCTCACAGCGAGGCAGCCCACAAAGCAATCCAATGTCAGGTCAAACTGCAAAAACAGGCTGGAGGTAATGCCAATATTGGCAGAGAGCTATATCCCCTTCTGAAAGAAGCAGGTTTCGGTTCTATCCAAGTATCTCCCCGAATGGTTTATGTTGATTCAAGTAAGCCGCAGCTGGTCGAGGGGTTTACCAGAAACACCTTCACCGCAATGATAGAAGGTGTGAGGGAGCAGTCCATTAAATCCGGGTTGATTGAAGCAGGGATCTTTGATCAAGGCATCAAGGACCTTTATAGAACGACAGAAGATGACGGGGTCTTTTGCTACACCTTTTTCAAGGCGGTCTCAACGAAAGAGTAAATTGCCGAACGATTGGATTGACAGGGTCATATTTACTAACGATAATGTAAAACATCTTATGAGGTTTTATCATGTATTCTTCGCGTGTTGCTGTTATTCAGGCACCTAATCAAATATCCAGAACATTACTGGCTACAGAATTTATCTGTATCTTTTTTGTTCTTCCAATTCTTTTTACCATCAACCTTCGTGGCACACATCCTTTTCCTTTTATCCTGGCCAGCGGTTTCTTTGCAGCCTTTTATCTCCTAAATGACAAAGGATTCTCCCGAGCCTCCTTTGGCGACCTGTTCAGCCTGAGAGACCATGGAAAACGCATTATTATTACCTTTTTCTCGCTCGCCCTGCTCCTCACCCTTCTCACTGTTGTGCTTGTCAAACCGGAATACCTTTTTAATTATCCCCGCCACAAGACAACCCTCTGGCTGACAATCATGATCTTTTATCCCTTGTTGGCTGTTTATCCCCAAGAACTATTTTATCGCGCCTTCCTGTTCCGCCGCTATCGTTCACTCTTCCCCGGCGAACAATCCATGGTTTTTGTCAGTGCTCTGACCTTTGGTTTTGCCCATATCATCTATGGAAATATTCCGGCTGTCCTCCTGACCCTCATTGGCGGCTACCTTTTTGGCCTCACCTATAAACGCTCCAAATCCATTCTTGTTGTTTCCCTTGAACACGCTCTATATGGTTGCCTTCTCTATACTATTGGCTTAGGCCAATTTATTCACACCAGCGTCACTCACATGTAACTTACGAAAATTCTTCTCAAAACATCTTAACGATTTTGTAACCATGTATTAATCCTTTCGTGTTTCATTGCTGATAAATTACGATACACGTAACTCTCTCCAACCAAACCAGTCCAACTAAATGCAGGAGAATGAAGAAATGGTATCCGGCAACATTCCCCTTTATGCCAATTTGTCTGAAAAAAGAATTCATGATTCTGCCATCAGGGATCTTTGTGCGGAATTTTCAAAACCTGAAGAGTTTATCCGGCCTTTGTATGAGAAAAGCCTCATAGAGATGAAAAAAAAGGCAAGAATTAAGGATTTTCTCCCTATTCTAGCCTGTCGTAGGGTGCGTGACCTAGTAACCCCCATCTTTGCCTGCAAACAAAAAATGGATATGAAGATGTTTCATCATCCTGATACGAGCCAGTAATCAGGAGAGATCTTGAGTGTGGCCGGGCAAGGTCGTGTAGTCCAGAGGGTGTGAATCCCCCGCCCCGGAGGGTAGGTCAAACACCGGGTAGCGAGTCCTTGGATGCTTTGTGGTAAAATAAAGAACAATGTTCTTGCTATGATTGATACGGAAAGAAACAAAACCGGTGAGGAGAGGATGGAAATAAAATAGCCGGAAGAGATAAACAGAAAAAAGAACCAGCCGCCGTATGACCAAAACGGAATTCACCTTCCATAATTGGCAGGAGCATCGCGTAAACCCCGTTTGTTCAAGGGACGATCTTGATCAGCCAGGGACGGATCTGCCCAGCTGGATTTTGCATGACGAATAAAATAGAGAGTTTTCATAACTGAATTCCTCGCCGCCACACCTCCTGCCACAACTGCTCATAGGCAATGGCGGCAGAAGAAGTTGGCACGGAGACCGCCACCGGCTGCCGGTAGAGACCCATTTTTTCAACGTCGGCAAGATAGGAAATCTCACTGGTCAGAAACATCTTTTTCTTACCGAATTTCGCAATGGTAGCGGAGTGCATGGTTTTTCGTCTGTCAACCATGGAGAAAAAAGCCACCAGTTTCTTCCGATTCACCCCCAGCTTATCTGCTAGTTTTACCAGTTGGGCAAGAGAAAGGATGGAAAGGGTGGTGGGAATAACCGGAGTCACCACCATATCCGCCACCATGATGATATCCTCGGAAAGAAGGGTCATATTGGGCGGGCAGTCAAGGATCAATACATCATACTCACCCTTAACACAGGCAAAGATCCGTTTCAGCTCGTTTGCCGATTCTCCACTGCAATCAAGGGCTATATCCAGGTTACGAAAAGAAAAATGGGACGGTAAGAGATCAAGGTTTTCAAAATCCGTTCCTCTGATAAATGGCTGCAGATCACCTTTCAGAAACTGCTTCCGATTAAAACTCTCCTTGGGCCTGATACGGTAATAATAACCTGCCGCGCCCTGTGGATCCATATCACAGAGCAGTGTTTTTTTCCCGCTGCGGGCACAACTATATGCCAGATTGACAGCCGTGGCAGTCTTTCCCACACCCCCCTTGCTTGAATAGATGGCGATAATTTTCATTACAGACAGCACCTGTTTAAATTAGGGAACATTTTATGAAAATTCATTATCAAAAAATCTCAAAGAGCTTCCTGTTTTCCGCAGTGATAAACTGCTCAAATCTTTGTTCAAATTCCTGACGAACACTTTTCTGCTCTTCGTGCAGATGGGTTATCAGACCTCCCAGCGCAGCTGCCACCTTAATCGCCTTCTTCTGCTCCCCGCCGACCAAGCTCTCCTCGTACCGTCCCAACATGAGCTGCTGCACGGAAAGGTCATTGAAGCTTCCCAGATTATCCTGCAGCCTTTTAAGGGATTTTACCAAAGGATTTATTTTCGATTTTGGGAAGAGAGAGCAGTAAAACTCCAGCAGATAACGGAGCTTTTTGCCCTGAATCCGTAAACGGTGCAGGGCATCATCCGGACTCTGTGGACCAATCGCGGCACCATCCTTGAGAATACGCTGCAAACGCTTTTTGATAGCCTTAGCTGCCACTTCTTTACATGGTTCATGACCTGCTTCCAAAGCAGATGCAATCAAAGAATCTTCCACATATCTTCGCCACCGCATCAAGAACTGTTTACAATTCCTGGACTGCAAGGCCTTTTTCATCCGTCGCAGCTCTTGTACGCGCTGCCGCCCAAGTTCTTTAAAAAAAACATCCAAGCCTTCCTGCAGCCCTTCCGGCAACATGGCTTGATACCCGTTTTTTCCCAGGAGATACACATCCAGATCACGCACAGGCCCGGTAGCAATTCCGATCTCCTTAAATCCTTGCTGGAAATGATCAACATCAGCAGGAGGCATTCTCGTTTTCATGCTCCCCAGCAAGGAGCGAGTCCGACGCAGGGCAACCCGAAAATCATGAAGAAACTCAGTGTCAAGGTCCTCAATAATACCAGGAACATTGCGTTCCATCCCTTCAAGCAACCGGAAAAAGATTTTCTGTGCGGCCTGAACAACGGTTTCTGCCGGATCCAGGGTAATGGAGAATTGTGAACTGTAGTCCAGGGGCTTTCTCCCCATGGCTGCAAGGGCAATACATAAGGCCCTTTCTTCAGAATATCCCGTTTCAAGTCCACTGCTCTTCAGGAGAGCTGTAACCCTTGCCAGGATTTTGCCATAGCCACGAAGCCCTTGAATCAAAAGAGATCCGCCAAGGGGAGTTGATTGACCATCGGCTCCCAACAGTTGATTCAGTTCAAGGATACCAGAAAGAACTGTTTTCTGATCCCGGTTGATAATATGAATAGATTGAGAGTGACGAGTAATCTCTGCCTGGGGCAGAAGGGTCCGGATTCCTGCCACTGAACGAAGCTTTTCGCCCAGAACACCACCAACACAATCCGGTGGCAAGAAATCTTTGTCGACAGGGCCATCATCCTGAATTCTGTTTCCACCGCTAAAGTCGGTCAAGAGAGGGACGCCGTTTCCCTGCCGCAGACAGATGAGTCCCTTCTCATACAAGCGCCAGTCAAAAGTATCCAGATAACAGAGGGTGTCATTTGTCATCTCGCCTTCCTGAATACTATAATTTGCAGAAAGTCCAGATAACTGGGTTACAATATCAATCTGCTCTGGCAGAATATAAGCAATGCTGTTTATTTTCATTTTTCGTCACGTCTCAATGAGATGGTCTTTAAATGAATTGAGGAGACATTCTGTACACATTCCCAGCGTACAGGTGGCTTCGATCGTTTGAACAGTATTTCACGTTTTTTTAAGTGGAATCTCACGGCTGTAAAAGTCCTCGTAGCCAAAAAAGCAGAGCAGAAATTAAAGAATACTGTTTTTTGACTCTCTGCAAACAACAAGAGTAATGCGGTATCTCCGTGTTGAATTTTCTGATTTGATGTTGAATATTAAAAACTTGGAACAATAATAGTGTTAGGACTGCGTTAGGATTAGGTTAGATTGCCTCTTCTGTTTCAATTACTGTTTACAATTTATGTTTTTTCATTATTGTTGTGCTGTTGCTCAATAATTTTCTGAATTTTTTTTATTATTTTTATACTATCATTTTCTCGCTAAGACATCAACATGCCTGCTAAAAAGAAAGAACTGTCCACTCAGGAACAAAAAGGGACCACAGCCATTATCCGTCAGCTTGTCAAAAATCTTGATAATGAACTGAAGGAACATGCCTCGGAAGAAATAAACAGTAGGATTCTTGAAGTCTTGAATGCACGACACAAGGAGGAGATCGTTGCGTCGGCGCTGCTCAACTATTGTAACTCTGAAGAGTTGAAGCCTTTTCAGGCTGAACTGATCAAGATGCATGCTCACCTTGAACGAACCGGAAAAAAGATGATCATTCTTTTTGATGGTCGCGATGCCTCGGGGAAAGGGGGGACGATCCGGGCCGTTACCCGATATATGAATGAAAAACGATATCGAATCGAGGCCTTGGGAAAACCAACCGATGAGCAGAGAACAGAGCTGCATATGAAACGCTATATCGAGCGCTTCCCCCATGCCGGTGAAATTGTGCTCTTTGATCGCAGCTGGTACAATCGGGCCATGGTTGAACCGGTCATGGGCTTTTGTTCCAATGAACAGTATCATCGCTTTCTGCATAAGGTTACCACCTACGAGCAGAATTTTATTCTGGATGCCGGCAGGACTATCCTCCTGAAACTCTATTTTTCAGTGACCAAGGAAGAACAGGCCAGAAGGTTTGAACGACGCAAAAATGATCCTCTGCGTCAATGGAAACTGAGCGAGGTTGATCTGCAGGCGCAGGAATTGTGGAATGAATTCACGGAAAAGAAAAAGATCCTTCTGCAGAAGACCCATACCAAAAATTCAAGCTGGTGGATCATCCGTTCGGATAATAAGCATCTTGCCCGTTTGGAGACCATGAAATTGATCCTCCGATCAGTAAAATACAGGGGGCGCAGTCGGACCTTGGACTTTACTCCAAATCCAGAAATTGTTATTCCCGGTGAGATGGAATTGCGAATTATGCTGAAACAGGAAAGAGAATTCGGTGTCCCTCTCAGTTGAACAGGAATGTTGAAGAGATTTGTGCTTGCGTTCACTTATTACCCTAGTACAATGTAAAATTTAAGTCTTCGCATTCTGTGTAATGTTTGCTATAATTGTCTTTAATAGACAAGGAGGTCAACATGGCACCAAGATACAGAGTGACACTTACAAAAGAAGAGCGGAAGGATTTGGAAGTTATTT
>VMSP01000006.1 GCA_013792135.1 Desulfocapsa sp. | reverse complement strand
AGGGGTCCCATCAACCGTGGAGTCAATATCAGAAGTACCAGCAGAGGCTAAACCGGGGCAGCGCCGACCAGCTGTGTTTGAAATTGAATGTGTAGCTTAAACTCAGTGCATAATTGTCTTGACTCAGGGGTCCACTTTAGCCATCACGCCCCGTACCACAGCGATTGTCCCTGTCCACTATGCAGGGGTGCCCTGCGAGATGGATACCATCATGACAATCGCCGACCAACATCACCTGAAGGTAGTGGAAGATGCAGCCCAAGGCGTGATGTCAACCTATAAAGGGCGCTCTCTCGGTTCTATTGGTGATCTGGGCGCCTATTCCTTCCATGAAACCAAAAACGTGATCTCCGGCGAAGGCGGTGCTTTATTAGTGAACAACGAGGATATGACCCAGCGAGCCGAGATTGTCAGGGAGAAAGGAACAGATCGAAGCCGTTTTTTTCGTGGTGAAGTGGACAAATACACCTGGCAGGAGCCTGGTTCTTCTTTTCTCCCCGGAGAGTTGACAGCAGCATTTCTGTGGGCCCAGCTTGAGGAGGCAGAGACAATCACCGCCCGACGAATGGTCTGCTGGGATCTCTACCATGAACTCCTGGCACCACTGGAAAAAATGGGTGTTTTACGTCGTCCGCTGATACCTGAACACTGTCAACATAATGCCCACATGTACTACATACTGCTGTCCCCGGAAGTAAACCGGCAAAAATTGTTAGACAATCTAAAGCAACATCAAATTTTTCCGGTTTTCCATTATGTACCGCTCCACTCATCTCCGGCTGGACAACACTATGGCAGGACACACGGAACACTCAAGGTTACCGTGGGACATGCTGAGCGTTTACTCAGATTGCCATTATGGATTGGTTTGAACGCTAACCAGCAGGAGAGTATTGTTGATGCAATCGTCCGGGCCATCCCTGCATCCCGTTCATCAAGCTAAAGACATGCTTGGCCCAGTCTACACCACTTGTGCAGGGCAGACTGTAGGACAGGTTTCAGCCCGACAGCCAATTTGACATTTTTTGTCACTTATTACCCAAAAACGTCCAACGCGACTATTTTTTTTGCTGGAAGAAGCGAAGAAGGACAGGGGTGAAAGTGATCAGTGTCGAAAATAAGTCGACATTTCAGGATATTGATTTTTGTGATTTTTTTTCTGGACAAATGGCATGGATCATGAAGAAGCTATTATGACGTAGCATAAGAGTTAATGGGCGCTCTGCCCGCCACGAAGCACACCTTTTACTAACCCTGAGGAGGGCAAAATCATGATGAAACAGATGAGGAAATTATCGAAAGACAGTCAGGGATTCACCTTGGTGGAGTTGATGATCGTTGTTGCCATTATTGGTATCCTGGCCGCTGTAGCGATTCCGCAATATCAAAATTTTACCAAGAAAAGTAAGTCCTCCGAAGCTAAGGTCATGCTCGATTCTATTATTACTGCTCAAGCTGCATATTATGCAGAACAAGATAAAGTAACGACTGATCTTGTTAACGATCTTGGGGATCCTGCTCAAGGTGCAACATATTATACTTATACCTGTGCTGGTGCAGCCGCCGCAACAACTTGCACAGCAACACCAAATGCCGCCGGAACAGCTGCTGGTTTGACAAGTAATTGGGTTATAACTTATGATGGTGCTACTAGTGATAAAACAACTACTTACCCGGCTCAAGGCTGGTAATATTATTTAGAGTTTGAGAAGTAAAAAAAGTGCACCGAGAAAAGTTCTTCGTGCACTTTTTTTTTTCAAACAATATGAGGTGCGTCTTACTTTTTTAGCCTTTTTTGCACTCCTGTTTATGGTATGCATATGAGTAAACCGTTGTAAATAGAAAATCATTTCTAAGGGTCTGTAATGATTTTGCCCCCATGATTTGACATCCGTTATTACACCATCCCCAACCTTGAGACCCTCAATGACAAAAGCAGGGTTGTCCACGGCTTGGCGATCCCCTGACAAGAATTCGGCCTGTCCCTTGCCTACGCCTCAAGTTATATTGTACTCCTGCTCAGCATTACCCTTTTCATCTTCAACAGACGGGATATACGGTAGTTCATGGTGGCATGACAAATTCAGTGAATGCTAAATCCTTGCTATACCAAAACCTCTACCCATCATCCCCCCACATTCACACCCTTCTTCTATAAAAAACTTTTACTTTGTTAAAAAATATAACAATTTTTACAAAATTAAGTGTCATGGGTAATTTTAAGAAACCATTGTTATTTAGTGAGTTATATGACATCATGACTATAAACAATTAGTGGCTCAAACTTTGCATAAGTTTTTACAAACTGAGCAATCCTACTCTTGATAGTTTTGCAAAATTTAACAATTATGCTATTCCGTCACTCCAACGCAGGTTGGAATCCAGTATTTGTAATTTTGAGAGGAAAAAAGTATGACGAAAAATATGAAAATCCAACGATGCTCTCGATATGTTATTCCGTATGTCTTTTTTCTGGTCTCAACATGTTTAGTTATTTCCTCTGCACAGGTAATGGCATCAAGCTGTGATGATTATACTGCCCTTCCTCCGTTCCTTGTCAGCAAGCTTCCTCCTAATGTTATGTTCATGCTCGATAACTCCGGGAGTATGAAAGAACCTCTTGGCAGTACAACAGGATATAAATGCAATAGTACCGATAGCGGATTCAACCCCGCAAAAACTTATTTTGGGATGTTTGCTTCAGCCAAAAAATATAAATACGATTTAACAATACCAGTTGATCCGACACCTTTTGCTGGTACGCCGTATACTGTAACCGTAGATATGACATCTACCGGTGCTTTTGTTGAGGATGCAGCCTGTACCTTTGGTGCGGGTAATAATTGCTGGAGCGGTAATTTTTTAAACTGGATGGTAACCAGAAAAATGGATGCTGCCAGACAGGTTATGATCGGCGGGAAGGTCGAGGGACGAGCCGGGTACGATTATGTCGCTGGCGATAGTGGCGACTTGGAATGGAAGATTGTTGGTAACAACGAACGCAGTGATTACAGCATTTGCAAAGCATATAGTTCTTCTCAGAGCTATTCCCCCTTCCCTGCGAATTCTCTCTTTACCGTTTGGAGCCCCGCTGAAGATGGCGCAACGAAGACTTCTTATAAGCCTTATGCTCAATTATCAAATTCGAATGCGGATGTTATCGTTAATAGCGCAGGTACTGTTATCGGTGAATCTGGAACAGTATCTAACTTCGGCGAGGATGCTGGTGCTGGAACGTGGAAGACAGTTTCTCTTGCAAAAACTAATTACTCAAATCCAGTTGTTATTGCCAGACCACTTTCCTATAATGGTGCTGATCCATCAGTACTTCGAGTCTTCGATGTCCAAGCTGGTTCCTTTAAAATTCGACTTGAAGAATGGGAGTATTTAGATGGTGCACATACCACTGAGGATTTTTCATATATTGTTGTCGAGGCCGGAACACACACCCTGCCTGGTGGAAAACGTCTTGTTGCAGGCAAGCTGAATACGAATAACACAGGGGCAAATGTCGCTTCTCTCGGCTTTGCTGCAAAACCTGTCATCCTGACCACTGTAACGACCAATAATGAGAGCGACACGGTAACGACTCGTCTTTCCAATATTGGAGCTAATGGTTCATTTACAGTAAAACTTCAGGAGGAAGAAAGTCGTGGCGCCCATGCCAATGAAACAATCGCCTATCTTGCCTTAACACCGGGGACTTATGATGTTGGCCTTCTTAAGTTGGAAGTAGGGACGATAACTGGCGTTACTAACGCCTGGAAGACAATTTCTTATGCTACTCCAAAGTCGTCTGTGGCATTTGTTGCTGACATGCAGACGACTAATGACAATGACACTGCGAGTCTTCGTTATAGAAACCTGAGTTCAACTTCCGTTGAGATTTTTGCCGAGGAAGAGAAATCCAACGGTACAGAGGTGACTCATGCTGTTGAAGATGTGGGTTATGTTATTATTGATACTCCCGGCTATAATATAGCCGTTATTGTCGAAGAGGAGCCTACAGGTCTTGTTCAGGATTTTGCGGGTGATGTCCGTCTTGGTCTCAGTTTTTATAGATATCAGAAAGATAGCGATATCTATAATGGTGAATCGGCAAATGGTGGGACGATGAGTATGGATATCCCTCTTAATCCATTTATAAAAGACCCTGCAGCTTTCCGTACCATTGACACCCCTATCAAATCAACTCTAGCAAACATGGTAGATGCCATCGAACATTACCCTCTTGTTTGGGGAACAACGCCACTTGCTGAGAATTATTATGAAGTTGTAAGATATTTTCAACAGAAACCTCCATACTATGAAAACTACCCCACCATAGGTACAACCTACGACTACAAGGTGTACGATTCCAGTGACAATAATCCCAGCAACCTTTGGGATCCTTATTATTTTACTGAGTACAGTAAGAGAATTCGTTGCGCGAAAAGCTTTATTTTACTTTTTACTGATGGTGAGCCATATAAAGATGACTATGTCCCATACTTTTACGATTCGTCAGGAAGTGGCGGAACACCAAACACTGTTGATTATGACGCTGATGGCAAGAATAATGATTGTTCTAATACCGTCGATAGTAATGCAAACAGTTGTGGTGATAACTTGGATGATCTTGCCAAATGGGCCTATTGGGACAAGGATACCAGTGCTACTCGACCTACTGCCGATTTCCGCGATTTACGCAGTGATACAGGTATGGATGGGAATCAATATATACAAACATACACTGTTGCCTTCGGAACATCTACAATCCCACAAATCCTGCAAGATACTGCCAAAAATGGTAATGGTGTCGCCTATGCCGCTGAGGATGGTGATCAGCTTAAAGAGGCATTATCAAAGGCTTTTACTTCTATCTTGAAACAGACATCAGCCGGCTCCTCCGTATCTGTAATGTCTGAGAGGGCGACAGAGGGCTCGGTGATTCACCAAGCTCTTTTCTTTCCTGAGAAAACATTCCTTGACGGGAGCAATAAGTACGTTGTGGAATGGACTGGCAGTTTGAACGCCTATTGGTTCTATAATAATAAAAAAATATATAATATTCGTGAAGATAACTATGTATCAGGTGAATATATTCTTGATCTTTTTGGCGACAATGCCCTTGATTTCAGAGTTGACGCTGAAGGAAGTTTGAACATTGATTATTACAGTATTCTGAATGATGGCAGTGCCGCCGAAGGGTCTAAAAACGCACTTCTTGGGACATATTTTGACACAGATGATATTCATAGAATATGGGAAGGTGGCACCATCCTTAAAGATCGTGATGTTGAAGACGCACCCTCTGTCTTGGGCAACCATGGTTTGAGAACAATCTATGGTATCAATAAATCAGGTACGATGTCGGAATTTACTTCAGACAACTATGCTGATTTTAACACTCTCTTTGGATTAGGATATGCCGATGTACCGAGCTGTTTAGGTACTCTTGCCAATGCAGCAAGCCCTACTGCCGCCGAACTTCAAGATCGAGCTGAAAACCTTATCAGTTATACCCGAGGAGCCTCAGATACGTTTGCTGGTAATCATGGCGGGACTTGTCGAAATCGTGTCGTTGATGACGATGGCAGTATCTGGAAACTCGGAGATATCATTTATTCAACCCCACGCCTGGTTGCATATTCCAGCCATTCAGTTCTTTTTACAGGGGCAAATGATGGTATGCTTCACGCTTTTGATATAGGCAGTGTTCGCAAAGATGGGCTTAGCACTGGTCAAATCGCGAAACTTTGCGACAAAAAAACTGGCATTTGCACCCAAAATGAAATCGGCAAAGAGCTCTGGTCCTTCATTCCAAAAAATGCCATGCCCTATCTGAAATATCTTGCAGATCCAGATTACAAACATATTTACACCATTGACCTCTCACCTTACCATATAAGCCATAAAGGATCAGATGGGGTCACCCGGGATATTATTATCGGCGGTATGCGCCTTGGTGGGTCTGCCGGATGTACCAATAAAACTGGAAACAAATTCGATTGGTGTGGTAACATTGCAGATGGACTTCAGGTTGTACCTCCAGAATGCAGTCCGGCCAATGCCGCTAACTGCGTGGGCCTCTCTTCTTATTTTGCTTTGGATGTTACCGACCCGGATAATCCTATATTTCTCTGGGAATTTACCAATAAAGATTTAGGGTTAACCTACTCCGGCCCGGCGTATATCCGGCGGGGAGGGAATGGGTATGTCATGTTCGTCAATGGTCCCCTGAATCATAAAGGTGAAACCCGTGGTTCTCTCAATGGCCTTGCTGGCGGCCAGAATTTAAAAGTATTTATTTTAAAAGTTGATTCAGAATTTAAACTTGTCGATGTTGATAAGGATGGTGTTCGTGGAGATTATGATGATATTTTTAAATTTGATGGAGACGGGAACGATGGATATGTCAAAGATTCTGAATTAGCAAATTACAACAGTGCCTTTGGTGGACGTTTATTCACTGACGGCCTTGATTGGGACAGGGACGGAAATACAGATTTTGTTTTCTTTGGCGTTAATGATGCGTCAGGGGCTTCCGGTAATGTAACAGCGTTGGTCACTAAAACCGATGGTACCAATTTTGATCCGACAAATAAAGCGAGCGGTGGTACCGAAAAGGCAAACTGGTATTTTGATAACATACTGCAAACTCAAGTTTCTCCTGTCACCTCCAAAATTCTCCATGGAGAATGTTTCGGGAAGTTCTATATCTATTTTGGCACAGGCCGATGGTTTTTCAAAGATGACAGTCCAGGTGTCAATGACAACGACACTGAAGAACTTTACGGAGTCGAAATCACAGACTGTCTCATAAAGAAGACCGGTTCTTGCTCTATCAATAATGCTAAAAGCTCTAGTGCCATTTGTGGTGAGATGGATAAAGATGACACAAGCTGGTATATTGAAGATCTTTTGCCTAAGGATGCAAATTACTATAAGGAACGAACCTTTACCGACCCGACATTTTCTTCTTCATCAAATACTGTATCTTTTACGACTACACAACCGTCCTCCAACCCTTGCGAGTTTGGCGGACGTTCCAGGGTTTGGGCTGTCAATTGTGCAACAGGACAAAGTATATGGGCAGATAACACCTGTGATGGATATGACATCATACCACCCAACAGCGCATACCTCTTGCAATTAAGTGGCGGTAACATTGAAGATATCGGCGTAAATCAAGACAACTTTCAATATGCTGGAGGCAAAGCAAGCGATTGGTTTACTGGAATTCCACCAGAATCACCAACTCCTCTTCCCGAGGGCACTGGCTTGACAGGGGAAATTATTTTATGGATAGAACGTTGAAGCATGAATCAGGTTTCACTTTAGTAGAGTTGATGGTTGTCGTGGCATTGCTTGGCATATTATCAGCAGTGGCTATGAGTCGTTTTGATCACTATAAAACGGTGAATGCGATCAATGATGATATGCACAAGATCGCAGCATTTTTCCAGACTCAACAGCTGCTTGCCTTTACCCAAAAACAGGCTATGCAAATAACTGTAAATGGCAATCAACTTACGACGATTATTGACCCTGGTGGAACCAACACCGTGGGACCGACACTGACATTAAAAAATGTTATGCAGGCAGCAGGATCTCCTTTTTTAATTAGTCAACGCGGATTTGGTGGTAATGGAAATGTCCGCATTAATGCTGTGAATACTGGAGCGGAATACTCTTGTGTTCAACTTGATAATATCAGAATCAGATTAGGAGTACGGAATGGCGCTACATCTACATGCACTCCGCTCTAACAAAGGCTTTACCCTTATCGAGGCGATGATTGCCGTCGCAATTCTTGTAATAAGCTCGTTATGGACCTTACAAGGACTAATAAGTGTTAAGCAGAATGTATCAGCGAATGTTATCAGGGAAGAAGCTGTGAAATTAGGGCAGGAACTTTTGACTGACGCACGAGTGACACCTTATGGCTCTTTAAGCCTTGTGAATGATACTCAAGTTGTAACAAGGCAAGTTGCAAATTATGATATCTCTTTTACGGTTAAACGTTTAATTGAAGTTGTGCTTGCAGGAACCACAAAATCTGCGACATACACGATTGAATGGGATGGTGGTCGTCATAGCTATGTCGCTCGAACTGTGGTGAGTGATCAATGAAAAATAAAGCCGGCTTCTCCCTGGTTGAGATACTCATCACCATGGCAATCATGGCAACTGTTATTGCCTTAACGGGTCCTGTGTATAATCGCATCCTGACAGGAGTCAAAGGTTCAGCCATTCAGGGGCAAGTGTATCATGACCTGATTCGCAGTATGGAATTGATACGGCTGGACATCGAACATGTTGGTTTGGGGATTGGAAGAAATGTAACAACGATGCCAATTATCTGGAGTGAAGCCAACAAAACTTTAACATTACATTCTGTCTTAAATAACACCAATCAGACAACGATGGGCTGGGCTCTTTTGAACTGTGATGTTACACTAAAACCAATTGCTACTGCCTATATTGTAAACCTCAAAGAAACAACAGGCCTGCAGTCCATGGTACTGTTAGATGCAAATAAAAATTTTGCCAGTTTAGCTAGTTCTGCAAATGTTAATTGCCCTGCAACACTTGGCATCTATACCGCGTACCCCTATGATAATACGGCAGCTAATGGCTGCACTACTGGTACTGTTACTGGTTTTTGTAATAGGGTTACGTATGCACCGAGTGCCACAAATGGAGTTCCAACCAAAAAAGCAAGTTGCGCTCAAGGTACATTTAATCTCCTCAGGAGAGTTGGCACCGCAGTTGCTGGAGGTGATAATGTTATTAATTGCGTGGCTGACTTCCGTGTTCGTTTCGATATCGACAATAATGGCAATGGTGTTATTGATGGCGGAGAATCTGAGTTGAACGCAGTGCCATCTCCTGCGACTGCTGGAGACTTGACGGATAAAGTCAAAAATGTAGAATTTCTTATTCTTGTCCAGGCTGGTCAGCTTGATGATACTCTTAACTCAAGCCTTAACCCTTCAGCGGTTTCAGGGGTTAATCTCTCGCTTGCTGGTGTACCTAATGCAAGTAATTATCGCTGGAAAGTTCTTAAAATCAGCGGCAAACCGATGAGTTGGTAATGAAAGAAAATTTAATCATCTTAAATGAAAAAGGATTTGCCCTACTGACAGTGTTAGTAATCAGTCTTCTATCCTTGGGACTGATCGCTTTAGCATTTTATATCACTATGTCGTCTACTCGATTATTTAGCATTGATAAACGATATACTGTTGAATTAGATACTGCCAAAGGAGTTGCTGGATATATCATGGCCGAAATTCAAGATGAAAATTTAACATGTAATCCAGCCGCCTCAGGACCATGCATTGCCGATTCAACACCAGAAAGCTGCAATGCCAACGCACAAATTATTATAAATCCACAAGTTTGCACAGCTTTAGGCAGAACAAATGCTTGTACAGGTCTTTCAGCTTGCTATATATCAAAAAGTTTTCAGAATGATCCACCTGCTAATACTACTTTTTATTCAGCTCGTGTGACCTCATTAAACAATAATGGCGAAAAGGCCATTATTGACTTCGTATACAGGACGGTAGAAAACTAAACTGACTCTTACTCCATTTTTTATGGGTAAACTAAAAACGCTTTCCGCTTATGAGCTTATTCACGGGTATTTTTGAAAACGTGGCCAGAAACGGAATCGACAATCGGCTCTAACCTATCCTCCATGATCACCCTGTCGTAGGATTATCTATAATATCCAAGGTATGAGAACGCAGCCATTCTGTACAATCATTATTATTCAGTGGTACACTGTAATAATATCCTTGGATAATATCACAGTTAAGCAATTTCAAACGAACAACTATCTCCTTTTCTTCTACACCTTCGGCAACAACCTTGAGTCCCATATTATGGGCAAGATCAATGGTCGAACGGACAATCACTGCATCATTGTCATTTTTCAGCATATCCTGCACAAAAGACTGATCAATCTTTAATTCAGAAACCGGCATTTTCTTAAGATACGCCAGAGAAGAATACCCGGTACCAAAATCGTCAATAGAAATATTGATACCCATTTTTGCCAAGCGGACAAGGATATCCAAGGCTCGATCGGGATCCTGGATAATCGATCCTTCAGTTATTTCAAAGGTAATATAGCGGGCAGGAACATTGCTGGATGCAAGCAGACCGGTAATTATGTCCGGCAGATCTGCGTCAAGGAGCGTGGAGGGACTCAGGTTAATGGCAATACCTATTTTGAGTTGCTCGTTGTGCCATTGTTCGGCCTGCGCCAGGGCCGTTTTTACAACCCAGAAGAAAAGCTGCTTGATCAGACCAGTTCGTTCAGCCATCGGAATAAAATCGTCCGGCGGGATAAGTCCGTGTTCTGCATGCTGCCAGCGCACCAAGGCCTCAACACCAATGGTGGAGTTGCCGCTGATATTTATTTTTGGCTGGTAATGAAGAACAAGATCACCATTTTCAATAGCCTGACGTAATTCGCCCATCAGGGTCAGACGCTTGGGAGTATGTTTATCAAGCTTCGGAGAATAGATTGCAAAACCCTCTTTATTCTGTTTGGCAACATACATGGCGACATCAGCCCGCTGCATAATCGTATCGACATCCTTACCATGCTTTGGGAATATGGCAATGCCGATACTAGCCTGCACATCCAGACTCAAGCCACCGACAATAAAGGGAGATATAAAAGCGTTCTGAATTTTCTCAACAACGATATGGACATCGTTCCTTTCTTGGGCCAAGGGAACCATAATGGCAAATTCATCACCACCAAGACGGGCCAGGGTGTCTGATTTTCGCATCACTCCCTGCAAACGGAGTGCGACATATTTTAAAACCTGATCCCCACTATGATGACCAAGTGTGTCATTGATGTCTTTGAAATGATCCAGATCAAGGATAAGAAGAGCAAGACGTTGCTGCTCCCGAAATGCTGTATGAATAGCCTGATCCAATCGATCCAGCAGAAGAACTCTGTTAGGGAGGTCAGTAAGGGAATCATGCGTGGCATCATGCATAACCTGGTATTCGAGCGCCACCGTCTGGTTACGCAGCTCATTGGTCTGGTCGAGTACCATGGTGCTCGCCTGCAGGGCCATGGACGCACTGACATATTGCCCCCAAAAAGCGAAAATGAACGGCATCCCGTCAATAATCCACAAAGTGAAATTATTTTTCTGGGCTGCTACGATATTCTCAACACTAATGCCACCATATTGATATTGAGCAGATAATAAAGTGGCCAGAATGATGGTACTAACAGCAATCAAAACCCCATAGACAGCATGCTTGGTCACACGGGACTTCATGACTGAAACATTCTTGAGGAGTACTTCGCCTAGCCTATCCATAGTTAAACTCACGTAGATTTTGATATCAGGAGAAAATGACGGAGAAGAAAACACCTTATCTTTCGGGGGTCAAGCAGAATAAGCCTCAACCAAAAAGGAAATAATAATAACTATTAAACAGTAAAACAGCAGGATTGCAAGACGACATTTTTTTCAATAAAAAAATCCTTGACTGCCATAATGTTAAAGAGAGCTACCATACTTGAATCTCATACTGTAGCGGGTTTCATCTCCTGCTTCAACAAACAGCAGGAGATTCGGTGTTCGGGTTGGCCCGAGGCGTCATAGTGGATCGTGTCTGGTTGGAGCAGCTTATTCATCACGCATCCTTCGGCAATATTCAGGGGAAAAAAACGGTCTTCTGTCAGTCCCTCATTGTGAAGCAGGGTGTCGTTTTCAATGCGCCAGGCATGGATGGGATAGTCCTCGCACAGGGGACAGCGATAAACCCGGCCATTGGGAAAGATGAAAAAATTATCCGCCACCACACCGGCACACTCGAAAGGCTCACCCTCCTCGAGAAAGACCTTGGGATAGGTGACATGAATACCCTGCATAGCAGCCTGCCTCGCCACCTCCGGCACCACCCGCAGCCACTGTTCAGGGCTCACCTGCCATTCCGTTTTACCTTTCTCCTGATTGCCGATAGCGCCCTCCTGTGCAGGCTTTCCCCGCAGCCCGATCACCTGAATAAAAAATCGTTTCACCCCTAATTCACCAAGCAGGGCCACCATCCGGGGCAGATGATCAATATTGAGGCTGGAGACGGTATAGATCACACTGACGGAAAATCCGCGGGCCACAGCCTTGCGCAGATTGGCAGTACACATCGCAAAGACGCCCTGCCCGCGGATGGGATCATTGACCGCGGCATCCGGGCCGTCCAGGCTGAAACTCAGATAATCGAGAAGCTCAGGGGTGGTGCGATCAAGAAGATCATGAAAGAGATAGCCGTTGGAATCAACCGTTACCGCAAAACCACAGGCCTTAGCCTTGGCAATCCCATGTACCAGATCCGGATGGAGGGTGGGTTCGCCGCCCAGAAAGATCATGTTTGATTTCTGGTCAGGACGGGCAAAAAGTTCAATCCACCGCTCCATGGTCTCACGCGGCAGGGTCACCCGACCATGCTGCTCTGGATTGATATAACAATGACGGCAGGAGAGATTACAGGCTGTAAGGATATGAAAAAAGACGTTTCTTTCGCCGGGGACAAAGCCGACCGTTCTGGCTGTTGGGGTCATAGACGTTAAAAGGTGAAATTCAGGGGTTCATTCAAGCCATTTCATTATTGGACGACACACTTTTCATTCTCACTTTTAATCTTAGCTGAATACTTTCTTTTTTGCTTCAAAAACAGATTCTCTTGATATATACAGATCCTCTTGATATAAACTCTTATATAGATGAAAGATGAGAATGTATGTCAAAATTTAAGAGAAACTTACACATGGCTCTGACTTTACCAAAGAAGTTATCATTGAATATCAAGATCATGGGAATGGTCGGATTACCGATGTTCCTGCTCCTGCTCACTTTTGTCTTTATCTATGAGCGTGTGGTAGTTGACATGACGGAAGATAGTAACCGCATAAAACATCTGGCCGACACCATCGCCCTGAACGGGGCCATTGACAAACAGGCTAAGCATCTGGAAAAGCTGATCACCGGTGTCCTGAACACCAGCGAGATCATCACCTTCCTTGCCAACCCCCAGGACCAAGCCGCAAAAATGGTGCTATCCGGGCTGTTTCTCTCCTTGGCAGAAAACAATATCGCCCGTTTCACCCTCTATTCAGCAAATAAGCAAGTACTGCTGGAAGAGGCAGGGACGCGACCAAAGCGGGAAACCACACTGCCGACATATCTCGAGAAGACGTTCGATGAGGCAGTCAAAGATTTCAATTTTCATTACTATTTTCGGGGCAACGATGGACTTCTGCCCGCCTTTCCGGTGGAGTATTGCGTGGTCAGCGTGGTAACCGATGATGACGACAATCCGATCGGTTATATTGAATTGGCCCTGAAGGCGGCAACCTGGCTGAAGGATGTGGCGACTTTAACCGATACTAATATTGCCCTGTACAACCCACACGAAAAAACATTTGCCGCATCCAGCAGCAGCGAACTCACCACGCCACTAATCCAACTTTTTGCAGACGAGTCCGCCTCGCGTACTTTTATCCAGTTCAAGACAGAAAATATTTGGTATCTCTCCGATTTGTTACCCCTGCAAAACCCTGCCGGGACAACGGTATCCTTCCTGGTTACAATCAGCGATACCACCGCCCAAGTCAAGGCGTCCAGGAAAAATCTGCTCTTTGCCGTGACCTTGACCGTGCTCATTATTGTCCTTACCCAAATTATTGCCTTCATTAGCGTACGACACAGCATTATCCGACCGATCAGGAAGGTGGTGGATTTTGCCGCCAATATGGCTGCAGGCGATATGACCTCATCGCTTGAGATCCGTACCAATGACGAGATCAACGAAATGGGCACGGCCCTCAACACCATGCTGAAACACATCCGCCAGCATGCCCAAAAGGCGGAGTCCATTGCCGCCGGCGACCTCTCAACTAGAATCACCGTCTATTCAGACAAAGACATCCTGGGTCACTCCCTCCAAAAAATCAAGATCAACCTGGGTGAGATTGTCGAGGATCTGCAAGACAAGGCTAACAACCTCCTGGCTGAGTCCAAATACATTACAGATATCGTTAATAATTTAGTAAATACCTCCACCATCATCGGTGCACGGGCCAGGGCCATGTCTCATTCATCAGAGGCCATCAGCCGCAACATGGATATCACAACCAACGCCACGGTTCAGATGTCCGCCTCGATCCAGGAGATCAGCGAGAATACCAACAAGAGCGCCAATACAACTGAGGATGCCCGCAATATTTCAGCACAAGTTGCGGAAACCATCGACAGACTGCAGGGAGCGGTGGTCCATATCGCCAAGGCCAATCTGGCGATCAGCGGTTTTGCCGATCAAACCAACCTGCTGGCCCTCAACGCCACCATCGAGGCTGCCCGGGCCGGCGAGGCTGGCAAGGGCTTTGCCGTTGTCGCCTCCGAGGTCAAAGAGCTGGCCAAACAGAGCATGAGCATGGCCAAGGTCATCCATACCGATGTCAACGATATCGAACAGTTTACCAATAAAGCGGTAGAGGCCATCGCCCGGATCCGGACGGTCGTTATTGAGGCCAGCGAGGCATCCTTGGTGGTGGCTTCGGCCGTCACCGAGCAGGCCGCAGTCGCTGAAGATATTGCGGGGAATGTCTCGCAGACTAACGAAGAGGCACAGACCTTCGTCAAGGCCATTGAGGATATCAACACCTCGATCAGTGCCTCCGAAGGGACCTATCGCGACCTGACCGAATCGGCGACCAAGCTGTCCCTGCTCGCTGCAGATCTGGAAAAGACCGTTGAGACCTTTACCCTGGAACCAGGATAGAGAGGTCTTGCATTGCCAAGGATTTATTCAAGCAATCCGCCACATAGTGCGGAGGATTGCTCCCACCAAGGGATATCATCCTGCGGGTTACAGGGTACAAACCACTCAGACAAGGAGGTTATATGATTACGGTGTCACTGAAACGGATTGTGGTAGGATTGATAGCAGGTTGTCTGCTTTTGAGCCTGCAAGCAGGGCCTGGCCTGGCCCAAGAAGTGGACAAGGGCAAGATCCCAGCTGATCAGCTAGCCGCAAGCTTCAAGCAGCTGGCCTGGGGTTCACCGGTCTGGGATGTGGATGAGGCGGTAGCCCAATTGAAAAGCGACGCCAAGGTGCTATGGGTGGACACCCGGCCGGAGAGCTTTTATAAAACGGGAAGCGTACAAGGCGCCATTCTCCTACCCTATGACAAGCAAGGGGTTGCGGGCAATGTCCTGAGCCAGGAGACCCTGGATAAGGCGGTGATCGATGCCGGATTGAGCAAGGACAGCGCAAAGGTGATCTTTTTTTGCCAGGGCCCTAAATGTCATCGTAGCTACAATGCTGCATTCATGGCGGTGAGTGCCTGGGGCTATAAGCCGGAAAATTCCATCTGGTTCCGTGCCGGCTATCCGTTTCTATTCAAGGCCGTCCAGGATGATGTCAAGCTGAAACGGAAGGCCAACAAGTATCTGAGCGAGGCGGGAATCAAGCAATTGTAGGCAGCCCCTTTTGGACCTACCCCTCGATTTTCCACAGGGTGGTCACGCCGATTCCGGCGTGACCACCCTGTTTTGTTCCTGGCTGTAATTATTAACCACTCAATGTTACATTTCGAATAATTGCCAAAGTCATGACTTTGGCAATTACCTCTCTATACCCTAAAACTGTCCTGCTCCAAGGTGTACCTGGCCAGGAGCGAACCTTTCCAGTAAGGGTTGTCAGGATTGCTGAAAAATTGCTGGAAAAGGGCCAGACTCTCCTGCCTGAGCACCGAGGGCACAACCTTGACCTCCATCGTTGCATAGAGGGGATTCAGCACAGTCAAGGGCAGATTGGTACCGCCGCCCATCACATCTTCATAGGCATAGACGATCTTTCTAATGCCATTAAGAATCATGGTAGAAAAACACATGAGACAGGGCTCCATGGTGGCATAAACCACCACTTCCTCGGGTGCGATGGCCAGTTCCGCGTCAAGAAAGGCCCGTATGGCTAACATCTCGGCATGATCCATCTCGTTTACCCTGCCGCAGGAGTGTATCCTCTTGCCGGAGGCAATCACTTTTCCCCCATGCACCAGCACACAGCCCACCGGGAATTCTCCCTGCTTCAAGGCCACCTCAGCCTCGACCAGAGCCAGTCTCATAAATTTTTCATGCTCTTGCATTGTTCTTCCTCAGCCCCGTTCTAATTTACTTCTTTCACCATTACAGGCTGCGACCGGAACGAAGCACAGCCCCGGCAACCGAGAGCATGGTCTGTTCCTGAACCAGATCATGGCCGTTGTCGATAAAAGGCAGATAGACAAGTTCGGTGGCCAGGGGATGAAAAGAGAGACCAGGCAGAAGGGGCAGGACATCCCTTTTATTCAGGGCAGCTTCCGCCAGAACTGTCTTTAACGCCTGCACCGCCTCTGTTCGGGAAAGGGTTACCGGATGCAGACCGCTGGCCATGGTGGCCTCCCCTGCCGGCAGACGTTTTTGGGTCACGGTCATATTTTTGGCCAGATTCAAAAAAATATGAGGCCGGATTTTGAACGCCGGAATCCAGAAACAGAGGGGCATACGATCATGCTCAGGCCGCACCACCAGAGGCTGATTGGTCAGCCTCAGAAAATCCCCAAAGTTTTCCATCACTACACCGCTCGCCTTCACCTCTATCTTCCAAAACGGCAGATAGGCCACATCCTTGTGCTGGGAAGGAACCCGCTGCCAGGGAAGAGAGCGAAACTGTCCACCTGCCTCCTCCCAGGAACTGTCACAGTTATGACAGGAAAGAACCAGACTGTCCTGTTCTCCTTCCAACGCCTCACCACAGGATGGACACAAGGTGGCCAGAAAATGAGGTATCCACTGGTTCTGAAAACGGCGGCTCTTTTTCTTCAACTCGTCGCTTGGGCCACTTCGCGCCAACCTACTATTGGTCACCGCATCATAAAGGATATTGTCATGAATATAGAGAGGCAGATAAATATAACTGATCGTCTCTCCAATATAGGCACGATGATAAAAGGGTTCTGTATTCTGTTCCGAATCAAGAACCGTCAGCTGGGCTGCCATTTCTACAATGGATACGGCCTTCACTGACTGACGGAAAAAATAGCCTGCATTCTCCTCGGCGAGCAGCGAGACCTTCATGGCCTGCGGCCTCAATCCGAGCGTCAACGGCAGGGCCGTGGTCTTTACCCCCAGATGGGTGATATCAACGATCCGGTGCTGCACCTCTTTCCCTTTACAGTAAAAGACACTCCCCTTAAAACGGAGATACGGTGCATAAAAAAGTTCTTCCCGGGGAATATGCTCCGGGGCCTTGTCAGGGAGGACAAACCGGGTCACGCCACGGCTGATCCGGTAATTCCGCACTCCACAGAAGGAACACTGCAACAACCTGTCTGCTTCATGCAATTCAATGGCCGCCCCGCAGGAAGGACAATTCTGTTCAACGGTGAGATCCATCTATCTTTCTGATCCTAATCAACACGCTGCCCGCATTGATTGCAGAACATGGCGCCAGGAAGATTTTCAGCCTTGCAATAGGAACACAAAACGACCTGCGGCTGTTCCGTGGCAGGATGGCCGCACCGGGAACAGAATTTGGCATTTAAGGCCAGATTTTTTCCGCAATGAGCACAGTGGCTCAAGACGACCTGTTGATGCCCGCACAAAGGACAGAAGCGGGCGTCTGCCGGGATCACATTCTGGCATTCAGGACACGAGGTGGTCGCACTTCCAGGCTTTTCTTGAACGCCGGAGCCCCCCATACCTTGGGCAAACATGGCAGGCATCATCATGCCCATACCCAGCCCGATCCCGGCCCCGGCCTCTCCCTGATTTTCCGCGGCCTTTTCCATGGCCATGGCCGCCTTCATCTTCACAAACTTATCAATATCATGGATCACGTTCAGACGACCTTTGTCATCAATGGCCTTCTGCACCTCTTCCGGCGGAGTAATCGAGGTTATATAAAGCTGGCTGAGCTGCAATCCAAAATGTCCGAAATCGCCAATCAATCGCTTCTGCAACTGCAAGGACAATTCATCGAAGCGGCCCGGCAGATTGAGGATGGTATCCAGGACCTCGCCCAGATAATCATTAAAACGGGAGACAATCACCTCCTTGAGATAATTGGCAATGGCCTCGGTGCTGAAGCGCCCCATAGTGCCCACCAGGGAGTTGATAAAGAGAACAGGCTGCACAATCTGAATATTAAAAACGCCATGGGCCCGCAGTCGAATCAGCCCCAGTTCACTGTCCCTGAAGGCCACCGGACTCATGGTCCCCCATTTCAGATTGGTGAAATGTTTCATGTTGACCATATAGACTTCAGCCCGCAAGGGACTGTTGCCGCGCCACGGAACCGAGAGGATCTTGGTGAGCAGGGGGAGGTTACCCGTTTTCAAGGTATGCCGCCCCGGCCCGAAGGCATCACAGGCCTTGCCCTGATAAAAGAGGACTCCGGCTTGACTGTCACGCACGGTGAGTTGTGCCCCCCACTTGATCTCACCCGACCCCTCATCCGGCAAGCGATGGACCAGCTCCTGGCCCGTCTCATCAAACCACTCTATGTTTTCAAGAAAAATGGCGCTATCAAAGGTATTCATAACACTCCTCATATCAACAAGTTATTTTGACCATTTGCATCTTCCTGCTTCCGACTTGCAGAGCTGACAGGATGGATTATAGTATACTGCAGACCCTTACTCCAGACAAAACTCCAGGAGATATAAGAAAATGGACATCAAAGACGAATGGACAGTGGAAACCGCCATGGAGGTCCTTCAGCACAAGACCGTTGACTCAAAGCTCTGGGCCGAGGCCGTTGAATGGCTGATCCTTTTTGGCCCTGAAGAGGTTCGTGACCTGCTCCTGCAATCATCAGGAACGGCTACCAGCGAGTGCTTCCCAGAGCTCAAGGCGACAGGATACGCACCGGACGGCCAGCCCTGTTATAATGTTGCCGAGATAGCAAAATCACTGCAGATCAGCGAGAAAGAGGCCAAGGAGATCATTGCCAGAAAACAGGAACATCACAAGATGCCCCATTTTATCGATGAGGCCGACACACACAAAGTACAGTGACAGACACAAAAGACCAACCTTGGCACCAAGGCGATGGCAGGAAAAAATTAATGAGCAGGCACAAAAAAAAAATGACAACCGTGCCGGCAAATGGTGGAGGGGCTGTGAAAAAGGAGTATGGCGCGCTGCTTGTCGTCTGTCAATTCGTCCTCCTGCTTCTTTTGGCGGCGACTACGAATTGGCGTGATATCCATCTTCCGGCCCTGCTGTTGTTCATCGCCTCCCTCCTGCTGGCCGGTTGGGCCGTCAAGGTCATGCGCCTGGGTCATTTCAATGTTCGTCCTACCATCAAGAGCGGAGCTCTTCTCGTGACCCACGGCCCGTATCGCTATATCCGCCATCCCATGTACGCCAGTCTTCTGCTCGGGGGAGTGGGCTTGCTCCTTATTTCCTTCAGCTGGCTGCGTCTGGTCACCTTCTTTGCCTTGTGGCTTGTCCTCTATCTCAAGGTCAGGATCGAAGAGAAGCTGCTTGCTGACCATTTCCCCGACTATTTCCTCTATCAGCAACGCTCTCGTATGCTGTTCCCCTGGTTCTAAATCCACCCTCCATTTTTGGGGATGTTTTTGTCCTGCGCATCGAGTATTCTCAGATAGATGCTCAATGCTGCCCGGTAGAAATCCATACCCCAACCAGCCAACAATACACAGAATAGACACGGCGTTCATCGGCAGATCCTAGCAGATCCTACCTAACTGAGTGTTGGTTTATTCTACCTACGACACCGTTGTGCCGTGACATACCTTTGGAAAAATAAAGTGTACACATGAGCCCACGTAAAAGAATTCTCTTATTAATTTTGATAATGACCTCCATCGTTCTGGTGATCGAGGCAATCACCATAGGCATCCTTTACCATACTGTGATGACAGGACAAAAATCACGTCTTGTAGAAGCAGCCCAAAGTCAGGCACGTTTGATTGAAGCAGTGGCCCGTTTCGACAAGGTTTACAGTAGCGATTACCCTCATGGGGCAAGGCAAGCAACTATCGATCAAATAAAAGATGCGCACTCTCAATACCGTGGTTTTGGTAAAACAGGGGAGTTCACACTGTCAACCAGGGAAAACAATCAAATTGTTTTCCTGTTAAGCCATCGACACTATGACCTCGACAATCCGAAACCTGTGCCATGGGAGTCGGGATTAGCAGAGCCTATGCGGCTGGCACTTTCGGGGAAATCTGGAACAATTATCGGCATTGACTACAGGGGGAAAACAGTATTGGCTGCTTATGAACCGGTGACTGAGCTCAATCTAGGCATCGTAGCAAAAATTGATCTTTCAGAAATCAGGGCGCCGTTTATTAAGGCCGGCTTCATAAGTGGATTGTTGGCGATAGTTATAATTGTATTGGGGGTTGGCCTTTTCTTTAAAATTACCAACCCTCTTTTAAAAGGACTCTACGACACAGTTGCCAAGCTAGAAAGAGCTTTGGCAGAAGTAAAAACTCTGAGGGGGATACTCCCTATCTGTTCATTCTGCAAAAAAATTCGTGACGATGATGATTCCTGGCATCAGATTGAAGTTTATGTAAAAGAGCGATCTGATGCAGACTTCAGCCATGGCATCTGCCCTGTATGCGCAAAGAAACATTACCCTGTAGAGTACGAAGCAATACAATCTGAAAAGATAGATTCCGGCACAAGCAAACAGTCCACCTGAGCGCAAGAACGCCGGTCGCTTTGAGAAGATATCAACCTGACAGTACCTTGTTCAATTTGCACTGGTCGATATCTTCATCCCATGAGCCCTTCATCGCCGCAGCAGGCTGGATGGCTTTCTTTTTTTGCATCTCCCCTCCGGCTGGCTTCCTGGTAAGCTCCTCAACTTCGTCCGTCACCCCGACGACGAACAGCCAGACGGGAAACCACGCCTTGGCTCAACTGAGCAAACAGCTCTGACGACTACCATGAGATGCACCATTCCCTGTTGCAGATATTGTTATTCCCTGCCGCATCAGGTATCCTCAAAAAGTTATGTGAATATGTTGGAAAAACAGGGGTAACTCAAAATTCAGGGAATTTACTAGACAGAATCCGCCTGGCACGATACAGACTCATTCTGCCTAACACACTGATAAGCTCGCCCGCTGACGCGGACGAGCTTATCGCTGCTATTGAGTAAACTCGAACACCCTGACAGGTTCCGCCTTAAGGCTACACCTATCAAGGCGGTCGAGCCACTGCGCTTCTCAGCATTTATGTAAACAAGTTTACACAAATGCCTCCGATGCTCGAGGCTCAACAGCAGCGTTCGGCTATGCAACAAAATGGCGTGAGTAAGATAAAAAAGATAACGAAATATATTCAACTCACTCTGCTACTAATAGCTATCATCTTACATTGGAAAGACAAGCTTGAAAGCACTCATAAACTATCAAAATAATCAAATTGCAGCAAATCGAAAAGAATACGGCATTTACTATGATCAATTAAAAAAACCATCGTATTACCGTTTGCTTGAGGCCGATGAAGAACGTTCTCGTCTCATCTCCGAAATCGAAGGCAAGGCTGGTTACCTTTGTAATGGAACAAAACCATTTGCACACGCTGTTTCTCCGGGGTGCAGGCTTTGTGGAGAAGGTCATTGGTCGTGTCTTTTCGTGAATAACCGCTGCAACTGCAGGTGTTTTTATTGCCCGACGTCCCAGGTAGATACATCAATTCCTGAGACCCAAGGCATTACTTTCGACAAGCCTGAAAATTACATTGAATACATTAAAAGGTTCGGATTTAAAGGCATTGGGCTGAGTGGCGGAGAGCCGTTGCTTACTTTCGGTACTACCCTTGATTTTCTGTCTAAAATAAAAAAAGAATTTGGTGATTCGGTTTATGTTTGGATGTACACCAACGGAACACTTTTAGATGAAGAAAAAACAAGAAAATTAGCTGAAGCCGGCTTGGATGAAATCCGCTTCGACCTTACTGCCACAGAGTATAACACCAAAAACTTGAAACTTGCCTTGGGGAAAATTCCAAACGTAACTGTTGAAATACCTGCAATTCCAGAAGACATAGCACAGTTAAAAAACATGGTTATCGAACTCGACAACCTTGGCGTAAATTTTCTCAATCTCCACCAAATGAGGCTTACTCCCTATAATTTTAAAAATCTCTTCAATCGGAATTATACTTTTTTACATGGCCAGAAAATCACGGTTCTGGAATCGGAACTAACGGCACTGGAAATTATCAACTTTGTTTTTCAACAAGGACTGAGATTAGCAGTGAATTATTGTTCCTTTCATTACAAAAGCCATTACCAAAAATCCGCCTTCCGCAAAAAAGCGGCGGCTTTTGTTTTCAATGAGCAGGAAGAAATCAATCAAAATGGTTTTATTCGCAACCTTAGCCTGCAAGGAATTTCCATGCCGCTTAAAACATTGGGAAACCAGCTGATCCAGTTGTCTCCTGAAGGAAATGGATGGCGGATTTCACAAGATCAGAAGCAGATATCTCTTACAAAAAACTCGCTCCTTCAGATGCAACTTGGTGAGGAACCTGTTTTTGTAGATTACAAGGCAGCAATAATCAATGAAAAGCCATTAGAGGATGGAACTGAGATTGCAATTTCCGGGTTGAAACACATTTTTGTAGTGAAAGAAACAGGCAGTGGCTCCATCCAGATTGAGACAAAAGAAAGGGACAGTTTTTGTGAAATGATGGAAGGTCGCCTACCAGATAATGCGATGGATTCAGAAGAACTTTTTAATGTTTCGAAAAAGGAACTTCCTGCCACAGGATTTGCCGAATACTTTTAGTTAGTTATATTAATAATTAGTAAAAATGGTGCCAGATTTATCTAAGCTCACATTTCTTTTATTAGGCTAAGCGGCAAAAAAGGCCAAGTTCCTGCAGAGATAGTGCAGGAGCTTGGCCGCTGAGACAAGCTGTAAAAGATTCAGCTTATTTATTTGTACGAGGTGTTATCGCTCATCCCCTTGCGGGTTTCCATGTTCAAGATACCTTTTTCAACTGCCTGCTTATTCCATTCCTGGAGCAGGGTAGCCTTAAAGGCCTCTTTTTCGGCCACCAGTTTTGGCATATCCACGCCAGCCAGTGCCTGGGCGCTCTCCTTGGTGGAGAAATCAGGGGCAATATAGTCAACCACACCATGTCTGGCCAGAACGCTTACCAGTTTCAACCGGGCTGTCTGGGCCTGCTCATTGGCCACAGATAAGAGACGCAGGGTCTCTTCCGGAGCATGATAAAAGGCGCCATGGCTGGCAATCGAATAATCCCATTTCCACTGGCCATGTCTGATATCCTGAAGGATATCCTTCATCTCCTCTTCGGTTGCCCCTGCTTCCCATGCCTTTCCGGCCTCCAGATGGGCCTTGGCCAGATTATCCATGGCAATCTTGTTCAACTGCTCTTTCCTCTCCAGCTTTGTTTTGACAACGGCCTTGAACTCAGCCTCCGTCTCCTGATGACAATTCAGGCAGGTGGTGGCGATATTGTCAAGGGGGCTGGTGATATGATGGTCAGAGTACTTGACTGCACCCTCCTGCACATAAGGCATATGGCAATCGGCACAGGCCACGCCTCTCTGGGCATGGATACCTGATTTAAACATCTCGTAACCGGGATGCTGAGCCTTCAACATCGGGGTTTTACTGATCGTATGGGTCCAGTCACTGAAATTCGCATCATCATAATACTTTTCCATGCCTTCGGCGGTCAAGCCATTGGCCCAGGGGAAGGTAACAACAGCTGCCGTTTTCTTGGTCCCGGCAGCATCCGTCCACTCCGTCTTTTTAAAATAATACTCGGCGTGACACTGGGCACAGACCAGTGAGCGCATGTCCTGATGGGTAATATCTTCCAGCTTGACCCCGCTGGCCTCCAGTCCTTTTTTGAGATAGGGCCGTGTCAACGTGAGATTGGCGGTCTTACTGTCATGGCAATCACCGCAACCAATGGGATTGACGATTTCCTGACCGTATTTGGCCCACTTGCCGGTGAAATATTCCAGCTCACCAACCTCTTCAATCATTCTCGGGACATCCGGTGACTTGCAGCTCCAGCAGGCAGTCGGCATGGGGCCTGTCACCGCGTCAATAGGACCGCCTGTTCTCAGGGTATTGGTAATATCCTGGATTGTATAAAAGTGACCGCGCGGGGCATTATAATCCTTGGAAAAACCATAACCGGCCCACAATACGGGAAGCTGCGGGTTCTTTGTGAGCTGGTCATCAATCTTGTCACTCTCTTTGGTCTTTTTCCATGAATCGTACTGTCGTGGATAGTATTTGGCCCATTCCTCATTTCTACTCTCCACCCCTTTTTCCTTGACCACCGGGCTGGTATTGATCGCTTTTCTCTCTTCGCTTTTGCCGTTAATGGAATTAGTCAGCAGCAGCATCCCAGCTATCGCAACCGTCGAACCAGCCAATAATAACTTGTACTTATTCACAATCCCCTCCTTTTTCTATTTCAATTCTCTCACACCAAGATTATTTGGTGTGGCGGTTAAACTCCTCACTCTGCCATGGGGTACGTCTCGATGACATTCCCAGCATTTTCTATCCACCTGCACCGTACCTGAAAAGTCATGGTACCGGTCACTGTTCGCCCTGATTGTCCCGGTAATCGTGGCATGACAGGAGATACAGTTGGCCTGCACCCGTTCTGCTGCATTGTCACTGATCTGAATCCGTTGGGCAAAGGTATTCATGGTAAAGGCACTGGAGTGTTTCCAGCCATCTCTCATCTTCGCCAGATATTTATCAATGACACCGGTAGTAGGAAGATGACACTCGATACAGGTGACGTTCCGGGCGTGAGAACTATGCTGCCATGTCGCATACGAAGTGTTCATGACATGACAGTTGATACAGGCCTTTGGATCCTTGGACAAATAGGACAAGGCCTTTGACGCGTTCACCAGATAGATGAATAAAACAATGGCGACGAGAAACAGCGCTATGGAACTGTATTTTAAGAGTTTACCTGTTTTCATGTTGTAGTATCCTGCCAGAGTGGATAAGTAACTGATGCCGTTACGTAATATTCAACATGGTGAACCGGCGCCCCCTGTTTCTTTTCTAACGTGACTCTCATACCATCACCTCCCTTGCGGCATAATATGGTTAAATTCTTGGACAAAACCATCCATTCCCAACGGGAACCTTTTATGCAACAAGCACACCAGACTCGAAATTTCTTTTCCATTCATAAAAAAATCCCCCAAAAACAGCCGAAAAAAAGAACCCCTCCCCTAAAACAACAAAATATCTTTTACTTCTGCATCCGGCCGCGATACCATTCAGTATCATCACGTAGGAAAATCGTCACCAACAGGTAACACATCTCGTTTCCAAAAGGCCCCATCGCTCAATAATTGTCCTACAGCCGCTCTTCATTATCAAAAAAGGATTATGTAATGGTCGATGCCACCGAGAATTAAGTCAAGAAATTTTTCCATCTACCCCTTTCATCTTTTAATTTATCAAATAAGACAGCAGTCAAGAAACAAACGTTACCTTAAGGTTACATTGCCCTTTGACACTTATTCGTTTCTAACGCTCGTGGCATTTCCCATAAAGAAAGACAAGCACAGACATACGTCTACATTTCAAGAAGATATCAGGTCACCAAGAATCGTTTCATGAAGCCTGCAAGAGTCTGGATCATTTTTTGCATACCAATATCTCACCAACTGTCATTCCAAGAGTCCAGGTTATTCTCCAAAACAGAGGAATTAATATCGTCTCAAGGAGGTGATTTGAAAGAAGTCGATACCCCCTTCCACCCGTCAAGCTGAGCAATTACCATTTATCCAATCCATTTTTTCAGGAGGTTCGAAATGCGAAAAAGTTCCAGCTTTACCTTGCTGCTTGCTTCCCTCTGCCTGGCCTTGATCTGTGCCTGCGCGCAGGATTCCGGCAGCAGCCCTTCCGAATCTATCAAACATCCAGAAATCACGGAGCAGGAAAAATTACTACCCTGCTCTGAATGTCATCAGCAGGCAACGCCTGAGGTCTATGAACAGTGGTTTAATTCATTACACGGCATTGGCATGGTGAAATGTTATCAATGCCACGGCACCTATGAAAATTTCAAGGTGGAACCAGCCATCTCGGATTGTGCGGTATGCCACATGGACATGGTTGAAAAATGTCCCAAGGATCAAAAATGCTGGGCCTGTCACACACCACACTCATTCAAACGGGCAAACAAATAAGGAGGGGGGCAATGGTACAGACACGACGTGATTTTCTGAAACGAACCGCGGCGCTCAGCGCTGCATCTTATCTGGGAATGCTCCTGCCTTTCCAGGATGTGGACAATGCACTGGCTGCAGACGAGACAGCATGGCACCGCGGAAGCTGCAGGCTCTGCGGCGTTGGCTGCCGGCTTGAACTGGGAGTGAAGAATGGGCTCCCCGTTGCCCTGCGCGGCGTTCCACAATCCCGCACCAATATGGGATATCTGTGCATGAAAGGCATGCACTTCTGGAAACTGATGAACCATCCAGAGCGGCTGACAACCCCCTTGTATCGGGCAAAAAAATCTGACAAATTCAAAAAAATCTCATGGGATGAGGCCATGGACATCGCTGCTGACAAATTTGCCGGGGCGGTCAAAGAGCATGGCAATGATTCTGTGGCCTATTATGGTTCCGGTCAGGCACTCACCGAAGAGACCTATCTCTTCCAGAAGATCTTTCGCGGCGGGCTGCAGACCAACAATGTGGAGGGAAATCCACGACTGTGCATGGCCAGTGCCGTTGGCGGCTACATGACCTCCTTTGGCGCCGATGAACCCATTGGCGGCTATGCCGATATTGAAAAGGCTGACTGCTTTTTTATTATCGGCTCAAACATGGCCGAGGCACATCCGGTTATCTTCCGCCGCGTCATGCGGAGAAAGCTGGACAACCCTCAAGTAACGGTGATCAACGCCGACCCCAGGATCTCACTCACCTCCCGCATCGCCGATATTCATCTGCAATTCAATCCGGGCACCGATCTCGCCCTGCTCAATTCCATGGCCTACGTCATCATCGAGGAGAAACTGCATAACCAACAATTTATCAATGATTACGTAGCATTCAAGAAAGGTAAAGGGGATACCATTGATTTTGAAGAGTACAAAAAATCCCTGGCTGATTACACCCCGGAGAAAGCGGCCACCATTATGGGCGGCAAGGTCACTGCCGACCAGATCCGGGAAGTGGCCCGCAAGTTTGCAAGCTCCAAGGGCACTCTCTCCATGTGGACCATGGGACTCAATCAGCGCAAACAAGGGGTGTGGGCCAACAATCTGGTCCACAATCTGCACATCCTCACCGGCCAGCTCCTCAAAGAAGGGGCGGACTCTCTCTCGCTCACCGGACAGCCCAATGCCTGTGGCGGGGTGCGTGAGGGCGGCGGGCTCTGTCACATCCTGCCCGGTCATCGACCGGTGGAAAAAGAAGCCATGAGAAACCAGGTGGAAGAGGCCTGGGGCGTTCCCAAAGGTCGCATCCCAGCGCTTCCTGGTCTCCATACCATGGCCATGTTTTCAGCCGTGAACGAGGGCAAGATCAAGGCCATGTGGATCAACTGCACCAGTCCGGTACAGAGTCTCCCCAACTGTAACAAGTATAATACAGGGCTGGCCAAGGACGATACCTTCATTGTCTGCACCGATATTTTCCCTACCCTGACCACAGAACTTGCGGCCAACCTGGTGCTGCCCACCGCCTTTCACTTTGAAAAAACCGGCGTCTATGGCTGCACCGAACGACGTTCCCAGATCACCAGAAAGGCCATCGATCCACCCAAAGGGGCAAAGCCCGAAGTGGAGATCGTCCGCGACTGGGCCAACCTGCTGGCCAAGAAGCTGAATGATCCGGTGATTAGCCAGTGCATAAAACCCTTTGCCGGGCTGGAACCGGAATACGCCCTGCCAAAGGCCATCTGGGAGGAATACAGCCAGAAGCTGACCAAGGGCACTGACTGTGATCTGACCGGCGCCACCTATGAAGTGCTGGAAGGGATGTATGACGGTGTGCAGTGGCCGGCACCCACGGCCGAATACGCCAAGACCGGCGGCACCGTGAAAAAATTTGTCCGTGGCATGGACCCCATGGCCGAAACACATAAAACAGACGACAAGCCCTACCAGTTCTACGGGGCAGCACACCCGGACCATAAACTGTGGATCTGGGCCCGTCCGCAGGCCAACCCGGAAGAAATCCCGGATGGCGACTATCCCTTCTACCTCTCCACCGGAAGGATCATCGATCACTGGCATACCATGAGTATGACCGGACGTATCCCGGAACTGCTTCGGGCCAACCCTTACTCATACATTGAGGTCAACCCCAAAGATGCCACCCGACTGGGGATCAAACCCGGAGACATGGTTGAGATAACGTCCAGGCGCGGCACGAACATCATGCCGGCCAAGGTGTATGAAGGCCCCATTGAGGGGATGGTCTTTGCCTACTGGCACGATCAGCATCCCGACAGAATGATCAACAAGGTGACCATGGATGCCATTGATCCAGGCTCAAAGGAACCGGAATTCAAGATCTGCGCCTGCAAGATCAAAAAAGTTTCCGGGCCTCAGGCCTTGAAACCGTATATCGTTTAGATCCGTTATTACAAAGCAAGCAAGGTCTTTTCCTTGCTTGCTTTGTTTAGGCACCTTATGCCGCTTCCAAGAAACAGCACCACCCCCTACCCCTCCTTAAAAAAGGAGGGGGTTTTCCGGCTGTTTCCTAAAGTAGTGCCTGGCAGAGACCGCACACGAAAGCGTTATGAGCAAACTTGACATTACTGGTTGTCGGGTTGAAATCCGACCTCTTACTATTCTATACTTTCTAACTCACAGGTGGTCCCATGGTTATTGCCGGTTTTGTTGTTCAATGCCAACCCCAATCACAACAGGATACCGTTGTTGCCCTCGAAGCACTGGGGCAGGTGGAGGTTTTTGGCGCTGATGAAAAGGGAAATATCGTCACTGTGGTGGATGCCGAATCCTCAGCTGACCTGGAAAAGATTGTCAAAAAAATGGAGGGGATCGAACAAGTACTGAACGTGGGTCTCACCTATTTGAACGTGGAGGATGAGGCAAAGAAGATCGCCAGCGGTGATCTTTCCCCAAACCCCTTTCCGCGCAAAAAGCACTGGGAAAAATTAAATTAAACAGGCAATATTGTGAAACGACGCGACTTCCTTAAAAAATCAGGTGCCGCACTGTGCCTGATTACGGCCTTGCCTGAAACCGCCTTCAGCAAGGGTCTGCTCAAATCCCCAGTGACCACAAATAGGCTCCGGCCGCCAGGGGCCGTGCCCGAAGAGATCTTTGCCGGCAAGTGTATCCGTTGCGGCCGTTGTGTTGAGGTCTGCCCCTATCGCTCCATCAGTCTACTTGATATCAGGGCCGGCATCTTTACCGGAACCCCGATTATTGCGGCCGAAGCAATTCCCTGTTATCTCTGCATGAAATGTGTGCTCATCTGTCCCACCGGAACACTCAGGAAAACCAGTCAGGAGCAGACCCGCATGGGCATGGCGGTGGTAAACCGGCACAGATGTTATACCTGGGAGGGATCCATTATCTGCCGCACCTGTTTTGATGTCTGTCCCTATAAGGGCAGCGCCATCATCCTTGATGAGCTACGCCCGATTATTGAGGGCGACCATTGCGTCGGTTGCGGTATCTGCACTCATGCCTGTCCAGTTACTGCCGAGGATGGGAGCAAGGCCATCAATATCGAGCCGATTTATTCCCGGGAAACCGTGCAATGGAAATAAATCCTCGATCATTCCACGCCCGGCGGATGTTGGTCCTCTCTGCCGCCTTTCTGGTAATTCTTTTGGGTCCCCTTGGAAACTATTATTTCCAGATCAACTGGATCCAGGGTTGGTATCAATCCTTAGGAATTGGAAATTTCTGGTTTGTCTCCCCCCTTGAAGGCCTGGAAAGCATCCTCGTTGCCAAGCAGCTGTACCTGCCGGCGCTCATCGCCATGCTCGCCCCGGTGGTGCTGGCCCTGCTCCTCGGCAGTGTCTTCTGCAGCTGGATATGTCCCATCAGCTTTTTTTCGGAACTGCTCGACTGGATCCGTCGCAAGATCAGCGGCAGGACATGGCTGAAAGACCGGCTCTTGCTCTCAAGACGCCTCCTCTGGTATGCTCTGTTGGGAGAGCTGTTTCTCAGCATGATCCTGGGGGCACCCATCTTTGTTTTTGTCTCCCCTCCAGGACTTGTCGGGCGGGAGATCATGACCCTGATTTTTTTTCACACCCTGGCCCTTGAGGGGGTGATTATCCTCCTTGTTCTTGGTATGAACCTGGTAACCAGGAGATTTTATTGCCGCTATTTCTGTCCCTTGGGGGCGGCCCTGAATCTCATCGGTTCCAGACGGAAAGTCGCGGTCATCCTGGATCATGACAAATGCACAGCGTGCGGCCTGTGCGACCGCAGATGTCCTCTGGGACTCAGCCCCACAAATGGCATGACAGAATCTCTTTATTGCTGGAACTGCGGCGAATGCATTGATGTCTGCCAATCGCAGGCCCTCTCTTTTCAATGGCGACAAAACCCTGAAAAAGTTCAAAATGAAAAACTCAATCAAAGGCTCAAATAGGCTGAAGTTCTAGATGAACATTAAAAAAAACATTCCTTTCTTCTTAACCTTACGGACAAAATTCATCCTCTGCATAGGGATCATTGTCTCGCTCTCCTACGCACTACTACTCTACAGGACTTCGCAGCTTCAAGACGAACTCATTATCGCCCAGACAAAGGAGCAGGCCCGCATGCTGTTCCGCTATATTCGCCTGCCCCGTCAATGGGTGGCTGACCACAACGGCCTTTTCATCCTGAAAAAGGAAGGGGTTGAGTCCAACCCTTTCCTGTCCCTGCCCGTTATTACCGACAAGGCCGGCAATCAGTATGTGATGCGCAACCCGGCCATGGTTACCAGGGAACTCTCAAACTACTCCGAACAAGAAGGACAGGGCCGCTTCCGGGTCACCAGCCTCCACCCCGTAAACCCGGCCAATGCTGCCGATGCCTATGAACAAAAGGCCATGATCAGCTTTCAACAAGGGGCCCTGGAGGCAGCCGCAGTATTCAACAGCCCCACAGGCCGTGTGGTCCGCTTCGTGGCACCACTGAACGTGGAATCTTCCTGCCTTGAATGCCATGCCACTCAAGGCTACCAGCATGACGATATCATTGGGGCTCTCTCCATTACCATCCCCATTGCCTGGGCCGATAGCATGATCAGAGAAAACAAAAACAGCCTGTTCGTCGTAGGGCTGGTTTCTGTCTTTCTGGTCACCGCTGTGCTCTTTCTCCTGCTCGACACTCTGGTGACAGGACGTATCAGTAAACTCTCCGCCGCCATGAAATCCTTTCCCGACAAAGAGCCTGATCCAGAGCTCCTGCCCTCAGGCCATGATGAAATCGCCATGCTCAGCGCCCATTTCGACCATCTCTGCCGGCGGCTGAATCAATCTCGAGAAGAACTGGAGAAAAACCGCAATCAGGCCTGCTTTAACGAAAAGATGGCGTCCCTTGGCATCCTCTCTGCCGGTATCGCCCATGAAGTCAACAATCCCCTGGCTGGCATGCTCAACTGCGTCAAGGCCATGGGAGAAAACCCGGAGAACCGGGAACTACACCAGCGCTATCTGCCCCTGATCAACAAAGGACTGAAGCAGATCGAACAGACCATGCGTCAGCTCCTGAACTTTGGCCGGACCGAACCCCTGCAACAGCGCAAGGTGGATGCCGACGGACTGATCAGAGAATGTTTTGAGCTGCTTTCCTGCAAGCTCAAGGATATTGAAGTGCGCCTCATCCTTGAGCTCCCCCGAGACATTATTCTCGACGCCGAGGCCCTTAAGCAGATCATTGTCAACATAGGTCTCAATAGCATCCAGGCCATGACAGAGACCGGCGGCACTCTGACAGTCACCGGGAGCTGCCGGGGGACACGACTCACCCTCACCTTCCAGGACACCGGATCCGGCATAGCCGCTGAACACCTACCCCATATTTTTGACCCCTTCTTCACTACCAAGGGAGTTGGAGAAGGGACCGGACTGGGACTGGCGGTCACCTATTCCCTGGTGCAACGCATGGGCGGGACCATTGCAGTTGAGAGTCATCCAGGACAAGGGACGCAGTTTGTAGTCACCTTACCAACAGGATAAAAAAGAGTGAATAAGGAAAAGATATGCCACGAATTCTACTTGCAGAGGATGATGAGATCATCCGCATCTCCGTATCCGACCGTCTGAAGCAATATGGCTGGCTGGTGGATGAGGCGGAGGACGGTTTGAAGGCTGCCACAATGGCGGAAAAGCAGAAGTACAATCTGGTGATCTCGGACATCCGGATGCCGGGCCTGAGCGGCATTTCCCTGCTCGGCCGGATCAGAGAGCAGAGCCAGGATATAGATGTCATTATCATGACGGCCTACGGATCCATTGACGACGCCCTGGACTGTCTGCGCAAAGGCGCTGCCGACTACATCCTGAAACCATTCGACATGGATGACCTCATCATCCGGGTCAGCAGACTTCTCGATATCCAGGCCGTCAAGGCCCGTTGCGCCTCCCTTGAGGCGAGTTGCCCTCTGGCGGCTAACAGACTGATAGGCAACAGCCCTGCCATGCACCAGATCTTCGCCATCATTGAGCAGGCAGCCCCCACCAATGCCACTATCCTCATTACCGGGGAGTCAGGCACGGGAAAAGAATTGGCAGCCAGGGCCATTCATCAAACAAGCCCCCGCCGGGACAAGCCCTTTGTCTCCATCAACTGTGCAGCGATACCGGAAGGACTCATGGAGTCAGAGCTGTTCGGCCATGAACGCGGTGCCTTCACCGGAGCCGAGCAGACGAGAAAGGGAAAATTCGAACTAGCCGACAATGGCACCCTGCTCCTGGATGAGCTTGGCGATCTGCCAGGGCCGCTGCAGGCAAAGCTCCTGCGGGTTCTGCAGGAAAGTGAGTTTGAACGGGTAGGAGGCAGCAAAAGCATCAGCGTGGACGTCCGCATTCTCGCCTGCACCTCAAAGAATCTCCAGCAGGAGGTCGCAGAAGGCCGCTTCCGCCAGGATCTCCTGTTCAGATTACAGGTTATCCCCATCACTATGCCGCCCCTGCGGGAACACAAGGAAGACATAGCGGAACTGTGCAAGAGTTTTCTCAGGGAGTTCAGCTCATCTCACCACAGGACACTCAGCCTGAGTCAGACGGCGCTGAACTGCCTGCAGTCCTATGATTATCCGGGAAACGTCCGGGAACTTCGCAATCTGATGGAGCGCGCCTCAGTCCTGTGTAAAGGCCCGGAGATCACTCCTGCCGATCTGCCGACCGAACTGCGCAGTCAGACCATACATTCGGAAATCGGCCTGAACCTGGCAGAGAATCTGGCCGTTGCCGAACAGATTTGCCTCAAAAGAGCCCTGGAATACTGTAATGGTAACCGCACCGAGTCAGCAAAGGTTCTAGGAATCAGCAGAAAAAATTTATGGGAAAAGTTAAAAGGGTACGGGATTGAATAGACAGTCACTGTTCACATCTCGCCCAGCCCAGCACATGGCCTTGCCACTGTGACTTTTGACGAACGATGGGTGAGGACTGAGTGCTTGCCTGATTTAAATAGACTGAGAAACCGACGACAGAAATCAGCTGTCGAGAGAACTGGAAAACGGTGTTGATGTCGTTTATTATTTTGAGAAGCAAGATTGTATCGAAAATTGACTACGATACTTGCGCTGAATTAAGCTCTACTTATTAAAAAAATACGGATCTGAAGATTTTTCATTATATATTGTGCCCGCAATTGCGATGCCGGCAAAAAGGATGACTATATCTTTTATCAAGTATTGACCTACCGGGCTAGGCACTAAAGGTAGTTGAACAAAACAAATATCAGGATGCATAAAAAAAGCCAGTATAGTTCCTGGAATTCTAATAAATTGTAGCATTATTGAAACCTTGACCAAGGGCTTATATATAAGGCAAATCCCAATGGCGACTTCCCACCACCCTAAAAAAGGAAGGACTATTTCTGGAGGGAAAAAATATACGGTATGAGCAAGAAGGGAAGTGGTTGTCTTCTCTCCAAATGGTTTAAGGAGACCAAACCAAATAAAGATGCAACCCAATGACAGGCGATGCATCTTGTGTCCATACTTACTAAAGGCCTCAAATATTTTTTTATCAAAAGCGTGCATTCAACACCTTATCTACGAAAATATCCCGGTCAAGGGGATGGCCCAAGCGGCATGAAGAGCCATAACAAAATAATCTAAAACACTCTGGTTATTTCACCACAACGGATCCTAAACTCCACCTCTATATTTATAATGTGGGGTAGTCGGTTAGTGCCCCATGGTGTATGCTCCTCGTAAAAACTCTTTACTGAGGAGATGCCGTGGAAATATCCTTGATATCAGGTCGCGATTATCCCAACACGTACCGCAGTTTTGTTGAGATGTTCCCTGACAATGCATCTTGCGCTGCATACCTCATAAAATTACGTTGGCCGAATGGGTTTATCTGCCCAGCCTGCAAAATAGCTACTACTCCAAGGCAAGGCAGTCGTGGTCGCTTAACTTGCCAGCTTTGCCGCCATCGCACCTACGCCCAAGCGGGAACGATCTTTGATAAGACACGGACACCGCTAACGACATGGTTCGAAGCAGCGTGGCACGTGAGTACAGCTAAGAACGGTTTGTCTGCCAAGACGCTGGAGCGTACGCTTGGCACAAAATATCGGGTTGCGTGGACCATGCTCCAGCGATTTCGTGTGGCTATGGTAGATGCCGAACTTAAGCCGCTCTCCGGAAATGTTGAAGTAGACGAAACCTTTACAGGCAGCGTCAAGCAGGGCGGCAAAAGAGGTCGTGGTTCTGCGAAAAGCATAGTAGTGATTGCCATAGAAAACATTGATCCCAAGGGGTTTGGACGGGTACGAATGCGTCATATTCCCGATGCTTCTGGTGAAAGCTTGATGACGTTTGTATGTGATGCAGTCGTTCCAAGTTCTGTTGTGCATACGATGGATGGAGCGGCTACAATGGATTATCTGAACATGGGTTCACCAAAAAAATTACAGTCCAATCATCTTCAGGCGATCCCGCACATGTATCCATGCCGGGCGTTCACCATATAGCAAGTTTATTGAAACGCTGGATATTGGGAACACACCAAGGTTCAGTAGTTCCTGAACACCTACAGGCTTATCTGGAGAAGTTCACTTTTAGATTCAACAGACGTACTTCTCGCAGCCGTGGCCTTGTGTTCAGAAGATTGTTTGAACGGGCAGTTGCCACGGGTCCGGTTACTGAAAATGATGTAACGCACGGATATAACTGGGTCTAACTCTTGTGGGGCACTAACCGACCACCCCTTTTTATAATTTATAATGCCTCTATAGGAAACTCAGCTACCACCTTTCCCCGGCACGCGGGAGTGACGAGGCATTTAGTTGATGCCATTCCCGCGTAAACGGAAAGCTAGTCTTTATGGGGTACCTAAGTACCTTTAGCTAAGTATTGTATAGAGTCACTTAATTTATTCTATGCAATTGACCTTGGCAATGTGTTTTTATAAAGGCAGAAGTTCAGGACTGAGGGCGAGTCAGGCGAGAAAAAACAAATTCTCGTTGCCCGGTTCACTTCCGGGACAGAACCGCGTCCACCTGTGCCTCGCTCACTTCATTGGTGATCACCACGCTGCCGATGGCAGTCGGCAGGACATAAAAGACTGAACCGGCCACCGTCTTCTTGTCGGTCAGTAGATATTTTTTTATGCGATCTCTATCAAGGTCTGGCGGTATCTCCGTTGGCAGTCCATAAGCGTTAATCAGGGCCGCAACCCGGCCGGCATCACTTCTTTTACAGAGCTCGCATGCCACCGCAAGCCGCAGGGCGGCAACCATGCCGATGGCTACGGCCAGTCCATGAATAATGGAAAAGTCAGAGGCCGCTTCTACGGCATGACCAATGGTATGGCCAAAATTAAGGATCCGACGAAGGTCGGACTCCCGCTCATCTTCTGCCACTACCTCAGCCTTGATTCGGCAACAGGTGAAAATCATCTCCTGGATACTCTCCTGATCAAGACAGAGGATTAAATCAAGATGACGCTCCAAGAAGACAAAAAAATCGAAGTCTCTGATCACCCCATACTTGATGACCTCGGCCAGTCCGCCAAGCAACTCCACCAGAGGAAGGGTGGTCAGCACAGCCGTATCGATATAAACGGCCTTGGGCTGATAAAAGGCCCCAACCAGATTTTTCCCCTCTGGAATATCCACCCCGGTCTTGCCCCCCACAGAACTGTCAACCTGAGAGAGCAGAGTGGTCGGCACCTGGACAAAAGGGATACCCCGCAGATATGATGCCGCCAGAAAGCCAGTCAGGTCGCCGGTGACCCCGCCGCCCAAGGCGATCAGGCCATCCTTGCGGTCAATCCCCAGTTGCGCCAGGCGGCTGGCAAGCTCGGCAAAAACCTGCAGATTTTTGCTGGCCTCGCCTCGCGGAAAGGTGAGCAGCTCAGCTGCAATCCCGGCATCGTTAAGGGATTTCATCAAAGTAGTGCCATAGAGACGGGCCACATTGTCATCGGCAATCACGGCAAAGCGCTTGGCGATATTACGTTTTGCCAGATCTACGCCAACAGTGGCCATAATACCATCTTCAATAAAGATAGGATAGGTGCGGTCACCAAGACCAACATCAAGAGTATGTGTCATGATAGATTACGGAGAAGATAGATCAGAAATAAAAAAAGGAGATACCACCCGGGGGGCGGTATCTCCTTTTACAGACTCAAAAAACTAGTCTTGACTACTATTACATAGCAGAGCCGGAAGCAGCACCCTGCATTTTAACCTCAACCTTCTCGGTCAGGCCTGCATAGTACTTCTTGAGATGATCAAGAACCTCGGTACGTCCGAAGTGGTCAACGATTTCCTCGCCAGCGGAAAGGGCCTTACGCAGTTTGGTACCGGAAAGGATTACGCGGGAAGACTTGTCATGTGGGCAGGTACGCAGAGAGGCCATACCATCACACTCTTTACAGTAGAAGGTCCAGTCGATCTTCATTGGTTTACACTGAAGATCTTTGGCGTTGTCACCGGTCTTGGGAACACGATCAAAAATCTCCTGAGCCTCGAACAGGCCGTAGAAATCACCAACACCGGCATGGTCACGACCGATCAGCATGTTGTTAACGCCATAGTTCTGACGGAAGGTAGCATGAAGCAGGGCCTCACGAGGACCGGCATAACGCATATCCAGAGGATAACCGGCGTTGATAACGTTAGCTTTTACAAAATATTTATCGATCAGGATATCAATGGCCTGGATACGGGTGGCAGCAGGGATATCGCCAGCCTTGAGGTTACCGATGAGAGAGTGGATCAGAACGCCGTCACATACTTCAACAGCGATCTTGGCCAGATACTCATGGGAACGATGCATGGGGTTACGCAGCTGCAGGGCAGCAACGTTGGCCCAACCACGATCGTCAAACATGCGACGGGTCTGGGCTGGGGTCAGGAACACACCTGGATACTCTACTGGATACTCACCCTGAGAAAGTACTTTTACAGGACCGGCAAGGTTGAACTCTTTCTGATCCATAACCATGATAACACCTGGATGATCCTTAGGAGCGATCTCCCAGAATTTACCGCCAACAGACTCTTCGCCCTCACCGATAAAGACCTTCTCGCACTCCCAACGCTTGTCAGCGTCGGTCATCTCATATTTCTCTGCAACCTTCATGGTGGCAAAGGTCTCACCATTTCTTACCAGGGCAACATGATCGCCTACTTTAATGGCATCGGCATCAGCCTTAGATACATCAAGGGTGATGGGTACGGGCCAGAAGGTGCCATCTGCCATCTGGAAGTTCTCACAAACGCCTTTCCAGTCAGCCTTGGTCATGAAGCCATCAAGAGGGCTGAAACCACCAATGCCCATCATGATGAGATCGCCTTTGGCACGGGCAGTAATCTCAATCTGCTTCAAGCCTTTAGCTACTTCGAGCTCTGCGTCACGCTCTTTATCCTCGAGCAAAGCACATACCAAACCTCTTCCGCCATGTGGTGCAACCAATTTTGAGAACATAGGACTCCCTCTTTTGTTGATTTTTTTCATGAATAATAACGCCCACCCCAACCTTGAAGTGGCAATTAAATGAACAACCATTCATCAAACCAGCTCAATATATATAGCTGTTTACGAAAAAGTCAAGAAGAAAAAAGGGAATCGCCAGCACCTTTTTCTTTCATCCCTGATTCTTCTCAAATCTCCTCAATCGTAAAGCATTACCAACAACCGACACCGAACTCATAGCCATGGCCGCACCGGCGATCATCGGGTTCAAACTGGGTCCCCCGAAGAGAACGAGCAGCCCTGCCGCCACCGGGATTCCAATGACGTTATAGGCAAAGGCCCAGAAAAGATTCTGACGGATATTGCGCATTACCGCCCGAGAAAGACGCAAGGCAATAATCACCCCATCCAGATTGCCTTTCATCAGAACGATATCACCGGATTCGATGGCAATATCGTTCCCTGTGCCCATGGCAATCCCCACATCGGCCATAGCCAGGGCCGGGGCATCATTGATCCCATCGCCGACCATAGCCGTACGCAATCCCTGCTGCTGCAAGGCAACAATTTTATCCGCCTTTTTATCAGGCATCACCTGGGCAATCACCTCATCAATCCCTGCCTGCGCGGCAATGGCATGGGCTGTAGCCTCCTGGTCACCCGTCAACATGATCAGCCGCAATCCCATTTTCCGCATCCTGGCCACCGCCGCCGGCACCTCTGGCTTAAGCTTATCAGCAATGGCCAGCAGAGCCGCAAACCGGCCATCTACTGCCAGAAACAAAACCGTCTTCCCTTCCCCTGACAGCCTGGCAACTTCAGTGCCTACACCCTCCACGCCAATCTCTCTTTCATCCAGTAGCTGCCGATTACCAAGAAGGATCTGCCGTCCATCCACCTGGGCGAAAATCCCCTGGCCAACCAGGGCCTCAAAGGTCTCAGGCTGCTTCAGTATGCTTCCCTTATTCTTTGCGGCTGCCACCAAAGCCTCAGCCAGGGAATGTTCTGAAGACTGTTCTGCGGATGCAACCAGAAAAAGCAGCCGTTCATCACTTTCATCACTTGTCACATTGATCAGGTCAGTAAGCTCTGGACGGCCATAGGTCAGAGTGCCGGTCTTGTCAAAGACCAGCACCTGGATCTTTTCCGCCATTTCAAGGGCCTCTCCGCTTTTAATCAGAACCCCCAACTGCGCACCACGCCCGGTTCCCACCATAATCGAGGTCGGAGTGGCAAGACCCATGGCACAAGGACAGGCAATGACCATCACCGCAATAAAGAACCGGAGGGCCACAGTGAAATCCACCCCACCCAGGAAATACCAGGCAAGTCCTGTCAGCACCGCCACGACCATGACCACCGGCACAAAATAAAGGCTGATCCGATCCGCCATGCCGGCAATGGGGGCCTTGGAGCCCTGCGCCGTCTGCACCATTCTGACAATACGAGCCAAAAGGGTATCCTGCCCCACCTGCTCGGTACGTATCTGCAAAACCCCGTTTTTATTGAGAGTGCCACAGGTCACCTTGTCGCCTTCTCCCTTGGACACCGGCAGGCTTTCACCGGTGAGCATGGATTCATCCACAGCCGTCCGCCCTTTGACAATCGAACCATCCACGGGAATACGCTCGCCTGGCCGCACCAATAACAGGTCTCCAGCTTCAATCTCCTCCACCAGGATCTCTGACTGCTCCTCGCCCTTGAGCAGAATGGCCTTATCCGGTGTCAGCTGCATCAACTTGGCAATGGCATCGGAGGTGTGCGATTTGGAACGGGTCTCCATATATTTTCCCAGCGAGACCAGAGCAATCAGCACCCCTGCCGATTCAAAATAGAGATCCATGACCAGCATATGCGCATCTGCGCCCAGCATAATCTCCGCCAAATTCCAGGTGGAATAGATAAAGGCGGCACCCGTGCCCATGGCAATCAGAGAATCCATATTAGGAACCCGCCGCAGGAGGGCCGGAATACCGATGAGATAAAAATTCCGGCCCAGCACCATAATGGGCACCACCAGACAGAACTGGAGCAGGGCAAATCTCAGGGGATAATGATGGGGGTTAATAACAGATGGCAGGGGAAGTCCCAGCATCTCTCCCATGGAGACAAGCAAGAGGATCGCGGCCAACCCCAGTGACCAGAAAAGCCGCATCTTCATGGCCGCAAGACGGAGAAGGGTCTCCTGACGTTTACGAGCGAACTGATCAAGCCTGGCACTCACCGGACGGGCCTCAAATCCCAGCCTGGCAATAGCCTCACGAATCTGCCGCTGATTGATCAACCCTTGGCGGTAAATCACTGTTCCCGTCTCAGTTACCAGATTGATTGCAACCGACACCACACCTGCCATCCCGGAGACGACCTTTTCAATACGGGTGGAACAGGAGGCACAATGCATGCCGGATATGGCCAGGTCAAGGGTCAGCTCCTCACTCTCCTCTTCCTGGTCAAGATCAAAGCCCAGCTCCTTGACCCGGGCGGCAATCAGATCAAAAGAAACAACACTGTCGTCCCAGACCAGCTCCATGCTCTCCGCCGCCAGATTGACAACTGCAAGCTCAACACCCTCCAGGCCCTGTACCACCCGTTCAATGCGGCTGGAGCAAGCGGCACAACTCATCCCTTTCACCGCAACTATTCTTTTTTGTATGGACTGCATTACCTACCTCCACTCAGAGATATCCGATAAAGGATCAGACATCTTCCGAACAAGAACGTCAGTGAACTTTCGAAAGAATAAAAAAACATCATTTTATGAAGTGCCTCTATACAATTCTCAGCAGAATTTACTGAATTGCACAGCAATAGGGTTATTCAGTAACAGCGACCTTCTCGGTTACAATCAAGTTTCAATCGCCCCGAGGCGGCCTCCTTCAACATTTTTTGCTGAGAATTGTATAGAGGCATATTTTATGATGATAATTATCATACTGCGAATAGCTATGCTTAAAGAACGGCCGCAGCGGTATCTGAGACAGGAAAAGATCTACCTGCGAAGCCTTTCCAGGAGGGCTCGCAGGTTCATATTACCTTCATTAGCCAATGAGAGCAATCAAGATGACTACAGTGACAAAACATGTCCCCTAAAAAATTGACTAATTCCTATTCTTCCCCTACACTAAATAAAAAAACATATAATATTCGTTTGCTCAGACAATCTTCTACACTGTCACCCTGCTAAGAGGAAATTTAACTCTATAATCGTGGATAATTACCTTGAAAAAAACAACCAGTAATCTTTTGGTTTTCAGCATTACAATTCTCTGGATTCTTGGCGGCATCTTTTTAACTTCTGTGACTTCTGTGGAAGCTCAAGAAGGGTTTTCCAAGACAAATGAGCAACTGACAAGCCTTGCGTTCACAGATGAGGAACGCAGTTTTCTGGAGAGAAAAAAACAAATCACCATGTGTGTCGATCCTGACTGGATGCCCCTGGAAAAGATTGAGGACGGCAAGCATGTGGGCATGACTGCCGACTACATGACTCTCATCCGCAGCATACTTCCTGTTCCCTTGGTGATGGTTCCCACGAAAACCTGGTCGGAAAGTATTGACTATGCCATGGCCAGAAAATGCGATATTTTTTCTCTGGCCATGCCGACTCCGGAACGTGAAGCCTACATGAACTTCACCCGTCCCTATCTGCACATTCCTCTGGTCATGGTTGCCAAGATGAATCGCCCTTTTGTCGATGACATCACTGCTATCACTGATCAAAAATTGGGGGTGGTGAAAGGGTATGCCTTTGGAGAACTGTTGCAGACACGCTATCCGAAGATGCAGATTGTGAAAGTAGAAAATATTGTTACAGGGCTCCAGCAGGTTGCGGACGGTAAGCTGGATGGTTTTATTGAAACTCTTGCCACTGCGGCATATTCCATTCAAAAATCATTCCCCACTGAACTGAAGGTTGCGGGTAAATTTGATGAGCGCTGGGAGCTTGGAGTGGCCACCCGAAACGACGAGCCTCTGCTCCTTTCTATCTTTGAAAAAGCCATAGCCGCAATTGACAGGGAGGAACACCAGCGCATTCTCAATCGCTGGATATCCGTCAAGTTTGAGCAGGGCCGTGATTTGAAAATTCTCTGGCAGGCACTATTTTTTGTCGGGATTGGTGTCGCCCTGCTTCTCTATCGAAATTTTACCCTTGGAAGATATACCCGGCAACTAAAAGAACAGAACCAGCAGATTTTACACCAAGCGCAGCTGCTACAACAGGCCAAACGGAAGCTCCTCTTCACCCAATACGCCGTGGATTCCTGCGCCTTCCCCATCCTCTGGGTAGAGAAGAGAAAGACTTTGGCAGAAACACATATTATCAATGCCAACAAGGCCTGCACCGATCTTCTGGAATACAGCCATAACGAATTGTGCAATCTCGGCATTGGCGATATTGACACGGAATTCACCGAGGAATCATGGCAAGAATGGCTTTTAAAAAGCTCGCATGGACGGAACTCCTCTTCCATGAGGCGCACACACAGACGTAAGGACGGCTCTACCTTTCCTGTTGATATCTTTGCCAGTTCCTTTAACTATCGAGGGGTTGAATACCAATTTTTCTTTTTCCTGGACGTAAGCCGAGAAAAAGAACTGCAGGAAAAACTCCAGCGCTCCATGAAGATGGAAATGATTGGCATGATGGCTGGAGGCGTGGCCCATGATCTGAACAACATCCTTTCCGGCATTGTCACCTATCCGGAGCTGCTGCTCATGAAGATTCCGGAAGACAGTGATCTGCGCAAGCCTTTGGAGGTAATACGTGATGCAGGAAAACGGGCAGCGGCCGTTGTGGCCGATTTACTCACCATGGCCCGTGGTGTTGCTGCTGCGAGGGAGAATGCTAACTTGAACACCTTGATCCAGAGTTATCTCAACTCCCCAGAATACCAACAAATGCATTCCCATCATCGGGAGGTCGAATGCACTGTTGATCTTAATTCTGAACTACTCAATATATCCTGTTCTCCTGTTCATATAAACAAGTGCCTGATGAATCTCATCACCAATGCCACCGAGGCTGTGGGTGAAAAGGGCCATATCTGGATTGCTACCAGGAATTGCTTCATTGACCAACCTCTGAAACAGGTGCAGTTCCTCGAAAAGGGGGAATATGTGATGCTTTCTATCTCTGATGACGGCACCGGCATTGGAGCGGATGATCTGGCACATATATTTGAACCTTTTTACTCCAAAAAGGTTCTGGGAAAGAGCGGCACAGGACTGGGACTTACAGTGGTCTGGAATAGTGTTCAGGATCATGGGGGCACTATAACAGCAGAAAACATTCAGGGTAAAACCGTTTTTACCCTCTACTTTCCAGCCACTCGAAATAAAGAGATGACTGACGAGACCGAAACACAGGATATTACTCAACTGCAAGGCAACGGAGAAAGTATCCTTGTTGTTGTTGATGATGATGAGCAACAGCGATATATAGCTGAAAAGCTGTTAACCTTTCTCGGCTATAAGGTGGATTGTGTAAAATCAGGAGAAAAGGCCATAGAGTATGTCCGTATGAGGCAGCCGGACCTTATCCTGCTTGATATGATCATGGACCCGGGTATGAATGGACGCAGGACCTATGAAGAAATATGCAAGATTCGACCAGGTCAGAAGGCGATAGTGGCCAGCGGCTTTTCAGAGAACGAGGAAGTAAATAGAGCACAAGCCCTGGGGGCAAGGACACTTATCAAAAAACCGTACACCCTGCGCCAGATCGGCCTTGCCGTTCAGGAGGCGCTATCCTGAGAGAGTCCATCATTTCCACTCTGATCGCTACCATAAGAAAGCGCTCCCCACTCCTGGGATTCCTTCTCTGTTGCTGTTTCTTACTGACCCAAACAGCCTTCGGACGGTCTTTATACTGGCAGAAGATGGAGGTTCAGGCTCGTCTGGACCGTGACGGTCGCCTTCCTGACGCGGGACAATATCCCGCCTGGAAAAGGAGTGCTCCTCCAGGCCAGACTGACACACAGCGAGGGGAATCCGGCTGCAATAAACAGGCCGCCAAAGCCACCGGCTCCCATTCCGGTGCGGCATACTCCCTCCTTCGGCCGTCTCTTGATCTTCAGCACTGTTCTCCTCTTCTTTCTCTGGCGCTTTGCTGTTTTTTTTGGTTACGAAAAGAAAGCCAATCGGTTTCATCCCCTTGTACCGTCTGAAGACGTGGACCGACAATGGCTGGATCAGCACCTCTTTCATCTCTTGCCTGAAGTGGTGGGAGCAACCTGGGACAAGAAGACCAGCGGCTACGAAGTGGCTGCGGTGCTTGCCCGTCTGGTTTTAGAGGGCAAGCTTGAGAGCTGGTTGGAGCCAAAAAAGTTTTCCCTCTTTCAATATGATCTCTTCCTGCCATGGCTGCCGCCGGTTTTACACCTCAGGCTCCTTCAACCACGGGAACAATTCAACGGCTACGAGCAGACCCTCATTGAAGGCCTTTTTATCAACGGAAATGTAACTGACACCGACACCATCAAGAAATATTATCAGGGGAAAAACAGCAGTTTCGACCCGGCTGGTAAGATTCGGGAGCCATTAGATAAAAAGGTGTCTGACCTCACTGCCGCCCTGAAAAATCCCTTGGAATTGATCTGGGTCCCCACTCTTGTTTTGGGGGTGTGTGGTTTCTTCCTGCTCCTCTTTAATGCGGTTTTACATCAGGATGAATTCGGACTGCAGATGACCTATGTTGTTGTAGCTTTTTTCCTCTACATTATCGGATTGATAAGAGCTATTGGCTACCGTGATTCCTCCACCCGGCTTCCTGGTCGAATGCTTTCTTTTGTGGGGATAGTTATACTCATTGGGACAGGATACGCCTCACTGCTTTATGCCGATGCATCTCTACTCCTGCTTCTCGGTGGATTCTGTCTTGTACTGGCAATGATGAACAACATTCTCAATATTGCAAAATCACGGGACAGTATCGAAGGAATTCGCCTGCGGCAGCATTTGGCCTCGGCCCGTGAATATTTTAAAGCCGAGCTGCAGAAAGAAAAGCCGCAGGTAGAAGATGCATGGTTCCCCTATCTTCTGGGTTTTGGGCTGGGAAAACATATGGATACCTGGTTTGGTAAATACGGCAGCAGTACACACGCCTTCTCCACTGGTAACACGCCTCACTCCTCTTCCGGCTTCAGTGGGGGCGGTGGAATTTTCGGCGGCGCCGGAGCCAGTGGTTCCTGGGCTACGGCAGTCAACAGTATGGCCACCAGTGCCAGCTCTTCCTCGTCGGGAGGCTCAAGTGGGGGATCCGGCGGCGGGGGGGGTGGTGGCTGGTAAGCCTCCAAGGTTCAGGACAATAACAGTCGCTCACCAGCAAGAAGGTTTACTTCCAACGCCAGTATTGTTATTATTCTCTCTTCTATTCACTGTCAGTAAGTAAAATCCTTTCCCCTTTCAGGCCCACACATTCATGAAAAACATCTTTGCTGCTCTCACAACCTTCTTCCGCTGGATAGGGAAATTTCTTTCCACCACCCGAAGCATCCTGGGTAATCTTCTCTTTCTGTTGTTCATAGTGGTGATTTTCACCACGTTTCTCTTTGAAAAAAAGCCGCCTGTTATTAAGGACGCTGCGCTTATCCTCTCTCTGGCCGGTAATATCGTAGAAGAGAAACAGTCCAGAGACCCGATAACGGAGCTGCTGAGTGAGCTCACTCAAAGCAAGGAGACGACCTCTGAGACCCTGCTCCAGGATGTTCTCGACGCTATCCATCACGCGGCCACCGACAGCCAGATTAAATGCATCCTCCTTGACCTTAATGATCTGGGGACGGTTGGGCTCGACCAGATGCAGACCATCGGAGAGTCCCTGAACGAGTTCAAAAAAAGCGGTAAAAAAGTCATTGCCGCCGAAGATTACTACCGGCAGAAGGCTTATTATCTGGCCTCCTTTGCCTCGGAAATCTACCTGAACCCCATGGGCGGCGTTGATCTCCACGGCCTTGGTTCCTATCCGCTCTTCTTCCGGGAAGCCCTGGAGAAATTACAGATTAATTATCACGTCTTCCGTGTCGGCACCTACAAATCGGCCGTCGAACCCATCCTGCGAGACTCCATGTCAGAGGAGGCCAAAGAACAAATGCGAGGGTTGCTCACCTCTCTATGGTCGATTTTCACGACAGACATCACCAGACAACGTTCACTTCCTGCTGACGCTATCGATCAATATACCAACAACATTACCACGAAACTGGCGGCATCTGGAGGCAGTACCGCACAATTGGCCATGGAGAACAAACTGGTGGATGGTCTTAAAACCAGGGAAGAGCTTCGCAATTATCTGGGAAAACAGACTGCGGCTGCTCCTGACCATGGTTTCAGCCAGATCAGTTTAAATAATTATCTGCGCACCATCACCCCTTCCTATGAACCGCCACTGATTACACCTGACAACACCATCGGGGTCATTATAGCCGAGGGCATGATCCTCGATGGCAAACAACCAATGGGCACCATTGGCGGCGACACCCTGGCCGCGAGTCTCCGCAAGGCCCGCCTTGACCCAAAGGTCAAGGCAGTGGCGCTGCGCATCAACTCAGGGGGCGGCTCGGCCTTTGCCTCAGAGATCATTCGTCAGGAGATCCTTGAACTGAAAAAAAGTGCCAAACCCCTGGTGGTATCCATGGGTTCCACTGCCGCCTCCGGCGGATACTGGATTGCTGCAAATGCTGATGAGATATGGGCATCAACCGCCACCATCACCGGATCCATCGGCATCTTCGCAGCCTTCCCCACCTTTGAAAACAGTCTGGCAAGCCTTGGCATTCACAGTGATGGGTTCGGCACCACCCCGCTGGCATCCGGCCTTAACTTAAGCCGGCCTTTGAGTCCGCCCTTGGAGGTAGCTGTCCAGATGACTCTCGAGCATGGCTACCAGCAGTTTCTCTCCCTGGTGGCAAAAGGACGCCGGATGGATATGGAAAAAGTCCAGACCGTTGCCGGAGGACGTGTCTTTCATGGAAAAGAGGCACAGCAACTTGGTCTGGTGGATAAGATAGGAACTCTGGAAGACGCCATCAAGTCTGCAGCCCAAATGGCAAAAATTGAAAATTACTCAGCAATCTACATTGAAAAGCCACGCAGCTTTCTGGATGAAATACGGGGCATCTTCAATGGTCAGGTCGTAACCACCCTGTTGCGCCAAACGATGTCACGGCCTTTGGTGCAACAGATAGCTCAACTGACCGCGCCATTCAGGGAGCTCCTACTCTTCAACGATCCGGCAGGTCTCTACGCCCATTCGCTGATTCAAGGCCCATCGATTCTTGAACCTTAAGAGGAAACCAGGAAAATACGTCCATGTCCTTTTCGGCTGATACCCTCCTCACTCTCTGGCATGACCTGTTCTGGCCGCTGTTGCGAATGCTTGGCTATATTTCGATTGGCCTTTTTGTTGCCAACGTGATCGAGTCACTGAACTGGACCAGTAAGGTTGCCACCCTGGCCCGTCCCCTGTTGCGCCTGGGAAACCTCTCAGATATCGCCAGCGCCTCCTTCACCATGGCGCTTTTTTCCGGCATCAGCGCCAACACCATGCTCTCCGAGGCCTACGAGCAGGAGAAAATCTCGAAGAAAGAACTGATCCTGGCCAACCTGTTCAACTCCCTGCCCACTTATTTTCTCCATCTCCCCACTGTCTCCTTCATCGCCGTACCAATGATCAAGGGAGCGGCCTTCATCTATGTCGGCCTCACCTTTGGCGCAGCCATCCTCCGCACCCTTTCTATCCTTCTTATCAGCCGTTTTATCCTCCCAAGGCAGGAACGAACCGAAAGCATGCAGGTGGAAGGTCCTAAAGAGGCAGGAGGCGGATGGAACGCCATTGTCAAAAAAAGCTGGATCCGCTTTAAAAAACGTATCCGCACGATCATCCGCTTTACCATCCCCATCTACATCATCATCTTCTGGCTCCACAAGGCGGGAATCTTCACCACCATGGAAAAAACGATGGCCACCTACTTTTCTTTCCTCTCCTGGCTCACCCCTGAATCCATGGGGATTATCACCCTGCAGATTGCCGCTGAATTCACCGCCGGCCTGGCCGCAGCCGGAGCTCTGCTCCAGGCGGGAAGCATGACCTATCGGGAAATCATCCTTGCCCTCCTGGTCGGTAACATTCTTTCTTCCCCTATCCGCGCCATCCGTCATCAATTCCCCTATTATGCAGGAATTTTTAAACCAAAGGTGGCCGCTGAATTAATTTTTTACAACCAGATATTCCGTATCGGCAGCCTTATCATCATGGGAGCTATCTACTTTGTCGTATCGTAATTCCGACATGAAACGATATCTGGCCCTTATTCCCAATATCTTATCCGCCTTGCGCCTGGGTCTGGCCTGTCTCTTTCCTTTCTGTCCCGAAGAACTGTGGGTCTGGCTTATTCTGGGCAGCGGGGCCAGTGATTTTCTTGACGGCTGGTGCGCCAGACGCTGGAAGGTATCAAGCTGGCAGGGAGGCCTGCTGGATGCCGTTGCTGACAAAATGTTCATGCTCGCTGCCCTGATCACCTTTGCCATGACCGGAAAATTCCCGATCTGGTGGATTCCGGCAGTGATTGCCCGCGATCTGACCGTTGGGATTGCCGCCGGATATGCGGCAACAATCCGATCCTGGGATTCCTTCCGCGAGATGGGGGCCAGGTGGTCAGGTAAGCTGGCCACAGCGGGACAATTTATCCTGCTGCTCACGGTGGTCCTTTTTCCAGGGATGACCCCGGTTGCCCTCTTTGTCACCGTGTCCTGCAGCCTCATTGCTGCCGGTGATTACGGTCTGCTTTTTTATCAGGCACTCCGCCGGCAGCAGAGAGATAAAGAGTCATCCACTCGCTAAGCCTGCTTTTTTGACTGCACAATAGAAGGAAAAATACAATGATTGTGGCGGCCACTATTGCTCTTTATCTCCTGTGGATCAACGCACTTCCGCCCCTTATCAGCATGTTCTTTGGCGACCGTTGGAATATGCCGCTCGATGGCGGTAGAGTATGGCGAGACCAGCAACCCATCTTCGGTCCGCACAAGACTATCCGCGGCATCCTCTCCAGCCTGCTGGGGGGAATCATGGTCACCCCCCTGATCGGCATTGCATGGTGGGTTGGAGCTCTTACCGCCTTACTGGCCATGAGCGGCGACCTCCTATCCAGCTTTATTAAACGTCGCCGGACCCTGAAAAGCGGTACCGAGATCGTCATCCTTGATCAACTCTTTGAATCCCTTTTCCCCGCCTTGTTCCTTACCCATGTTCTGGATCTTAGCTGGGAACAGATTGCGGTAATTCAGATTTTGTTTATCATCATCGCCTATTGGAGTTCCCGTTTCTGGTATTTTATCATGTACCGACCACCGCTGGAAAATTATCCGCGCCAGGTCCGTTCAACGGTTCGTCTGCGTGAATGGAGAGCCTGCCATTTCCCTCTGGCCAGATGGCAGGCCCTGTTCAATCTGACCAGCGTTCTTGCAGATCTGGTTATTCTTGCTCCGCTGTTTAAGGTAACCGGCCTGTATGAAAAAGGTACCCGTAATGCCCTCAAGATAGAGGTGGTGAAAAAAACATTCTTCTTCCCCTCACTGCCTGACGCCTTTGACCAGTTTCGCATCCTCCTGTTGACGGATCTCCACTTGGACGGACTCGATGGCCTGACCGATAGCCTCATTACTCACCTGCAGGACATTGAGGTCGATCTTTGTCTGATTGGCGGGGATATTCGGATGCAGACCTACGGACCCATTGCCCCCTGTCTTCGACATCTGCGCCGCCTCCTGCCCCATGTCCGCACCCGCCATGGCCTCCTCGGCGTCCTCGGCAATCATGATTGTCTGGAAATGGCTCCGGATTTCGAGGAGGCCGGCCTGATCATGCTGATCAATGAATCATGGCCGATTGAGAGAAACGGCGGGAAGATCTTGATCGTCGGCGTCGACGACCCCCATTATTACAAGATGGCCAATGCCGAAGAGGCCTTCCGCGATGTCCCGGCCCAATGCTTCACCATCTTCCTCGCCCATTCCCCGGAGTCCTACCGGGAAGCAGCACAATGCAACGCCGATCTTTACCTCTGCGGCCACACCCACGGCGGCCAGATCTGCCTGCCCGACACAATAAAATGCGGACCCATCTTCACCAACTCCAGGGCACCCCGCTTCACCGCATCCGGCCACTGGCAATACCGGTCGATGCAGGGCTATACGAGCCGCGGCGCCGGCGCCTCCAGCATCCCCCTGCGCTTCAACTGCCCGGGAGAGATCACTGTCATCACTCTGGTAAAGGGAGATGTGGACCTAACAGATACTACCTTTTCGCCATAAAGACATCTTAAGATGAGTATTGATGACAACGAAAGACTCATGTATATGAAAGATATCCAAACACCAGAAGCGGTCCGTGCCCACGGCGGACGCTTTCCCTGCCCTGCCCACTTTGTCAGGGACCTTGGCAACAACGAGTCTATCTTTTCAAGATGCCCCTCAACAGTACGCACTCTTCGACGTTCTCACTGCGGTCCAGTCAAAGGATCTTCCCTCCAGCCCAGGAGGGAAGATCCTTTATATGATTTTGACAAGAACAATTCTCTTTCCGGCTTGAAAAAGAACAAAAGCTGCTCCCTTTAAAAACCCTTAACGAGCTTCAACCTGTGCCGCCCACACCTGATTATGCACCCTATCGACCCGATGGCGGCGCAATGTTCCTTTTTATCCTGCTTCCGGCCCTGCTTTCCGCCTTTCCACCATTGGCCACAGTCATGTACCTGCCGGCCATTCCCCACCTGGTGGAAACCTGGCAACTCCCCTTGGCCATCGTCAACCTGACCCTGGTTCTCTTTTTTGTCGCCTACTGTGGCTCACTGCTGATCTACGGCCCACTCTCCGACCGCTTTGGCCGCAGCCGCCTCTGATTATCGGCCTGCTTTCTCCCATGATCAACGGACCCCTGCGCTTTGCCCTGCCCATGGTATCATCACCTTTTTCCTGGGGATGAGTCGGCCCCCCTCCAGCAACCTGATCTTGGAACAGGGGCACAAGGACGCGGGCACCGCCTCTTCGATCATGTTCTTTTCTTACTTTCTCTGCGGCGCCCTGAGCATGGCTGCGGTATCGCTGGACTGGCCGGACAAAATCCGCTACATCGGCATCCTTGCCCTCATCTCCGGTAGTTGCGCGTTATGCCTCTGGCTCTTCCTGCGCCGCCATCTGTACCTGCACTGCGGGCTGAGAGAACAGTTTCTAACATCCATTCCTGAAAAAACAGGGTCATCTATGATAAGTAAAGTCAAGAGGAAAAAGGAGATTTCCTCTGTGGACAAACCGCTGAGCCGATTTATTTGCAGGAAGTTCGGGTTACCATTCAATCAATATGTTTCTCTGACGTGTGCCGCCTTGCTTTTTTAGTCTATCCATGGTTCAGCAAGTAGCTTGTGACCAGACATCTCTTTGCAGTATCAGGCTGTTCGCCATCACAGAAAATTGGGCTTGGATCAAAACCCGCCGGTCTTTAAACAGAGTAAATGGTGCATCACCCGAAGGTTTGCACAGACCCAAATTCGAAAGAACTTGACGGGAAGGCGACTGCAACAAAAAAAAAGAGAGGGCGGCCTTTCGGATGGTGGAAGGAAATTATTTAATTTTACTACCACCCCATTATTTCCCAGTCATGAGGTTTGACATGTCAGCCGGTCACCTTGAGAAGAAGCAAACTCCCTGCCGTACGACAACGGATCGTCAGAAAAGAAGCATGACAGCAGGCTCGACCTTTCCCTTCAATCAGCAGCCCTCCATCTCCGCAGATGGAGCCAAGGTCCTGTTCAAGTGCGGCACGGACTCCTATGACAATTCATCTATCTGTGAAGTGAAGAGCAACGGCACCGGGTTCCGTGTGTCCGTCGCCACGGCCCAGGCCGATGGCTCTACCTTCCTCAATCAGCCCGATTACGGGCCGGCCGGCTCCATCGTCTTTGAGGAGGCCGAAAACTATGAACAGATCTGGCGGCTTCCTTCTGGAGGCACCTTGCCGGTCAAAATAACCGAACAGTTTCATAATGACAATTCACCCTGCGTGCTTCCAAATGGACGCATTGCCTCCCTGTTGACCAGGACCAATCCATATGAATTAAAGATCATGGCCGCGGACGGTTCAAGCTATTTTATCCTTATGCCAGGCGAAGAGGTCACTGACATCGGCCTGGGATACGGCCCGTAAATCAAACTCAGATCACCAGAAAACTCGTCCGCTTTCCTAACGCTGACGGACGTGCACAACTGAAAAAGGCTGCCTGAAGCCAATAATCATATAACATCAAAAAACATTGTTTATTCCCTTCAGGTTGTCTCCCTAACCGATACCACCTGGAAAGAGGACACGCCTCACACCTGATATTTTTCTATTATTTCACCGGGGATACGGATGGGCCTACCGCTTTTGATTGAGACCATGGTGTAACTCACCTCCCCCTGAGCTGCCACCTTCCCGCCATCGCTCTTGACGATCCAGAAATTGACCATAGCCATGGCTCCTTGAAAACTCCGGAGCTGAGTACGAACCGTCACCCGATCCTTAAGCAGAATCGGCCGTTTATAGATAATATTGACCTGTGAGGCCACCCAGGAATGCCCTTGTTCCACAAATTCCTCCATGGACACCTTGTAGTCCTTTTTCATCTGGTCATAACGGGCCATGAGGATGTAATCAAGATAGCGGGAATAATGGACATGATTGTTCATATCGATATCATCCGGCCGCACGGTAATTTCTGTCTCAAAAATGGAATACATGCTTGTGCCCCTGTTTTTTTTGTCTCTTCCCTGCGCTCTCTGCTCATCCGGCAGCTCCGACCTCTACTGAGAAAGTTTCATGACGCTCTCGCCTGCAGAGTACCCGCATATACAGGAAAGGACAACAGGGCGCTGCATTGAAAACAGTCCCCCGCCCGGCCGCCAATGATCAAAATCATCTCTGTTTTCATAACGTTCTAAAAGATAACGGTAGAATTTCTTTCTTTTTTCCAATAATCTATTGCCATAAACGCCGGAACTCCCTATAAAATGGAGTGAGAGCATTATATTTTTCACTTGTGCATAGAAGGAGAGAGAGGTTGTCATGTCTACCGTCTGGGAGGAATTAAATACACTCATTGCCGAAAGGGCCTATAAGCAAGAAGGGCATTTTCGCACACCGTCTAAAATCGTTGGCGACTACTTTGATTTTTTCCAAATATCCCTGAAACATCAGGGCATCAAACTGGCCGGTGAGCTGGTCTATGACGAAATCAAGGACCTTAACATTTGTGCCTTGGGCGGTCCGGGTCATGCCATCCTTTCCGTGCTCTGCCGGGCTGCCTTTCTCAAAGAGATTGGTGTCTTTTACATACGCGACTCCATGCGCAAGGAGGGTGACATTCTGAATCCAAAGTGGCTTGAGTCACGGATCATGGCGGGAGATCGGGTGGCTCTGGTCGGCGATGTCGTCTCCACAGGCAGTCAGCTTATCAGGGCTCTTGAAGAAATCATCCAGTTCGGAGCCTATATCGTCAAGATTATCATCGTCATCGACAGCCTCGACGGCAACGGGGTGGAAAACATCATGAAATTCGTCACCCTCAACCAGATGGACAATTGTCCGGTCAAGGTCATCTTCACCCGAGATCAGATCCTGGGGGCAGCACCTTGACAGTGGTGGAGCCTTCCTTTACCATCACCATTTTCTCTTTTGGCTATAAATACGGGCTGCCGCAGGATGTGAATCTGCTCTTTGATGTCCGTTTTCTTGCCAACCCCTACCACGTCGACACCCTGCACGCCTTTACCGGGCTTAAATCCTCCATCGCTGACTATGTCCTCCGGAATCAGTCGGGCAGCGACTGTCTGCGCCATCTGCACCGAATCATCAGCTTTTTCGCGACCGCCCACCAGCAAAGCGGAAAAAAGGAACTACGCATCGCAATCGGTTGCACCGGAGGCCATCATCGTTCTGTGGCCGTCACTGAAGCCCTTGCCGCCCTTCTGAAAAACGAAGCCTTTCCCGTCAGTCACCATCATCGTGATATCGAGAAAGAAAGCCACTGAATCCTTTTGTCTCAGCTTTCATTTTCCCAGATCGGCAAGTGGTAGAGTGAGACAAATTCATACAACAAAAATCCTTTGGGCCCCTTGCAGGAATCTGAATCCCTGGTCACCCAGTGCGGCCCTTCGCTGTTTTGAAATTGCAATCTTCATTCCCAGCGTTCTGGCCATTGCAGAATGGTTTGACAATGGCATTTCTCTTCCATTGAAAAATCTTCTTGCTTCCGGTAAGCTTATCCTCACTTGATATCATTTCCCCTTCAGTACCTTAGAAATTCGCTAAATCTTTTTTACCGGCCAGAGATGACAGAAAAAAACAAGTATATTCAACAGGTGGAAGAATGCGTCGCTTTCCTGCGTGAGCAGCTGCCCTTTATCCCTTCACTGGTGATTCAGCTTGGAACCGGGCTGGGTGGACTGGCCGGGCAGGTAAAGCCGAACTTGATCCTCCCTTATTACGAGATCCCGAACTTTCCCTGCTCCACGGTGAGCAGCCATCAGGGTAATCTTATTATCGGCCATCTGCACGGGACCCCGGTTATCATTCTTCAGGGACGTTTTCATTGTTACGAAGGATATTCCAGCAAAGAAGTGGCCTTTCCCATCCGCGTCCTCTCCCTGCTCGGCGTCCGGACCCTGATCCTGACCAATGCGGCGGGCGGGCTGAATCCTGCCTTTGCCCCCGGCTCCATCATGATCTTCAGGGATCATCTCAACCTGCTGGGCGACAACCCCCTGCGCGGCCCCAATGTGGATTCCTGGGGGCCGCGATTTCCGGATTTTTCTATTCCCTACAATCCGGAGCTGATCAAAGTCGCCTTGGAGAGCGCTGAGACCTGCGGTCTTGACAAGGTGGTCACCGGCGTCTATGCCTGCATCCCCGGACCCAGCCTGGAAACCCCGGCCGAAACCCGCTGGCTGCGTGGCTGCGGCGCAGATGCTGTCGGCATGTCTTCCATCCCGGAGATTATTGTCGCCCGCCACGCCGGCATGGATGTCCTGGGATTGTCGGTGATCTCCAATGTCAATGATCCCGACAAGATGCAGCCGATCATCCTGGAAGAGATCATTGCCGCCGCTGGCCTTGTGGAACCACAACTGGAACGTCTTATTATCGAAATCATCAGGAGAATATATGCCACAAAGACAGCACGCTGATCTGCTCATCACCGGCCTCTGGCTCCTGCCCACTTCGCGACAGCAGGACTGTATAGAAAATGGGGGCGTGGCCGTGGCCGGAGATCGCATCATCGCCATCGGCACAGCTGATGAGCTGGCCGAGCGCTACCCACACGCCGAGCGCATCCATGAAGAACACGGCCTGATCATGCCGGGACTCATCAACACCCACACCCACGCCCCCATGGCCTGTTTTCGAGGTCTTGCCGATGACCTGCCGCTCATGACCTGGCTGCAGGAACATATTTTCCCGGCCGAGGCCAAACTCACGCCCGAGATTGTCTACGACTCCACCCTGCTTTCTCTGGCCGAGATGATCAAGTCGGGTACCACCAGCTTCTGCGACATGTATCTTTTTGCCAAAGAAGTAGCCCGGGCCACTGAAGAATCAGGAATGCGCGCCTGGATCGGCGAAGTGCTCTACGATTTCCCCTCACCTAATTATGGTGAGCTGGAAAACGGTTTTACCTATGTGGGGGAGATGTTCAACCACTATCAGAATCACCCTCTGATCACGATCACCGCCGATCCTCATTCCGTCTACACCTGTTCACCTCAACTCCTGCAACGTCTCGGAACCCTGGCTGCTGAACACAACTGCCCTTATGTCATCCACCTCTCCGAGAACACGGCAGAAGTCGCCATCTGCCGGGAGCGTTATGGTTGTACCCCGGTGGAGCATCTGGACAGACTGGGGCTTCTCAATGAACGCACTTTGGCTGTCCACTGCGTCATCATGAGCGAGCAGGAGATCAACACTCTGGCCCAGCATGGAGTGAAGGTTTCCCACTGTCCGGAATCAAATATGAAATTGGCCTCCGGCGAAGCACCGGCAGTCAAAATACTTAATGCGGGAATCACTTTGGGCCTGGGAACAGACGGCAGTGCCAGCAACAACGACGTGGATATGTTCGGCGAGATGAATACCGTAGCCAAGCTGCACAAGGTGATCAACATGGATCCCACCGCCATGAATGCGGAGACCACCCTCCATGCCGCCACTCTCGGGGGAGCTGCATGCCTGCAGGCGGAAAGCGATATCGGCACCCTGGCTGTCGGCAAGAAGGCCGATATTATTGTGCTTGACCTGAATCAACCCCACCTGACCCCTCTCTACAATATCCCCTCGCATTTGGTCTATGCGGCACGAGGGGCAGATGTGATTCATTCCATCATTAACGGCAGGCTGGTCATGCGTAACCGACAGCTCCTGACCCTTGATGAAGAGGCTATTCTGGACCGGATGAGGGAAATCGGCCGACACATCCAGTCCACGAGAAATCGTTGACTTTCTGCTTAAACTGCTCTAAACTCTCTGGTTACTGATTCCCTTCGGACTGTTCCGATACAATCACCCTTCCCCACCATACGAGGTATCTTTATGTTTGGACTTGGAATGCCAGAACTTGTTGTTATTCTGGTAATAATTGTCATTATCTTTGGCGCTGGTAAACTTCCTGAAATTGGTTCCGGCATTGGCAAGGGAATCAAAAATTTTAAAGAAGCCACAAAAAAAGAAGACGAGAAGAAAAAAATCGACGATGAGACCAAAGGCGATTCTGCCACCTGATCTATGGAAAGTATCTTGTATCAATTTTTTTCATGAACCCTCACAACATTTTTTCGGGAGCATAATATGTTTGGACTTGGAACCCCTGAGTTGGTCGTCATTCTTGGTATTGCTTTTCTCGTTTTTGGCGGAAAGAAACTGCCTGAAATCGGCTCTGGTCTGGGAAAAGCCATTTCATCTTTTAAAAATGGCTTGAGTGAAGTTGACAAAGGTGGCAAGGATCTCGTAGACAGCATTCCCGGGGTCAAAGAGGTTGCTTCGGTGAAGCAGCAAGTTCAGCAGGTCAAGGACATGGGAAACATTCTTAAATAAAGAGTTTCCATCTCCACACGAACATCGTGTCATACCAATTCCGCATGAGCAAGGGGCAGATTATTTCTCGTAAAAATAATCTGCCCCTTTTTTTTTTACATTTCTCCTGACATCCCCTAAAGAAAAACCGCTCTCCTGCCGATAGGAATATATCTACATTACAATGATGCTGTAGCAGTCGCCGAAGACATGTTGCAATCATCACCCATGCGTAATTCATGAAAGCCAGGGAGGGCCTGCCATGAAGATTGCCGATTCCGCCATCCAGCTCTATTCCAACCACATTTCCATTGAACAGCACCAAAAAAAAGAGTCTCTAACCGTCTGGCAACAAGGACAGGAACGAAAAACAGTCACCGACAATGAAGGCAGAGGGCGGGAGCTGAGGCTGCATCACCAGGCCAGATCCCAGCAATCTACCAAGATATCTATTTCTACAGAAGCAATGAAGGCACGACCGGTCAAGGCCGTGGCCGAACCGGTTCCTGAGGAAGATGAGGTCATGGCCGACCTGAATATGCGGATTCTGAAATCCATGATCGAACGGATCACCGGCAAACAGATACGACTGACCACGCCGGAAAATGCCGCAGCACCGGTCACTGTCGGCGAAGTGACACCTGCCACAACTCCTACTAAGCCTGAAACAGGCGCACCAGCAGATCCTGCCTTGCAAGGTTCCGGTCTTATCTACGATTATTATGAATCCCATCAGGAATATGAAACAACAGCTTTTACAGCCCAAGGGAAAATTTTAACCGAAGATGGTAAAGAAATCGATTTTTCCGTACAACTGAACATGAGCCGTGCTTTTTTCGCGGAGCAGAGTGTGAACATCAGGGAAGGAGATGCTCTGAAGGATCCGCTGGTGATCAACTTCGGTGGTCAGGCAACGGAGCTTACTCAGACAAAATTCAGCTTTGACATTGACTCCGACGGCCAAAACGATCAGATCTCCTTTGTGGGCAGCAACAGCGGCTTTCTGGCTCTCGACAAAAACGGAGACGGAAGCATCAACAACGGCTCGGAACTCTTCGGCGCCCAGAGTGGCAATGGCTTCAACGAGCTGGCCGCCTATGACCTTGATGGCAACAACTGGATCGATGAAAACGATTCCATCTACAACCAGCTGAGGATCTGGAGCAAAGACTCCGAAGGCAAAGACAGCCTTGTGGCTCTTGGCCGGAAAGGGATAGGGGCAATCTATCTGGGCAACGTCAGTACCCCTTTCGCCATCAAAGACACAGACACTAATCTCCAGGGGCAGGTTCGATCAAGCGGAATTTTCGTCAACGAAAACGGTACAGTGGGAACCATTCAGCAACTGGACTTGGTGGCTTGATCTCCAAAAAACTCTTGAGCGTTCAGTCCATATTCCAAGAAGCATTCAAGTTGACACCGAGAAGGCAAGCGAACGGCGACGAAGCAGTACGGGTAGTACGGTGAGGAGTCGCGCAGTGTAGCCGACGAAGGTTCCAGCTTGAATACAAATTGGAATTAATCAGCATGACAATTCATTGCCTGCCAAAGACTGAGCGCTCCCCTTCTCTTTATTCCGACCTTATTTTAATCTCAAAAAACCCATCTGAACAAAACCAAGAGGGTTTCGCAATGGTTGCAAATTCAGCCCGGATATGCTACCCAGAAAGGTGGTTTTATAAAATAGTATTCAGGTCGCTTCCATAGAACATAATAACTACCCTAAAGGAGAATACCGTGATTAAAAAAATAGTCCTTCGCGATGATGAGATGCCCACCCAATGGTACAATGTTGCTCCCGATATCCCAAACGGACTGCTGCCACCGCTTGACCCCGTCACCAAACAACCTATGGGACCGGAAAAACTGGGGGCCATCTTTCCCATGGGTCTTCTGGAACAGGAGATGTCCTCAGAGCGCTTCATCGACATCCCGGATGAGGTTATGGATGTTCTGAAAATCTGGCGGCCATCCCCGGTGGTCAGGGCCTATAATCTGGAAAAGGCCATCGGCACCAAGGCCAAGATCTATTTCAAGAATGAAGGGGTTTCACCAGTTGGTTCCCATAAACCGAACAGCGCCGTAGCCCAGGCCTACTACAATGCCAAAGAGGGTGTCAAACGTATCGCCACCGAGACCGGTGCAGGACAATGGGGAAGCGCCATGTCCTTCGCCGCCGGTAAATTCGGTTTGGAGTGCAAGGTTTATATGGTACGGGTTTCCTTTGACCAGAAACCTTACCGCAAATCGATGATGCAGACCTTTGGGGCTGACGTCGTCTCCAGCCCCAGCGAAGACACCAAAATAGGCCGCAAGATCAGAGAAGAATACCCGGACACCGCTGGTTCCTTAGGTATAGCCATCTCCGAGGCCATTGAGGATGCCTTCTCCCGGGAAGATACCAAGTACGCCCTTGGTTCCGTGCTCAACCACGTCGTTCTTCATCAGTCCATCATCGGCCTTGAGGCCAAGAAACAGATGGAACTGGCCGGAGATTATCCCGATGTCATCGTTGGCTGCTGTGGCGGTGGTTCCAACTTCGCCGGCCTGGCCACCCCTTATCTTCCTGATTACCTGGAAGGCAAGAAGATCAAATTTGTAGGCGTGGAACCTGCTTCCTGTCCATCACTGACCATGGGCAAACTGGCTTATGACTTTGGCGATGTGGCCCAGACGACACCGCTTCTCTATATGTACACCCTGGGTCATGATTTCATCCCACCGGGAATCCATGCCGGCGGTCTGCGCTATCATGGGATGTCCCCCATTATCTCAGCTATGGTCCGGGAAAAGATCATTGAGCCCATGAAAGTGCATCAACTTGAGTGCTTTGAGGCCGGCGTTCTTTTTGCCCGCACTGAAGGCATCATCCCCGCCCCTGAGACCTGTCACGCCATCCGGGCCACGATCATTGAGGCCATGCGCGATAAGGATGAACCCAAGACCATCCTCTTCAACTTCTCCGGGCATGGACTCATCGACATGGCATCTTACGACAAATATTTTTCCGGCGATCTGTTCAACTATGATTACCCGGAAGAGGAAATTGCCAAATCCCTGGCCCGACTGCCAAAGATCTGATGGCATCACATCCCTTAAGGACAGCGGTGTTTTTGACCGCTGTCCTCTTCTATTATATCTCGTGCATGCCTGGTCTGCTCCATGCAGTCCAGGCTGTATCGGCCCGAAATTTTATTCAGCACGGCGGCTATGCCTTGGCCCAAAATAGCCATATCGCAATGGCTCAGAATAGTACAACCCCGTTTATCCCAGCCTCAACACTGAAAATTATCACCAGCCTCGCAGCCCTCGATATTCTGGGGCCGGATTATCATTTCTCCACCCTGATATCTCGTGACCAGCAGAACAATCTTTACATCCAGGGAAGTGGCGATCCTTTTCTGCTCACAGAAAATATCATTGCCATTGTCCAGAGACTGCACGAATCAGGAATAAGGGAGATCAACAACCTGGTTATGGACGAGAGCGTGTACCAACTCGACTTCCCGGCTGACGGTTGTGAGAACACCACCAATCCTTATGATGCCTGGAACGGAGGTCTGGCCGTCAACTTCAACTCCATTGCTATCCGGGTTGCCCCTGACCGCGCCGTCTCCTCCGATGACCCTAAAGTCCCTTTTCTGCCGATGATGCAGACAATCGGGGCCACTCTTCCACCTGGCAATTATCACCTCAACGTCAATGCCTTTAAAGCGACCGGACAGCTCTCCAACACTCTACGCTACAGTGGCGAGCTCTTTGCTGCCCTACTGGCGCAAAAACAGATTGTAGTCCGGGGCGCTATCATAGCGGGACAGACACCAACTACGGCCGCTCCCCTTCTCACCTACCAGTCAGACAAGACGGTACAGGAAATGATCAAGCAGTGCCTGAAATACTCCAACAACTTTGTTGCCAATCAGCTCTTTCTTGCCTGCGGATCAGCTCGCCTCGGCAAACCTGCTACCTGGGAAAAGTCCCGGACCGTATTGCGAACCTATATCAATGAAGATCTGGGAATATCAGAAGCGGAACTGGTGATGTTTGAAGGCTCCGGCCTGTCACGCAGGAACAGAATAACTCCTAGGGCGATGATTACAGTATTGCAGAAGTTTGCCCCATATCAGGAACTGCTACCCATCAAAAAAGGGTTCCCACTCAAGTCAGGGAGGCTTACCGGGGTTTATTGTTATGCCGGATACCTCCCGCAGCAGCAGAATGCACCTTTCGTCATCCTCCTCAACCAGGCTCAGAACAACCGGGATGAGATCCTGCACATTCTGTCATCAGGACACAAGCCCACAACAGCATTTGCAGCCGGAAACACCCTATAAGCCAGAGAGCCCGCCGCGGACACAACGGACGTAATAGCTGCTGCTTTTATCATACCAATTGTCATCACCAACACCGAAATGAACGACCCAGGCACTGGTGGAGGGATAATTGGCAACGGAGCTGGCTGACCAGTAGGGGGACAACTGACAGCTGAAAGCTGGATCAATGACAGGATAATATCTGCTCACGTCAACAATGGATTTCAGTTCCCGAATATTGGGCAGCCGCCAATCGGTTTTGGAGTCAATGGAGAGAGCTTCACAATAGGCAAGCCCATCCTGCCAGTTACGGAGCCTGCCATCATCACTTTTCTGCCACTCCTGCCCGGTTCCCTGATCAATAATTGTCCTGCCGCCAATCGTGTAAGGACCGATGGCATGAGCAGAGGGACAGGCCAGAGTACAGAACAAAACCGCAGATATAACGCCCATTCTGCACGACCCGCTTCTTCTCTGCCCGACCCGCCGCCCACTATCAAGCCTATTCTGTTTCCTCTCCATATCTCCTCCTGCATACAAAAACACCGCAATGGGTGCCAAAAAATAGATCAAGCAGTCTCGTAAAAAGTCATTTTTGGGGATGGCTAAGCAAAAATCGTCAAATGCAAGGCGCGCACATTTCGAGGAATGCGGCGTACTTAAGTACGCCGCAGTGACGAGACAATGTGCGGCAACGCAGCAGTTGGCGACTTTTTGCGACGCCATCAAATGTTCATCGTCCGGCACGCACACAACGAACATAATATTTATTGATCTTATCAAGCCAATGATCACCGCCATCATTGAAATAGATCCCCCACGCGTACACGGGGTCACCCGCGTAGGGAACGGACGACCAGTAAAAAGATGCCTGGCACCTGAACATCGGATTAATAGCCGGATACGATCTGCCATAATCGACAATGGAATCGAGTTCAAATCTGTTTGGTAACCGCCAGTCATTGCGGCCGGCAAAGACAAGGTTATCACAGTAAGCAAAAGCATCCTGCCAGGTGCGGCCAGTGCCGTCATCACCCTTCATCCACATCAAGCCACTGTTCCGATCAGTGATGGTTTCATCCCCATGATCCTGATAGGCACGGGGGATTCCCACATACTGAGCATCCTGCCCATACAGAGGCTGACCTTGCGCTGGACAGGGAATCTCCTTCCCACCAGTATCATAACATTTTCTCTGACCGGTATCCGGTAAGGGCTTCCACTCCGCGGTCTGCACCATACCCGGTGCCAGCAAAAAAACACACACCGCCACCCTCACCAACTGCCGCACACCACGGCCACCCTTATCCATACTCTGCTGACCCATCGGCGCTCTCCTTTTCATTCCTGCCTCTCTCCTCATAAATGAATCCTGCTCCCCTCTAAAGCATAGCGCCACAACCATGTCAAGGAAACATTGCACACGTATATTGCACACATTCTCCGCCGGTTTTTCCTCAAGCTCAAGGGAAAGAAAGACTGATTCTGACTGACATCGCCACGGCACCCATCCCTCTCCAGCAGATCATGGGTTATTTTCTACCCCATCATGAACCTCATCCTCCACCACATCAAGAGACAACAAAACGGCCGCCTCGACACCGGGCAGCTCCTGCACATCCCGCAGTTTTCGCTCAACGGCCCTTGATCTAGTTTTTGCCTGATCGATAGTTCTTGATGCCTGCTCCAACTTCTTCTGTACATTATCCAGGACATCCCCATACTTGGTCCACTCAGTCTTGACCGCAGCCAGGAGATTCCACACCTCACTTGATCGCTTCTGGATGGCAAGGGTCCGAAATCCCATCTGCAGGCTGCTGAGGATCGACCACAGAGTTGTCGGTCCGGCAATCACCACTCGGCACTCCCGTTGGATGGCCTCGGTCAGGCCGGTGCGGCGAATGACCTCGGCAAAAAGCCCCTCAATCGGCAGGAAAAGGATGGCAAAATCCGTTGTTTTCGGCGGGTTTAAGTACTTTCGGCAGATGTCTCCGGCGCATCCCTTAACGCGACCCTCCAGCTGCTTGCCGGCCGTTTCCACCCCTGCCAGGTCACCCAGCTCCTGAGCATCGATCAGACGTTGATAATCCTCAATGGGGAACTTGGCATCAATGGGGAGCCAGACAACCTCATCTTTGTCTATTCCCTGCCCCGGTAATTTTATGGCAAACTCGACCCGCTCTCCGCCATCCTTGGTGGCCACATTGACGGCAAACTGGTCAGGATTCAACACCTGCTCAAGCAGCGCCCCAAGCTGCACCTCTCCCCAGGTTCCGCGTGTCTTGACATTGGTGAGTACCTTTTTCAGATCACCTACCCCGGTGGCCAGAGTCTGCATCTCGCCTAAGCCCTTATGCACCAACTCCAGTCGTTCGCTGACCTGTTTAAACGACTCTCCCAGGCGCTTCTCCAGGGTTCCCTGCAGTTTTTCATCCACGGTCTGCCGCATCTGTTCAAGCTGTCTGGCATTGTCAACCTGCATACTCTGCAGTTTACCCTCTACTGTGACTCTGAGAGCCTCCAGTTTCTTCTCATTGGAATCGGAAAGCTTGCCAATAGTAGTTGACATAACCTCAAGTTGCATCTTCTGGATCGTGGCGACATCTTTCATCCGTTGGATCACAGAATCACCAAAGGTCGCAAACGCGCCGGTGAGTTCCTGCCGCTGCTCTCTCGCTGTCCGGTTCAACTCCTCGCGGCTCTTGCTCATTTCCTCTCGAATCATAGACTCGGCACGTTCCTGACCCTTTTCAAAGGCATCAAGTCGGACAACAGCAAGGGTAGAGGCATCAAACTGCTGTGCTACTTTTTTCAGTATCAGAATAAGAAAAATCAACACGACGACCAGCAAAACAATTGGCGCATATATCAGGATTTCCGGCACAAAAAACCTCTTTCAGAAAAGAACTTTTCATCTTCAACTATCTTTCTGCTCCCCCTACGATGCACAAGAATCAGAAAACGGGCTTGTAAAACCGCCTCAGCCAATGGTGTCAACCGAAGTAAATTCAGGTTCATGCAGGGGCAGGATAATATCGGCCATCCCTTTCACCCGCAGCACGATATCATAGGCCTCATAGGTATTGATACTGGTGCCGGGCGGAATCACCTCCATCTCCATGGCCCTGATGGCTGGCGGCGGCTCAAAGTTCTCCCTGATAACACAGAAACCGGTGATGGCCGCCTTTCCCTTTTCCGTATCAATAAGCACGGTCAAGCCACCCGGGGTATGAGCTGGAGTATGGACAACCGAGATTCCCGGCACGATCTCACAATCCCCGCTGACCGGCCTGATCTGCCCGTTTTCCGCAATCTCATAAATGTAGTCTTCCACGTAACGGTAATCCAGCGGATGAACGTTATGAATGGTCTCCAGCTCTTTTTCATGGATATAAAAAACCGCGTTAACGCACTTGTAGTCGTTTTCGCAGTGATCGGCATGAAGATGGGTATGGATCACCAGATCAATATCCTCCGGCTTTAGTCCCCATTTAGCCAACCCCTCTTCAAAGGTATAGATTGGACCGCCGATATTCCTTTCCCGCTCCTCCGACTGGATGGGACGCATCTCACCGGTATCGACGAGAATTTTCCTGCCGCCACCTTCAAGGTACCAGCAATAAATGGGAATGGTATAGGGAACACCGTAATCATATTGATAGGTCATCATTCCCTTATCAAAAATTTTAGTCCCCATGACAATAGGATGAATCTTGTAGGTGCTCATAGTCGTCTACCTTCTGGAATAGTGTTTATAAACAGTGAGATAAGAAACCCATTTTTCAAGATGCTCTTTCAAGGAAAACAGGGTATGGTGCATAAAAAAACATACCCTGTTTCACAAATATAACAACATCGAATGTATGCCTAAAGCAGTCACCGCCCTGATCATGCTGATCGTTGTCCTCTCGTTCGGAACATCCGGCTATATGTTCCTCGAACACAGCAGTTTTATGGACAGCCTCTACATGACCATGATCACCATCAGCACCATCGGCTATGGGGAGATATTTCCCTTGAGTACTAAGGGACGGATCTTCACCATGGTGCTCATCCTGGTCGGGGTGGGTCTTGTCATGTTTATGTTCAGCAAGATTACCGAGGCAGTGGTAGAAGGGGAGCTGCGGGCTATTTACGGGAGATTGAATATGAAGAAAAAAGTCACAGAGCTCAATGATCACTACATCATCTGCGGATTTGGCCGCATTGGCCGGGTCATCTGTGACCTCCTCAAAGAGGCGAACAAGCCCTTTGTCGTCGTTGAGAACAGCCCCAAGGTCATCCGGGAACTGTCTGACCTCAACTATCTTTTCCTTGATGGTGAGGCCTCAAGTGATGATATGCTGCTCAAGGCTGGAGTCAAACGGGCCAAAGGACTTATCTCTGTGGTTTCCTCTGATGCCGACAATGTCTATATCACCTTATCGGCTCGTGGCCTGAACAACGATCTCTACATTATGGCCCGCTCCAGCGGAACCGATGGGGGAGAAACCAAACTGTTGCGAGCCGGAGCAAACCGGGTCATTTCTCCTTACTATATCGGAGCCTGTCGTATGGCCCAGCACATCCTGCGTCCAACGGTCACCGATTTTATTGACCTGACTCTCGACAGCGGCGAACTGGGCCTGCGGATGGAAGAGCTCTCAGTATCCGACCACGGCAGGATTGTGAATAAGACCTTGATGGATTCCAATATCCGCCGCGATTTCAACCTGATTGTCGTGGCCATCAAACGCGCGCAAGGTGAAATGCTGTTCAATCCCAACCCCACCAGCATGATCCTCAAAAACGACACCCTGATTGTCCTGGGTGAATACACAAAGATAAAAGAATTAGAACAGATTGTCTGATGGGTATTTTGAAACAACAGGATACTGATCAGTGCTCCCACCCAGAAAAGGGATTTTTAACCAGACTTGCATTGCAGTAGCGGCGGTCTGAACTGACTTCCATCCCAACCCATGGCGGCTTCTCAAACTCCTGCCCCTCCTCTTCCAACTCGATCTCAGCCACAAGCAATCCTTCGTTTTTACCAAAAAATTCATCTACCTCCCAGACAAATCCCTGATAAGAAATTTTATACCTTTTTTTTTCAATGATCGGTTGTTCACAGAGTTCAGCCAGCAGAATACTGGCATCTTCCACCGGAATCGGATATTCATACTCCATCCGACTGATGCCATTGGTTTTCCCCTTGATGGTCAGGAATGCTTGATCACCGGCAATCCGTACCCGTACCGTCCGTTCTTTATCTAAGCCAAGATAGCCTTGACGATATTCAATGCCAACGGCCATATCTCTCCAGCCATCGCCAGTGAGCAGAAATTTTCGTTCAATCTCAGTCCCCATACTCTGCCCTCCAGATGATTTCCTCGTAGCCCAGACCGCCGACCTTTTTTGCATGGTAAAAACAATTCACATCTTCAATCAATAAATTCTCCAATGACGCTATACTTCATCTTGATTTCCTGAATAAGACGATCGTGATGGTGCATCCGAATGAACGAATGAACAACCAGATAGGCACCAAAAACGATTAACAAAAAGTTGAGAAGCGCCACCGGAATAACAAAATGGAGAACACGCGTGATATCATAAGCTTTTGACGTCACTATCAACAGACTCAGAATTGACAGCGGCAATGCCAGAACAGCAATACCTGTCCGCATCACGGCTAAAGATGTGCGTTTTTCTGCTAAAATGAGTTGGGCCTCATTGATGACAATGGCATCAAATTCACTTTTTTCGTTGCCCAAATTTCACTCCCCTTTATCTGTTCCTTATAGCAGCTTACGGGATACTGATTTTATAAAAATCAAAAGATGATTCCGGTCTCGGTCGTACCCTTGTCTCCATGTTCTTTGGCCAACCTCCCCTTGATCCAACCGGTCCGGATAAAATATTGCTGCCCACAGTCCAGCCACTTGTCACAGGTATCTCCCGTTGCCTTTAACGGATAGGTCGCAAGCCCTTTGACCACCTTACAGGCACCGGATTGAGTATCCTGCAGACTGAAATTTCGACAACTGAGACAGATTTTTTTTTGTAAATGTATCATGTTACTCCTTGCACAGCTTTCGTAACGACTATTGTTATCGGCCAAATGTTATCTGCCAGGCGCCGTGCAAAGAAACAGCCAGGAAAGATTGCCGTTTCTTTGACGCGGCATAAGCTGCCGTAAACTAAGCAAGCAAGAAAAAGACCTTGCTTGCTTAGGAACGGCACCTAAACAACGGACTGAAATCCAGTTTCCTTTCCTGCTGGTCATACTCCTCCAGCCCAAACAGATCGATAACACAATCATGGAACCCATAGCGCTTCAGGTAACTGGAAAAAACCTGCGCGGAATCCTCGGCAATCACTGGATCGCTTTCCTGGTAGCGATTATAAATAATCCCCAGCACGGTCAACCCTCGGTTACGGGCCAATTCCAGAACAGAGAGGGTATGATTGATCGATCCCAGACGAGGGGTACTGACCACAATCAAAGGATAGGCCTCCTGCTCCAGATAATCAAGAAAGGTCAGTTTTTCAGTCAAAGGAACAAGCAAACCGCCTGCCCCTTCCAGCAATACCTGTTCATACTGAACAGTAAGCGTCCGGGTGGCCTGACGAATAACAGCGAGATCAATCTCCTGCCCGGCAAGGGAGGCCGCAAGATGGGGAGAGCATGCCTTAGCAAAGACATAGGGACAGGTCAGGCCCTGATAATCCTCAGGCTGCAGTTCCTGGCCCATCAAGTTGCGATGGACAATAATATCCTCTGCAAGACCAGTACAACCAGTCTGCACCAGCTTCTGGCTAATGACCCGTTTTCCCTGCCCCAGAAGATAACGGCCCAGAAGGCCAGTGGCCACCGTCTTACCAATATTGGTATCAATACCGATGACTGCAATGACCGGAAATTCAGCCATCATCTTTCCGGCAATAATGGTTGAACCTGATCACGATAGAATTCATGGAACCCGGTTTTGATGGCATCCCTGACCTGATGAAATTTTTCCATGATATGCTGCGGCGTACCCTGCTCATTGGATGGATCATCAAAACCGAAATGAAGGCGTGACTTCACCGTGCCGATAAAGACAGGACACGACTCATTGGCTCCACCGCAGACAGTGATAACAAAATCCCATGGCTCTCCCAGATATTGATTTACATGGGCAGGAACATGATGACTGATATCAACCCCTGCTTCATGCATCACCTGCACCGCCAAAGCATTGACCCGATCGGCCGGTTGCGTGCCTGCGGAAAAGACCTGGAGCCGAGGATCCAGGGATTGCAGGAAACCATGCGCCATCTGGCTGCGGCAACTGTTACCGGTACATAAAATCAATATCTTCATAAACAATCAGCATGTAAATGCTGGTAAATTCTTCACTCCATGGCAACAAAAATCAAGCTGCCAGCCTTCGGTCAATCCGCTCATTCCCGGCGCTGACACCCACCTTACCGTAGTTACTGGCCCCGCATTCATTCTTACCAAGATCCATCACATCGGCCTCCTCCTCGGCCACTTGCAGAAAACCAATATTGACCTTGCGGATTTCAGCATAGACAGCAGGTTGCGGACGCATGTTTTCCTCAATAAACTCAGCGAATTTCTTCTCATTGGCCAGACGAAAGGCCACCACATGTTTTCGTAAATTCCCCAGAGTCTCCATGAAGATGTGCTCACGATTGGCCTCGTTCCAGGAGGTATAATGACCAGGAAGCACCTGGACATGATCAGGCAAATCGCGGAGACGCAGCATAAGGCTCAGGTAAAGCTCCCTCGCCCACTCCGCCCAGCGCCCACCCAGATCGGGACGTCCAGCAGTGCTGATAAAGGCAGTATCACCGCTGAGAAGATATTTGTTATCAATGAGATAACAGGAGCTACCCATGGTATGACCCGGTGTATGCAGAACCTTAACCTCCGGACCTTTTTTAGTAAAGTTGCAGATCTCACCGTCATCAACCGGTTCATAGGGAAAGGTAGCACCGGTAAAATCAAGCCTACTCGCCAACACCTTGCATCCCTTCTCCTGGGCCAGTTGCATACTGCCGGAGATATAATCAGCCTGCCTGTGCGTCTCGAAAGATCTGATGATCTTGCTGCCATGCTGTTTGGCCATGGCCTTATAAACTTCAATATTCCGGGAAGGGTCAAAGACCATGGCCTCATCTTTAGAGATCAGCATATAGCTGCAGGAGGCCTTCCCCGGTCGGACAAACTGATAGAGTGTATACTTTTCATCATCACTGCTTACTTTTTTGGGCACAAGGGCATTGCCCCAACTGACGATGCCCTGCTGCAGATAACCAACATCAGTGAAACCATGCTCACAGAGGAGATCTGCCACATATTTTGCCGATCCCTCCTTGGCGCAGACGATCCGTATTTTCTGCCCTTTCGGCACCAGATTAATGCTCCCCTGAGCGTCTTCCATGAAATCAAAGTAGGGGATATTGATATAAGGAAAGAAGGATGGGCCCTCGACGCTGAAATTAGTAAAGTCCTTGTCATTCCGAACATCAAGAAGGACAAAATCAGGATGACCGCTCAACCAGTCAAAAAGCTCATTGGCGGTGTACAAAAACGGCATGGCATTCTTCATATTTTTTCTCCAGCATAGAGGATAATGTTGAAAATACATCTCAAGGAATCATACAGATAAACATAAGAATAGGTACTCATTGATTTCTGTTTCCGCAATTTTTTTTTCACAATAACACATCGCTTCCGCCTAATCTGTAGATACACTCTACCATGAACCTTCAAAGGGACGTCCTTGATATTTCCAATCGTTATGATATTCTGAGTATTAAGGTTTCAAACTGTATTCCAAAACACTAACCGCCTGAAATCACGCCCTTGCCAATACCTCCAAAACACTAGCACTCGAGGGATAAAAAGATGCCTGTCATACAAATAATCAACAAACTGTTATTTTTAAAATCAAGAATATTCACCAATTATCTTCCGATCATCATCACGCTCTGCCTGCTGCTTGTCGTCCAAAATGCATGGGGCGAGACTCCCAAGGTGGTGGTTATCCCCATGAACAGCAAAAGCGCTCCTGTAGAAAAAGTGCTCTATCTCCCGGGATTGGCCTTCCGTGCTATTAATTCCTTTACCGCATGGCAATTCAGCGCCGATGGGGGCGTCATTCAACCTCTCACCGATACCTCCTCACAGTGGATCGCCCCGCTGCCCTTTGCTGAAGGAACAAAAATCACCGCCATTCAACTGATCTGGAAAAATGCGGTCGATCGAAGCGGCAGCAGCACAATAACTTTGCGCCTTACCAGTGAGGGCAACAGCTGCAAGTCTTGATGTCTTTAACCAGACATCAACCGACGCCTCCATTGGCATTCACAGCGTGAAAACAAACGTGAATTTTGTCTTTTCAGCTCCCTTCCATCCCATTGTTGCCGTATGGCTCAGCAATAAAGATCGATGGCTGGTTGGTGTTAAGGTCAGCTACATGGAGTAAAGTTCCAATTGCCCAAGTGATAGAATAAAGGAGAATAACCACCGCGACCAACGCTCACACCCCGGATAAAGAAAGAGACAAAAGCCTATCTCCCTCAGACGAATCGTGTCATCCCGAGGCAAGCAACATGGCCCATCCCCATCTGCTCGAACTAGAAATCACCGAGAGCCTACTCATGCAGGACCTTCCGGAGATTATGGGAAAGCTGACAATCTTCCGAGAGATGGGAATCCAGCTTTCCCTGGACGATTTCGGCACCGGCTATTCCTCTCTCAGTTATCTAAAACGTTTCCCCATGCAGACCTTGAAAATCGACCGTTCGTTTATCAATGATCTGGAATACGATACCAATGATCAAGTTTTGGTCAGCGCGATCATCGCCATGGCCCATAGCCTCAATCTTCAGGTGGTGGCCGAAGGGGTCGAAAATCAAGAGCAACTGCAATACCTGACCGCTAAGAGGGTGGATCTGATCCAGGGCTATCTGATGAGTTACCCCTTGTCGCCGCAGGACTTCCGCGACTATCTTAGATCAGCTGCTGGCCAAGCTCCGAAGGAAACCAATCCCTCCGGGGCTCCTCTCCTTGAGTAAAACAAAAAAAGGCAGCCCAATTGCTGAGGCTGCCTTTTGTAAAACGCGTTTTTCGAAAATATTATAAGCCGGAAGCGACGCTGGTCATCTGGTCATAGAATTCGGTGACCTGATTTTTTTGGTCTGATTCCATGCAGGCCATGGCCTCTCTGGGATGCTGATTGAGAACTCCGGAAACCATGTAGGGGATAAAGTAGCCCCAATCGATCTTCTCGCGCCAAGGCAAAATCTGGTCCTCGATCACCTTGATCAAAGGTCGAACCTTGAACTTCGGATTCTTCAGGAAGGAAAGAAGCAGCTCCAGCGGGCAGTTGCCTGCACCGCGGCCAATGCCGTACAGGGTGGCATCCAGATAGTTGATCCCGGAGATGACGGAGGAGATGGTGTTGGCAAAGGCCAGTTGCTGATTGTTGTGGGCATGGATGCCGATGGTTTTTTCAGGCATCCGCTCCATGTACATCTTGGCCAGCACTTCGATATCTTCGGAATAAAAGGCGCCGAAACTGTCCACCAGATAGATCACCGGAACCCTACACTTGGACAGATCGTTGAGCCCCTCTTCCAGATCGCGCGGACCTACGGTGGAAACCGCCATCAGGTTTATCGTGGTCTCATAGCCTTTGTCCATGCAGTGGTGCGCCAGGTCGGCGGCCTTGTCGATCTGGTGGACATAACAGGCCACCCGGATCATGTCGAGAGATCCTTCCGAACGAACCGGGATGTCGTTGTAGTCGATCCTGCCGATATCTGCCATGGCCGAGAGTTTGATCTTCTTTTCCGAATCCCCGATGATACGCTTCAGATCTTTCTCCCCGCAAAAGCGCCAGGGCCCGACCACGTTGCGGTCAAAGGCTGATTCGGAACTGAGGTAGCCGATCTCCATGTAATCGACCCCTGCTTCAGCAAGGGCATGATACACCTGTTTGACAAAGGCGTCGTCAAACTGCCATTTATTCATCAAGCCGCCGTCGCGGACAGTACAATCAATAACTTTTATTTCCGATCTGAACATGGAAAGTCTCCTTAAAAAAGACGTAAATTTAGCGATAAAATTGCGGGATCATACCCGATTCTTGGCGTCGCGGCAATGGTCAATGAAATTTTTTACGTTTTGTCCGATCAGATCAAGATTCTTTTCCCGTAGCGCCTGGCCACCGAAGAGACTGGAGGAAACTCCCACCGCCGCTGCGCCTGCCCCAAAATATTCCTGAAGATTGGCGCTACTGACTCCACCGACGGCTGCGAGCCGGAGATGGTCAAAAGGACCCAGAAGGTCTTTAATGTACTGGGGACCACCCATGGCACCGCAGGGAAAGACCTTGACAAGGTTTGCCCCGGCGGACCAGGCGGCGTACACCTCGGTGGGAGTCAGCGCCCCGGTGACAATGGGAATTCCTTCTGCCTTGGCATAGTCGATCACCACAGCACGGTAAATTTATGCTAACCCTACATGCATTGAAGGGCTGTGATTCTTTCCGGTAATATTCAGGCAGCCAAGAACAGAGCCCACGTTAAATGACAGCTTACGCATTGCCTGGGCAACATTCCGTGCCCCCTTGCTTTT
>VMSP01000141.1 GCA_013792135.1 Desulfocapsa sp. | reverse complement strand
AGCAAATGTGAGCAAGTGGAGCCCGAGCGGCGCCCTTAATGTCACCAAGGTTCGACTGGCTTATTACTACAACGGCTTTGACGCATAGAAATGTAATCGGGAGGGCTTTTCCTCAGGTCTCCTATTGACAACGCTACCAAATGATTATTGCCGGGTTTATGGAGACGGGCGCGTATGAACGGCATCTGCGGAAAATGCGTAATACCCTCAAGGTTCAGGTCGGCAATATGACCAGGGCAGTGGCCAATGCCTTTCCAGGTGATACCAGGATGTCATCTCCTGAAGGTGGGCTTGTCTTGTGGGTGGAACTCAATCGCAGAATTGACAGCCTGCAGCTTTTCACCAGGGCGGCGGAGGTCGGAATTTCTATTTTGCCAGGGGCTGTCTGCTCAAGCTCCGGTCAATATCAACACTGTATTCGTTTGAATTGCGGGGTTGCCTGGAGTCCGGCAGTACAATCTGCCATTAAAGCCCTCGGACGGTTAATTGTGGAGCTAATGGCGTAATGCATTTTCCTGCGTTTTTTGCCGGGATTGTTAGGTATTGATGAGAAAAAGCGCTCTGGGAGATTGCAGGGGCTTTCCTGACCAATAGTTTCATGATAAGGTTGATATACTATTTTAAAGGAATGATGATAATCTCGGTGCGTCAATATGTCGTGCCGCTCATGCCAAAGTCTCTGGTTCGGGAATAGCCGGGTAGAAGAGAGGAAAAGGGAAAAAGAATGGGATCTATGGTAACGCAGTTGTATCGGAGGATTGATGAGAGCCGGGCATATTGTTTCAATGTGGAGTCTTCCCAGCCGCTGACAGACAGGGAGATAGAGTGCCTGCGGCTGGTGCTGGCCGATGGCTTTCTCCTCGAGACTGTGTTGCTCTCGCCAGTGCTCCAGGGCGACCGAGTGGTGGAAGTGGGTCCGCGGCTTAATTTCGCCACGGCCTGGTCGTCGAATATGGTCTCCATCTGCCGGGCCACCGGCATTGACTGTGTGACCAGGGTGGAGCGTTCGCGCCGCTATCTGGTACCGGATGGTCAGGATATACACGCCTTTATTGCCAGCCACCATGACCGGATGACCGAGTGTCCTTATTCCGAACCCCTGCACACCTTTGAGACCGGGATCGTGCCCGAGGCGGTCTATGATGTGGATCTCAAGACCGACGGGCCGGACGCCCTGCTGGGAATCCCCGGCATCTCCATGGACGAATGGGATCGCAATTTTTATTACGACTATTTTGTTACCAAGCATAAACGCAATCCGACCATCGTCGAGATCATGGATCTGAACAATGCCAATTCCGAGCATTCCCGGCATGGTTTTTTCAAGGGCAAACAGATTATCGACGGCCAGGAGCAGGAGCAGACCCTCTTTGAGCTGGTCATTGACACCCTGACTGCCAGCCCTAAGGGGTCGCTGATTGCTTTCAAGGATAACTCCAGCGTGGTTGAGGGCTATGATATCAAGACCCTGCATCCGAGCCTGCCGGGAGAACCGTCCGCATTTGGGGTACGGGATGTTCGCTATCATCCTCTGTTGACCGCCGAGACTCATAACTTCCCCACCGGTGTGGCCCCTTTTCCCGGTGCTGAGACCGGGACCGGCGGCAGGATCCGTGACGTTCAGGGAACCGGCAAGGGCGGTTTTGTTATTGCCGGGACGGCCGGGTACTGTGTGGGCAATCTCCATATCCCTGGTTATGCCTTGAGCTGGGAAAATCATTATCCCTGCCCGGATAATCTTGCCTCAGCCCTACAGATTGAGATTGATGCCAGCAATGGTGCCTCGGACTACGGCAATAAGTTTGGCGAGCCCCTGATCCAGGGTTTTACCCGCTCCTTTGACCTGCGTCTTGCTGATGGCGAGCGCTGGGGTTATTTGAAACCGATCATGTTCACCGCTGGTGTGGGTCAGATTGATGACCGCCACACAAAAAAGGAGAAAGAGCAGAAGGGTATGATCATTGTTCAGGTGGGCGGGCCGGCCTATCGGGTCGGCTTTGGCGGCGGTGCTGCTTCCAGCATGCTCCAGGGAGAGAATGCCTCGGAGCTGGACTTCAATGCAGTACAGCGTGGCGATGCGGAGATGGAACAGAAAATGAATCGGGTTATCCGCGCCTGCAACGAGATGGGTGACAAAACCCTGATTGATGTGATCCATGATCAGGGCGCGGGCGGACCGGCCAATGTGCTCAAGGAGCTGGTGGAAAAATCAGGAGGCCGAGTGGAGATCCGCAATATCCGGGTGGGCGATCCCACCATGTCGGTGCTGGAAATCTATGTGGCTGAATACCAAGAGCGTAATGGTTTCCTGATCCGTCCGGAGAATATTGAGCAGTTTCAGACGATTTGTGCTCGGGAAAAGGTGGGCTGTGAGGTGCTGGGTGAGGTTACTGGTGACCTGCGTTTTGTCCTTCATGATGCAACCGATGATTCTACGCCGGTCGATATTGAGCTTGATATCCTGCTTGGCAATATCCCGCAGAAGACTTTTACAGACGAGCGACGTGATCCTGGCCTGCACGCCCTGGCCTTGCCTCAAGATCTGAGTGTGGCCCAGGCCCTGCATGACGTGTTGCGGTTGCTGTCGGTGGGTTCCAAACGTTTTCTCACCAACAAGGTGGATCGCGCGGTCTCAGGTCTCATCGTTCGGCAGCAGTGTTGCGGCCCGCTCCAGCTCACCGTCAGTGATGTGGCTGTGGTTGCCCAGAGTCATTTTGGGCTGACCGGGATTGCAACAGCCATCGGCGAGCAGCCGATCAAGATGCTGGTTAATCCGGCGGCAGGCGCGCGGATGGCTGTCGGTGAATCCCTCACCAACCTGGTCTGGGCCGGGATTGAGGATCTGGAGCAGGTCAAGTGTTCGGCCAACTGGATGTGGGCCCCCAAGCTGCCTGGAGAGGGCGCGGCCATCTATGACGCTGCCAAGGCCATGCGCGATGCCATGGTCGCCATCGGAATTGCAGTTGATGGCGGTAAGGATAGTCTGTCCATGGCCACCATGGTGGCAGGAGAGACCGTGAAGTCCCCCCGTCAGCTGGTTATTTCAGTCTATGCGGCGGTGCCGGACATCCGGCAGGTGGTGACTCCGGATATCAAAGAACCCGGAAGTGTGTTGGTGTTCATTGATCTGTCGAAAGGTAAAAACAGGCTGGGCGGCACCGCTCTGGCTCAGGTGCAGGGACAGATTGGCAACGAGAGTCCGGATATGGATGATCCACTCCAGTTTAAACAGGCCTTTGGCGCGGTGCAGGAGCTTATCCGCCGCGGCTTGATTCTCTCCGGCCATGATCGCAGTGACGGTGGCCTCATCACCACCCTGTTGGAGATGACCTTCAGTGGCAATTGTGGTTTGGATATTGATCTTGCCAGTAGCGATTCACCCCTGGCTGCTCTTTTTTCAGAAGAACTGGGTCTGGTTGTCGAGTGCCGGCAGGATGATCTCGATGTGATTGCGGCTCTGCTGATTGTCAGCGATATCCCCCATAGCGTCATCGGTCGGAGTACTATTGTCAAACAGATTCGGGTCCGCTGTAATGGTGAATTGGTTCTTGATGAAAAGATGCAGACCTTGCGTGGGTGGTGGGAGGAGAGTAGTTATCAGCTCGAACGGCTACAGATGAATCCTCTTTGTGCCGAAGAGGAGAAAGAGAATATTGCTGATCGTCAAGGGCCTCTTTATCATTTGAGCTTTACGCCGGAACTCACCCCGGCCCATATCCTGGAGAAAATGGAGAAACCTAAGGTGGCCATTCTCCGTGATGAGGGCTCCAACTCAGACCGGGAGATGACATCCGCCTTTTATGCCGCTGGATTTGAACCCTGGGATATCTGTATGAATGACCTGCTGGCCGGCCGGATCACCCTTGACGGTTTCCGAGGCCTTGCGGCAGTGGGCGGATTTTCCTATGCTGACGTCCCCGAGTCGGCCAAGGGATGGGCTGCCACCATCCTCTTTAATGAGCAGCTCAAGACCATGTTCAATGAATTTTATAACCGACCTGACACCTTTACCTTAGGCGTCTGCAACGGTTGTCAGCTTTTCGGTCTTCTGGGATGGGTGCCGTGGCTGGGGATAGAGCCTGCCGGTCAGCCTCGATTTGCCCACAATACCTCGGGCCGTTTTGAATCGCGTTGGGTGACGGTTAAGGTCCAACCGTCAAAGTCCATCATGTTCAAGGGCATGGAGGATCTGGTCTTTGGTATCCATCTCGATCATGGTGAGGGCAGGCTTCATTTCCCTGATGCCGGCATACGGCAGCAGGTGGAGGCCGGCAGGATGACCCCCATGGTCTATGTGGACGACAGCGGACAAGCCACAGAGGCTTACCCCTTTAATCCAAACGGTTCGCCCGACGGTCTGGCCGCTCTCTGTTCGCCTGATGGCCGCCATCTGGCCCTGATGCCCCATCCCGAACGGGCCTTTCTGCCCTGGCAGCTCCATTATCTGCCGGAGTCCATGAAAGATATCCAGGCCTCACCTTGGCTGAAGATGTTCCAGAATGCCTATACGTGGTGTGGGGGGGAATAAAATCGACAGTCCTGGAATGATTATGGCGCTTTTGCAGATGGGGTTGCAGCTATGACCAGAATCGAGATGTTTACTGGAAAAGGCGGGGTCGGGAAAACGACAATGTCGGTTGCGACTGCCTTAAAATATGCCCAATCCGGTAAAACGCTGCTGATCTCGACAGACCCTTCCGGCTCTCTCTCGGCGATCTTTTCTCAGCCGTTAGACCAGCGGGTGACTGAGGTTGCGAGTAATCTTGATGTCGTTGAGTTGACCCGGCAACTGGTTCTTGATTTATGGCGAGCAAAATTTGGTGATGAGATTTATACGGTCTTGTCATCTTTTTTGCCGGTTGGACGAGAGATTATCGACTATCTTGAAGGAGCTCCGGGGGTTGAGGAAGAATTTATGCTCGATTATCTCCTGACAAAATCGCAAAGCAATATTTATCAGACGATTATCTGGGATACGGCACCGACGGTCACGACCCTGAACCTGCTTTGTATTCAGCAGCTTTTTTACACCCATCTGACTCAGGCCCAGAAGGTGTATCTGAAGGTCAAAGGTGTTTTCACCGGGGTTGACCCGCTTTCTTTGATTAATAGCTGGCGGCAGTTGACAGCGCAGATCATAGACATGCTGCAAACGGAAACGACTTCCTGGGTGGTTGCCAACCCAGAGCGCTTACCGGTAGAACAGGCGCTCAATATTGCTGCATCGCTAACCGCTTTTGGAATTAAGGTGAATGGTTTTATCTTGAATAAAATGCTGCCGCCTGAGCTGTGTTGCACCCATCCTTTCTGGCAGGCAAAGTTTGAGGCGCAGCAACGCTGGCGGCAGAGGATGCTACTGTTGGCTGATGGCCAGAGGGTGAAAGAGATTCCGGAACTGTCCGTCGAGAAGATGGATACCGGTTTCCTGGCAGAGGTGTCAGAACTTCTGGGGAAGCCGTGATGGCTTGCTGTTTGGGTAAACTTTTATAGAACATATTTTAATTTTTGACAACTTGACTATCGTTCAGCATTGTATGGCGATGGACTCGAGTTGGGGAGGAGAGTTTGCGTTTATTACGATTGTATCTGATCTCAGTTTCTATTTTTCTTTTTGTTATTTGTACTTTTACGTCTCAGGGAATTGCCGGAAGTCCCGAGAGCCTTTTTCACAGGGCTGAACAGGGAGATTGTAATGCGCAAAGTTATCTTGGTCATTTGTATCTTTCAGGGAAAGGAGTGACGCAAGACTTTGAGAAGGCCAAATACTGGTATGGAAAAGTAATCGATAATGAGGGGGCAGATGCCAAAATTGTCGCCCATGCCAATTTTGTCCTGGGTCGCTTGTATGCGTCGGGTAAAGGTGGCATCCAGAACTATAAAACTGCGCTGCAATGTTTCAAGATTGCTGCGAAACAAGGATATACTGATGCCCATATTAATATCGGTCTTTTGTATGCGAAAGGGATTGGGGTCAAGAAGGATTACCAGCAGGCACTTTTCTGGTGGGAGCTTGCAGCGTTAAAGGGACATCCTACTGCTCCGGGATACGTACGCCAATTGAAAAAGCAAATTGAGGCAGCAGGATAGTTCTTCTTCTGAGGAAGATGGAGAGTTTTCCCAAGCTGTGATTCTCTTAAAATTTAAAGAAAGAGGAGTTGTCATGCACTACAAGGCGGTTTTTCATGTTGATCAGAATGATGAACAGGTCTTTAATCTGGCCCTCAATAATGTCATCAATCTCTTGAATGCCATTCCCGGTCAGGAGCATGAGCTGATTGTGCTGTTGAATGGTCCGGCCGTCAGCTTGATAACCAGAGAGGCTGCGGTCTCTTTTCTGGAGAGGATTCAAGGACTTTCGGCCCAAGGGGTCCGTTTTCAGGTCTGCGAGAATGCCTTGAAACGTTTTGAGGTCAGTCGTGACAGCCTGATTGCGGAATCCCAGGTCATTCCCGCGGGGATTGTGGCGCTCATTGATCTGCAGAATGAGGGCTTTGCCTATATCAAACCTTGAGGACGGATGTTTTATTGCGTTGGTAGGTGATGCGGGTATAGGGGGTTGGGCCTGGCACCGCTGTTCGTGTTGTCTCGGTAAATTCCTCTTCTGGAACAGGGGGAAAAAAGGTGTCTCCTGCAACCTCTTGATCAAGGACGCTGAGGATAATAGTGTCAGCCAAGGGAAGGGCTAGGGTGTATATCTGCGCTCCCCCGGCAATGAAAACCTGTTCGCGACCCGTGCACAGGTCCAGGGCCTGATTCAGGCTCTGGACAGTGGTGCATCCCGAAAAACAACAGTTCTTATCGCGGCTGATGACAATGGTGCTGCGACCGGGCAGGGGGCGACCAATGGATTCATGGGTCTTGCGGCCCATGATCAGGGTATGGCCCATGGTTGTGGCCTTGAACCATTGCAGCTCCGCCGGGATGTGCCAGGGGATGGTGTTTCCTCTGCCGATAACCCGGTTGGCAGCCATTGCCGCGATGATAATGACTTCCACAATGCCCCTGCTCTTTGTTTGGTCGCTTCTACTCTTTAACTCTTTTCTTCCTGGCGGCGACAGATGGGGCGCTCATCTGGCCCCGTCTTCTGGCGCGTCCCAAGGCCGTTTCTCTTCTCTCGGTCTTCTCCTCGGTCTTTCGCACCACTTGTGCTGGTGGATTGTGGGCTTGGACCTTTGATTCATCCAGTCGGCTGATCTTGAGCTGTTTATCTGCTACCTTAACTTTTTTGAGGAGGGTCAGGGTCTCCTGGGGTAACCCGGCCGGCAGATCTACGGTGCTGTGATCCTCAAAGATCGAGATCCTGCCGATGTGCTTGCTGCTGAGATCGGCCTCATTGGCAATGGCCCCGACAATGTTCCCCGGTTTTACCCCCTGGTTGAGACCCACCTCAATGCGAAAGCGTTCCATGCCATGATCAGGTACGGTGGAAGGTCTCGGTTCCCTTGCTTCCTGTGGTTCCCTGAACTTTTTAGGATCACGGTATTCATTAAATTCCCTGGCCTCTCTAAACTCTCTTGGTTCTTCTTTTCTCTCCCTGAAAGATGGCCGGTCTGATTTTTCAAACCTTCGGCCTCCTCTTGCTGGGCGATCAAAAGGAACGGACCGTTCTGGCTTGGGAGTCGGTAGGTCCTTCAGCAGCAAAGGCGTGTCGCCCTGTGACAGACTGGCAAGGGCTGCTGCCACCATGTCAGCTGGGACGTCATGTTCTCCCAGATATTCTTCGATCAGTCGCTGAAAAAACTCAAGATTGTCAGCGGTAAGGGCATCGGTGATCCGCTGCTTGAATTCCATGATTCGTTTATCATTGATGGTCTCGGTGGAGGGGAGTTTCATCAATTCAATCTTCTGTCGGGTGGCCCGCTCGATGGTACCAACCATTTGCCGTTCCCGGGTGGTGACAAAGAGAATGGCCTCACCACTGCGTCCAGCCCTGCCGGTTCGGCCAATGCGGTGGATGTACGACTCGGTGTCATAGGGGATGTCAAAATTGAGCACATGGCTGATGCGTTCTACGTCCAGTCCCCTGGCCGCTACATCGGTCGCCACCAGGATATCCAGCTTACCGCTTTTGAGCTGCTCCACGGTCCGCTGTCGCTGATTCTGCGGTATGTCGCCATTGAGCGGGGCTACGGAGTAGCCTCGAGCCGCCAGCTTCTCGGCCAGTTCCACGGTCTGATTCTTGGTGCGGACAAAGATCAGCATTCCTTCAAAGGATTCTGCCTCCAGAACCCTAGTGAGGGAGTCAAGCTTATGAAAACCGCTGGTGACGAGAAAGCGTTGACGGATATTCTGAGCAGTGCTGGTTTTACCCTTGATAGTAATCTCTTGAGGATTATGGAGGTATTTCTGGGCGATGCGGCGGATACTGACGGGCATGGTAGCCGAGAAGAGAGCGATCTGCCGGCTCTCCGGGGTTTGCTCCAGTATCCATTCAACATCATCAATGAAACCCATGCGCAACATCTCGTCGGCTTCATCGAGCACCAGACAGTCAAGTTCATCCAGGATCAGGGTCTTGCGGCGGATGTGATCCATGACCCGGCCCGGTGTGCCGACCACAACGTGAACACCACGCTCCAGTTGCCGAAGCTGGATCTTGTAATCCTGGCCGCCATAGATGGGTACCACCTGAAACCCTTTCATATGGGTGGCGTAACTATGAAATGCCTCGGCAACCTGGATGGCCAGCTCCCGGGTAGGGGCCAGTACCAGGACCTGCGGCTTTCTTTTTTTCAGGTCAAGGCGTGAAAGAAGCGGTAAGGCAAAGGCCGCTGTCTTGCCGGTGCCGGTCTGGGCCTGACCAACCACATCCGCTCCTGCCAGAACATGAGGAATGATGGTAGTCTGAATCGGAGTGGGAGATTCATAGCCCAAGTCATCAATGGCCTTGAGGATGGCTGGGCTGAATGCGAAGTCAGAAAATGTGGTCTGGGGCTGATCGTCAAAAGACATGGTGAATCCTTGTTAAGAAAAATGGTAAACTTGGAAATGCAGGTGGACTGCAGGTGTTTGTATAGGGAAAAATAAAGAAATCGTTATGTGATACTATCAGTCGTTCAGTGGGGACTCATTTAAAATGAGTCTCTTGTAACCATCTTCAGAGCTAGGCTTCTGTTATTTCGACCCGGAAAGCAAGTTCGAAGCCTATACTACTATCGACAAGGCTCCGATGAATAAAAGTAAAGGAATCAACAAAGTAAGAGAATTTCCTACTTTGTCGGGAATGACCATGATGGACTTCTTTTACAGGCCCCTTGAGTGAAAGAGGAGGGGTGAGACGGTGTTAAGTCCTTTTGATAAAAAATTTCCTTCAAGACAAAATACAATATTTTTGAGGTAAAAACAAGGGGGAGGGAAAACACCCCACGGTAAATTTATGCTAACCCTACATGCATTGAAGGGCTGTGATTCTTTCCGGTAATATTCAGGCAGCCAAGAACAGAGCCCACGTTAAATGACAGCTTACGCATTGCCTGGGCAACATTCCGTGCCCCCTTGCTTTT
>VMSP01000038.1 GCA_013792135.1 Desulfocapsa sp. | reverse complement strand
TTGGAACTTCATCCTGAGAAGACAAAGATTGTCTACTGTAAGGATGACGACCGACCAGATGGGTATGCCCAGACCAGTTTTGATTTTCTGGGATACACCTTTCGGCCCCGGAGATCGAAGAACCACTGGGGTAAATACTTCATTAACTTCACACCGGCGATCAGCAACAAAGCGGCTAAGACCATCCGGCAAACCTCGCGAGGCTGGAACTGGCCTTTGCGGAGCGACAAGCAGTTGGAAGACCTGGCTCGGATGTTCAATCCGATCATCCTGGGTTGGATCAACTACTATGGTCGCTATTACAAGTCCGCCCTGTACCCGACCCTGAAATGCCTGGAACGCCGCCTTGTCATGTGGGCGACGCGAAAATACAAACGCCTACGGAATCACCAGAGACGAGGAGCACAGTGGTTGAATTGTATTGCACAAAAACAGCCAACTTTGTTTGCTCACTGGAGATTGCTGTATGCATTGGCTGGACAATAGGAGCCGGATGAGCGGAGACGTTCACGTCCGGTTCTGTGAGAGCCCGAGGGGGAAGGTCCCTCGGGCTACTCGACTTGTAGTCATGTGTCGAAAAGATGTAGGAACCGCTGAAGATGGTGCGTCATGTATTGGAACGACTTGGTCTCAGCCTCAACGAGACCAAGACCCATATAGTGGATGCCACCCAAACCGGATTTAATTTCCTGGGTTTTACGATTCAGATGAGTCAAGGTATGAAAACTGGAAAGCAATATCCAAGTGTCCGACCTGCCGATAAATCGCTGAAGAAGATTAAGGCGAGACTAAAGGAACTGACAGGAAGGAACTTGACCCCCATCCCCTTGGAAAACATTGTTGGCAACGTGAACCGGAGTCTGCGAGGCTGGGTGAACTATTTCCACTATCGTAATTCAAGTGAGGTAATGGGCAAGGTCAAGACACATACGGAAGATCGGTTACGTACTCACATGATGAAGCGTCACAAGGTGAAGGACAGAGGAACCGGCTTACGTCGATTTCCAAGTCGCGATCTTTATGATTGTTACGGGTTATACAAGGTTCCTACAGTTGCGGGCTGGCGCATAGCGCATGCCTTAGTGTGAAGAACATCGGAAAGCCGGATGCGGGAAAACTGCACGTCCGGTTTGATGAGGGGAAGCTGAAGGACGATTATGCTGGTTGACACGTAGTAGCCGCGAGCGGCGAGGCGTCAAGCAAAAGTCCCATGCGTTGATTGGTAAATCAGCTTCCTACTCTACCAATTTCTGTCGACAGAAAAAGCCGCCTCGTAGTCATGGCGAATTAAACAGCCTTTGACATTTCTTTCTCTTCAGTTTATTTTCCAGGGCCACATGCGTACAAATACCTAATCGTGGGTGCTGCCTGTGAGGCCACTATGTCGGTTGTCGATAAGCCTGCCTGCAGAGGATATGGTCAATACCCGCATTTGAAACGGAGTCTATGAGTACAAAACACTCCACAAAATATTGTTAACGCGCTGTTATCTTTTACTAGGAGGTACATTTCATGTCCAATACCGAAACATCCCAAGGCAATCCGGCGGTTGTCGGCCTTGCAGGGTTTGCGCTCACCACCATGCTGCTGCAGGTGCACAATATTGGATTGTGCGATATTGGACCCATTGTTGCGCTTGCTTTTGTCTTCGGCGGCTTGGCCCAGATGCTTGCCGGGTTCCAGGAATTCAAATGCGGCAACAACTTCGGTTACAGCGCCTTTGTCTCCTACGGGGCTTTCTGGATATCCCTGGGAATTATTTTCATCCTCAATCATTTTAACATCTATCACTCCAGCACAAGCGATATAGGATGGTTTCTGTTGGGTTGGACCATTTACACTTTTATCATGTGGATTCCCGCCATGCGAATTCATGGGGCAATGGCAATAACCTTTACCTTGCTCCTGATCGGTTTCATCCTTCTTGTTCTGGCTCATTTCGGCTATCCGGAGTTAACCAAGGTCGCGGGATACGAGCTTTTGCTCTGCGCCGCCTCAGCCTGGTATATGATGGCCCATGTCATTTATGCTCAGGTCTTTGGCAGAGATGTTCTTCCGGTTGGCAAACCATGGCTCAAATAAACAATTCATTCCGGTGGGTGTTCCCAGGGAATAATTAAAAAAGGAGATCGACAATGCAAAAAGTACTTATCGCGCTCGCCATATCAACGGTAGTTCTTTTTTCCTCTCAGGCATTTGCCGGAGAAAGAGCAACCACTGAAGAATGCGTTCAGAAAACCCAGGAAGCAGCGGCAATGATCAATGCCAGGGGGCTGGAAGAATCTATTAAACTGATCGGCGATCCCAAAGGGTCCTTTGTCTGGAAAGATTCCTACGTATTCTTGATGGATCTGAAGGGGAAAATGCTGGCGCATCCCATGCAGCCGGAACTTACCAAGGAGGAGCATGTACTGCTGCACACCGATGCCACCGACAAAGCGATCTTCGTGTATTTTGTAAACATTGCCAAGGATCCGGGACAGGGATGGGTGGATTATATGTGGCCCAAGCCGGGAAAAAGCTCACCCTCTAAAAAAGTTACCTATGTTTACAAGGTTCCCTCAAAAGACCTGCTCGTTGGGGCAGGGGTATATGTCGGCGGGATGATGTATTGATTTTTTCTCCGGAATTTCAGACGGGTGGGGGAGAATTTATTCCCCCACCTGTCCGCAGTTTACGATTGGGACCAGAATGATCAGGGGCAGGTCTCGCACCTTCTGGAGTAGAAGAGGTATGTGGTGCTTAATCCCGTGCGGGCCGAATGGTCAGTGTTGCTGGGGGGTTGGCGGTGGAGTTCCTATGGTGCCATGGCCGGTGCATATGCCACCGACGATTATACCATGCAGGAAATTGCGACCTGTTTCAGCGTTCATTATGCGACTGTAAGCCGGGCTGTGAGACAAAAACAAAAGGCATCGATGCTTGATTGCAAGACCTGACCGTTCGCAGTAACAGCAGTAAGTCTAACGGGTTAAAGTCCCGTCTGGGGAGTTGTCCGTACGCCCCGGTAGTATGAGGAAGCGGCGTTGTGGTAACACGGGGTCGTGAGTTTCCAAACAGCAAGAAAGCAGGCCGAAACGTAAGTGAACCCACAAGTAGCCTCGTAAATTGATTTGGAGAAGC
>VMSP01000029.1 GCA_013792135.1 Desulfocapsa sp. | reverse complement strand
TGCGTATTCCACTGAATCCGATCACCGATTCCACGCCATTCCGATCACTCATTCCATTGATTCCGGCCAAGGTGTCGGAGCGTAGCGACGCTGTTTTTTGTTGAATACTCTATTGTCGGGTTTCAGGTCAAGCGAGCTTTCTTTTTTCTCATAGATTCTCCTTTAAGTTTTATTCTATAGGCGGCATGCACTAAGCGATCGAGAATGGCGTCAGCCAAAGTGGGATCGCCGATCTGTTCATGCCAGTTTTCTTCGGGCAATTGACTGGTCACAATCGTTGATTTGATACTGTTGCGATCTTCGAGGATCTCCAACAGGTCATGGCGCTGTTCCTGGTTCAATGGCGCCAGACCAAAGTCATCGAGCACCAGAAGGTCGGTTTTGGCAAGGGTGGTGAGAAGCTTCAGGTATCGCCCGTCACCCTTGGCCAGGGCGAGGTCTTCAAAGAACTTGCTCATCCGCAGATAGAGGGCGGTGTATCCTTCCCTGCATGCCTTCTGGGCAAAGGCGCAGGCAAGATAAGACTTTCCCACCCCGGTGGGGCCTGTGATGAGCAGATTGTTGTGCTCCTTTATCCATTGACAATCGGCCAATCTGAGAAGCAGAGATTTGTCCAGGCCGCGAGGGTGACGGAAGTCGATATCCTCGATGACGCTGTTTTGTCGCAGCTTTGCCTTACGCAGTCTGGCTTGCATTCTTGTACTTTCCCTTGCAGCCTGCTCGCGATCAAGGAGCAGGCCGAGGCGTTCTTCAAACCCCAGGTCATTTATGGTATCGATGTTTTCCTGATCCCGCAGGCCTGCAGCCATACCGTTTAGACGTAAGGTGGTCAGTTTCTCAAGTGTTGGATGAAGTAACATTCTGTAACTCCTTTGCAGTTGTTCAATGGGTATTTGATGAGTAATAAAGCTGGCCGCGGATATTGGCATGCTCGACCGGCGTCTTGTTACCGACTGGTTCGGGCAGAGGCTTGTGATCCAGTCCGCTTTTGAGGATGGATGCCACCGAGCGGTACGAAAAGGCGTTGATATACAAGGCCCGACGGCAAGCTGCCTCTAAGCGTGCATCTCCATAGGATTTACCAAGGCTCAGGATGCCCAGCAGGCTGCGATATGCCTGTTGTGGGTGAGCTCTTTGCACCAGCAGAGTTTCGGTGAAACAGAGTGTCTCCGGGCCAATCTTTGCTGCCCAGTTCTTGAACCGTTCAGGTGTCCATTCCATATATTTCTGATGCTTGACCGGCATGTGCTCCTTGACCGTGCTATGGAGGCCTTGACGTTCATCTCGCACATGGCTGGCTATCCTTTTTCCCCGATAGAAACATTCCACCGTGTTTTTGCTGTAGCGGATATCGAGCTGTTTTTTGACCAGGGCGTAAGGCACGGAATAATAGTGGCCAACAATCTCCACATGATAATCGAGATGAACCGTGGCCTTTTTCCAGTATGCCAATTCATAGGCAGAGGCAGGCAGCGCTTTCAAGGCAGGACTGTCCAGCTCTTCAAAGCGGCTTTTACGGCTGCCGGGTAGTTTCTTGAAGGGCTTGTTGTTCAGTGCCTGCAGGAGTCTTTGGATCTCGCGGTTGAGATCTGTGAGTGTAAAAAAAGTATGCTTGCGCAGTCTGGCCAGGATCCAGCGTTCCACCAGTAGAACTCCGGCCTCAGCTTTGGCCTTGTCTCGGGGTTTTCTGACCCTGGCGGGGAGAACCACGGTCTGGTAGTGGCAGGCCAGATCATGGTAGGTGGGATTGAGATCCGGTTCATAACGGCAGGACTTGGTGACGCCGCTCTTCAGATTGTCAGGAACGATAACTTCGGGGACACCGCCGAAAAAATCAAAGGCGCGGACATGGGAGCCGATCCAGTCCTCGATCTGCTGGCTCAGGGTGGCTTCGGCATAGCTGTAGTTGCTGGCCCCAAGCACTGCGACAAAGATCTGGGCCTTGCGGATCTCACCAGTAAGACGATCTGTGATCTCAACCGTTTGACCGGCATAATCGACAAAGAGCTTTTCACCGGCACGGTGCTCATGGCGCATGGTCACATCCAAGCGGCCGGACCAGTCCCGGTAGTTATGACAAAACCAGCTGTACTGGTACCCGTCGGGATGTTGCTCCTTGTATTCCTGCCACAAAAGATTCAGAGTCACTCCACGACGTTTTTGCAGCTCTGTATGGATCTCGGCAAAGTCAGGAATCAGGCAGGAACTGCCAGGTGGAGTTGGGGGTGGAAAAAGTGTGCGCTCAAGGAAACTGTCGCTTTGATCATCAGGCAATGGCCAGGTTAAGCCAGCCATCCTGGCTCGTTTCAGATAATCACTCACCGTACTGCAACCCATATCGCAACTACGGGCTATTTCACGATTGCTGCGACCAAGATCATACTTGAGTCGCAATATCTCTCGGATCTTTCGCATAGATAACCTCTCTTTCGGCATGGTACCTCCTTTGAAACTCAGTTCAAAAAAGGTCCTTTCTACCAATTGTTTCTATGCGTCGCTACCCCCTGATTTGAGTGATCGGATTGGCGTGGAATCACTGATCGGTTTACCGTGGAATCGGTGATCGGATTGGTGTGGAATTCGCA
>VMSP01000050.1 GCA_013792135.1 Desulfocapsa sp. | reverse complement strand
TTGAGGATCACCTTGACCACAGCCTTCTGGCCGGGATCGCTTTCGCCCCTGGCCTCGTGATACGTGGTCAGTGCCAGCCAAAACAGCGTCTTGATAATCATAGGTCTACCTCTTAAATTTTGAAGCCAGGCAACCGGAACGGCCCGGCTAGGGACCGCCCCGGCTTGATCGGAGTCATTATCTGGGGGTAGTTATAGGAGATTTGGAGCAGAGGGATAAGGCTGAGTTATTGCAGGTGGGGTAATGCAAAAGACCTGACCTTAGTCGAACTAAGGTCAGGTCTATGGAGTGGGGAAGAAAACAGCGCTAAATATTACTCAAACAACGACAGTTGCACGGCCCTCCCAGCCCTGGTCTCGGTCGTGTACTTCTTGATACAGCTCTCTGAGCGACTGTACTTCTCGGCGGTGCCCTTGGTGCCGAGAGTCAGGATGTCAGTATTGAAGGCCGCTATCTCTTCATCGGTCGGTTTCTTGTATCCCATCCGTTTGTTAAAGTAAGCCTTCACCATAGCCCGATGAATCGCCCAGGCCTTGTCATCGGTCAGCGATTTAACCACCATCAGGTAGCCGGTCTCGGTCAAGAAAATCATTGGGTTTCTTTGCTTATCGCGGGACGAATTTCGTCCCGCGATACCCCCTCTTGAGCCGACGAATTTCGTCGACTCACCGGCCTCTTTTTTACCGGGACCGCCGTACGAATTTCGTACGGCGGTCCCCCCTCCGAGAAGCTCTTTCCACTCCTCATAAGGCACCATGAAAAAGTCCTCGCCTTCGATGAAATGTTTCCGGTTGGTTTTGAAGTTTCTAAGGGCTGTTCGTTCTACCCGGCCATGAAATTCATCCACCATACGCAGGGTCACCACCGGGCGGCCCTGGTAAAACATCGGGGTTACTTTGCGGTCTTCAATTTTGACTGGTTTAGCCATTTTATACCTCCCTTATAGGATTGCATCAAGTCAGATCAGCGCGCTGGCCTGACCGATGGTTTTGTTGATATGGTCGAAGATCAGGCCGAGGCCGTAGGCGGCATTGGCGTTCATGCCGGTGGTCATTTTGTTGTCTGCGGCGAATACCGGGGAGACTTCGGCCATAAACTCCAGCATGGCGACAGCCTCCTCC
>VMSP01000039.1 GCA_013792135.1 Desulfocapsa sp. | reverse complement strand
CATGGACACGCTGTTCTGTATTGAGGCCCTTGAAGAGGCCCTGGTCAAAAGACAACCGGAGATTTTCAATTCGGATCAAGGCAGTCAGTTTACCAGTGATAAATTTGTCGGTGTGCTTCAGTGCCGCGATATCCGCATCAGTATGGATGGACGTGGGCGTGCCCTGGACAATATCATGATCGAACGACTCTGGCGATCAGTGAAGTATGAGGAGGTCTATTTGAAAGACTACCAGACAACACGAGAAGCCTATAATGGAATCAAGAAGTACATTTACTTTTACAATAACGAAAGGTTGCATCAAAGTCTTGATTATCAGCCACCAGTAAGGATCTACCTTGAAAGATGAGAAAAACAATTATCTCCAAAAAGTCTCATGCAATCCGCCCCTCGGAAAGTGGCCGCCCTCTTGCGGGTTTGTTGAGGAACCCTTCAGAGATCGGCCACTTTCCGAGGGACTCCACCAAGGTAGCGACATGGCAAACATTCGCACAAAATAAAAAGCTTAACTTAGCCCAAATTCTGTCTTGACTTTGGGGGGAACTATACAGACCTGGACGCATAGGTGGCTGCGTGTCGCCTCAATAGCATTTCTCCAAATGGCGAAGCGTCTCACTGTATTGTATTTGTCAGCCAACGTTGCTGACTCCTTCGCGGTAGACAACTTCACCCACCGAATTACCAAGTCGGTAGTAATATGGAAGGCAGTCTCTTTTTCAGCGAAGGCAACGAAACTCCGAAGTATACCGGCTACCTTAAGTAGTTCGAAGCCCAGACTACGGCGGAGCTTGAGGTATTCTTCCATTGCTTTTCGTAGGTCACTCATCTCACACCTCCCTTCTCTGGCCAAGAACGGGCAATAGAACGAAGGCCTTCGATATCCACTTTTGCATAGATTTCTGTACTATTCGGGGAGCGATGCCTCAATAATTCTCCTATTTCAGCCATTGAAGCCCCATTATGTAGCATGCCGGTGGCGAGTGAATGACGCAGTAAATGTGCACCCTTGCTTGGAGTGTTAAGACCACTCCTTTGCACAGCTCGGCGTACAATTGTACTGACTGAGGTTGAATCTTTAAATCCTCGGAGCGGGGCTCTCATTCGAAGGAAGATCCTCCTGGATGAACAGATGGGGCGATCGTTGCGCAGGTAAGTAGCTAAGGTTTTCCCAATTTCATGGGGCAGTGGAAGGCAGTCGCAAAATTGCCCTTTACCCCGTACCATCAGCTCAGCAGTCCGCCAATTTATATCATCTAACGTCAATGTGACAACTTCTCCAGCACGAAGACCAAGCCGTGCGATGAGAAGAAGAATCGAATAGTCGCGACGGCCAACAGAGGTAGTTCGATCGCAGGCTTCCAGAATGGTTTCGAGCTCATCTGGATTGAGATACTTCGGCACCTCGGTTAGTCGCCAGCTTGGGACTGTTGGTACAATCACCGATAGATCGTGTTTGGTTTCTCCAAATCGAAAGAGAAAATGAAAAAATGAGCGCATGGTTGTCACCATCAACAGCGCTACTTTGGGTGTTCTCTCATGAGCATGTCGAAGAAGGAAGCTATCGATGTCTTGCTGGCCCAATTCACAAAATAGCAAGGGGCCATCGTTGAATCGCTCAAGGAGAAAACGTTGGAGAACAAGCCAATATCGTGACGCGGTAACCGCTGAGAGCCCGCGTTCTTTACGCAGGTAATACTCGTACCTGTTCTTGATGGACGTCAGAGGGGATTCGTCGGATGTTAGTACCGGAGAATCAATTAGGCTTTCGGTTCGGAGATGATCAAGAAAACAACGCAGGGTTTTTTGATCACCCCTACGGCAAGCTCCTTTTCGTCCGGATTCAGAGAGAAAACGATTCGTAATGTTTTCATCGATATGAAAAATATTAACATCATTCTTTTGAATCCATCTCGTTAGGCTACTCAATAGCTCAAGTTTCGTACGGATTGTCGAGGGCGAGTATCCTAAATCTGAAACAAATGCCAGAAAGGTGGCGATCTGAGAGGCCAACACATTCTTTTTAAGGTGCTCAGCGATTACGTGATCGTTTGAAAAACATTCTCTCATTAGGCTTCCTCCTTTTCATGATTAATTGTTTGTCATGAAAGAAGGACATCTTGATTATGCCGAATTAGCAAGCTGTAACATGGTAAAATCTTGCAGAATTGCAGCAGAATGAAAAAAAGTGGCGAGAGTTGTCGGCATAATCCGGATGTCGGCATTATGCCGGTTATGCCGAATTCGGCATAAGCGCCATACGATGGCCACCCAATTGCTGAATGCTGATGCAGACCTGGTCACCATCCAGGAACTGCTTGGCCATTCAAAAATCAAGACCACCCAGCGCTACAGTAAGTTGTTGAACCTAAAAGCCCAGCGTGATTATTTTAAAGCTATGGAGGTGGTGATGAGACAGACATCGACAAATCAACTGGAATGAAAGACTGAGGTGAAAATCCGCCCCGTTAAGGGCCAATTCCTCCGACGAGCGTTTGTTGGGCCCATTCTCGGAACTGGCCCTTAACAGAGCTACCATCGGAGGAAAAACTTGACATCTGGGTACTAAATGACCAAAAATAGAGACAGGTAACACTACAATTTAAAAGAAAAAATAGGATCTATTACGTATATAGACTGTATCCATTGGCTACAAGGAGCAGATTGAGTTGCCCGTAAATTGTGATGCTGAAATCAGGTGATGCATAGTAGATATATAAGAGAACAATCTTGTCTCACTCTATGGGTTAGGAATGAAGAGGTCACTTCTTGCAAATCCAGAACAGGATCGACAGCACCACGGAAATGACAATGCACGTGGTCAGGGGAAAATAAAACTTAAAACTCCCAGACTTGAAGACAAAATCACCTGGCAGCCTGCCCAGATTCAATTTTTGTAACAAGGGCCAGCAAAGGCCAAGGACGACGAGAATAATGCCGATGGTGATCAGTGTTTTTGTCATTGTCATTTCTGTTTTTTCAATCTACAAATCGACCGAGGCAATAACATATCCATGCGCCAGTCTTTTTCGTACAATCCGGCGCAGCCCCTTTGCCATTCCCTCTTGATCAGCATATCGTTCTGATTGCCCTGGCTGGCCCTTTGTGCCGATTCTACCCCAATGACGAGTCAGCTTATAGCCGAACAAGTCCTGCATGGCGGTTAAGCGATAAAAAGCCTTCCGGTTTTTAGCTGGTATCACGCACTCCATTTGTATATCGAGATAGCTCATATTTTTTTACTGAACAGCTAATGCCGCATAAAGTGTTGGCCTTGAAATCTCATACTCCTTCGCCAATTCTGATTTAATTGCACCCAAGGCCACCCTGAACTTTATTTCTTGTATCTGATCGTCTTGCAGTACCCGCCCTCTTCCAATCTTAACCCCTTTCTTTTGAGCTTGAGCAATTCCTTCCCGTTGGCGTTCTTTAATCAGATTCCGCTCAAATTCTGCAAAGGCACCCATCATTTGCAACATGAGCTTGTTCATGGGGTTTTCAATGTTTCCAGTGAATGTCAAATTCTCTTTATGAAAGACAACAGAGACACCCTTGCCGTTCAGGTCGCTGACGATGGTTTGCAAATCAACCAGGTTTCGGGCCAGGCGATCTATGGAATGGATATGAAGCTCGTCACCCTCACGAAGATACTCCAGGCAATCTTTCAGGACTGGCCGATTGGTATCTTTGGCACTGGCCTTTTCTTCAAAGATTTTATCAAGAGAAATGTCTAATAATTGCCGGTCGGTATTCTGACCGAAGGAAGAAACTCTAATATATCCAACGCAATGACCTTTCATAATACCTCACAAAAGTTTTCTAAGTAGAAATGATTTGTTTCTTCTAAGTAACAAAAGACTAACATGTTGAGTTGTCATGTTTTTTAATTCTGATTCCAGCGCATTGTAAGGTGTCCAGAATACGGACATTAGAGATAGATTACTGACACGGAACTAATTGAAAGCCTAATGTTTTTGCTTTATTTTCAAGATTGCGTAGCACTTGTTTCTGATAGACATCTTCTTGGATGTTAAAGACTGATTTGTCAAATTGTTTTCCAGTTTTTACTAAAACATAGATAATGCGAGCGAGCTTATGAGCTGTTGCAGTAATTGCTTTTGGACCTCCATGCTTAGCTCGCATTCTTCGAAAATAACCGCCAAGATATGATTGGCTGTGCCAGAGTGACATCGCTGCCATTCTTAATGCTTGGGCGAACCGATTTAATCCTGGACGAGTACGAGAGGATAATATCTTACCCCCGCTGATTTTATTGCTGGGGCATAAACCTAACCATGATGCAAAGTTTTCTTTTGTTGGGAATTTATCCAGATTTTGCCCAATCTCAGAAAAGAAAATTTGGGCAGTAACTGCACTGATTCCATCAATCTGGGTAAGATCGGTGCCTATAAGCCGATACATCTGGCCTCGTAAATCAAAATTCGGCTCATTTCTCTTGCCCTTACGCGGGGAAGATGTGGGAGGAGGCAGTGGTTTTTTGTCTAAATTAATCTGGGATGCAAAGCTGTTCAATTGGCTTTCAATTTCTTGATCGCATTCTGCCAGCATTTGGTGATAATAACGATAAATCTGTAAAGATTGTTTTAAGGTGAAAAGATGTTCTGGACGATAATCGCCCACCAACGCTTTGATGATAGTAACATCATCAGCTTTGATTCTTTGGTTCTTTAATGCTACAAGCTTTTTGGGATCTCGCTCCCCTGATAGAATGGCATCTAATATTGCCAGCCCAGTAACACCGGTAATATCGCTTATCACATGGTGAATCTGTAAGTTCATTTGAGTAAGAGCCTTTTGTATATGCTGAACATGTGAGACACAATGCGTTAACAATTCACTACGATGACGCAACAATGATCGAACCACACAAATTTCTTGTACAGGACGATGGGAACCACTTAAAAGGCCAACAGAATGTAAATATTGCAACCACTGACAATCTTGAACATCACTCTTGCGCCCCGGAACGTTTTTGACATGACGGGCATTCACAAGAACAATATCAAAACCATAAGTTTCAAGAATTTGAAAAATAGGAATCCAGTAAACTCCGGTAGATTCCATGGCAATAGAATCACATCCGCATGATTTTAGCCATTTGGCTGCTTCATGTAAATCTTCGGTAAAGGTGCCAAAACGGCGAACCGATTGGTTAGCACGGTCAACAGGGACGGCAATATAGATTTCCGTAGCGCCTATGTCTATGCCAGCCGCATTTGCCTTGATGATACGTAACATCTTGCTTTTACAACTGCCTCTTTGAGTTTTTCTAACCATGACCATCCCCCTTCAATAAAATGGTGATGGCTGAGTATGCGGAAAAAGTATTCTTCTAAGCGGGATAGGAAGCCAGATAAAAATATAGCTGACGGCCTTCACCAATATTAATGGCACAATACTCAGAACCACGCTACTTTTCGGGTTGCCCTAATAAGGAGCAGACACCATTGAAATATCGGCCTACTTCGCATCACCTTTAGTAGCAATATAACTCATTATCATGCAGCAAAATAGTTACTTTTAGATTATTGGCCGGGCCCCGCCGGTTGAGTCGCTACTTAGAACCAAAAACTGTAAAGAAACCTCTAGACCTATCTTTACACAGCGTAAAAGAATCAAAAAAGGACTTTATTTTACACACTATCCTTAATGTTTTTGAGTGTAAAGAAAGGTGTACTTTTCTTTACACCTTCAATACTTCAATTTTATTTATGGACATCAAAATAATACCGAAAAACTTCCCATAGGGTCGGACCAAGCTAACCGAATCCGGTTCTTGGAGAGTACAGATTTCACTTTCACTGTCTGTGACGATATCCCGGTTATTGGCGCCCCGCAACTTTCCCTTGATTTCTGCCATAAAATTACCGGGTTCCCAGCGCATCGCTTTCCAACCACTCTGAGCACCCTGGTTCCTGAAGAACTTTCCTCCAGTACGTCCTCGCAAATGTGACAGAAAGATGTACTTGCCGCAGACGTTCGCAAAGATCATAAGGACAACAAACCACGAGATGGAGCATCAAGAGACTTCTACAACAAAAGTGACAACGAGGGTTGTCGATGCTATATTTTAATAATATTTACTCCGAACAACACCCGCCACGCCTCTCCAGGTTTCGACCTGTCATGCGTACCCCGGCGGGTTACTTATTTCCAAAAATGTTTCACTCTGCAAGAGTCAAATACTTCCAAAATAAACAAATCGAATTGAAAATTGTATCACTAAGTGCTATAGTGAAAAATATGATCAAATTAATAACAAAACATTTCTCAAAATGGGTAACAAAGGAGCATATTCCAAGTAATGAGCTCATTACCGCCTTGGAAGAAGTTCAGGTGGGGAGTTTTGAGGCCAATCTTGGCGGTCATATTTACAAAAAGAGAATTCGATTTGATGGTAAAGGAAAAAGTGGCAGCGGTAGAACGATTATCTGCTACAAGAAAGAGGATAGAGCTATTTTCATACATGGTTTTGCCAAAAATGAGAAATCAAATTTATCTAAAAAGGAACTTTTTGGTTTAAAAGAATTCTCGAAAATTTTACTTGGGTTGTAGAAAGAAGAAATAAAAACAGCCATAGAAAATGGAGATTTTATAGAGGTGAAATCATGAGAAAATCAATCATAAAATCAATTACAAGCACAGTTAAAGATTTAAACAAAAGTGGATTGGTAGATGATATTACAATGAGGAATATTGAGAATCTCTGCCTTTCAGATGTTCAAGAATATACACCTGATGAAATCGTATCTATAAGAAAAAAATTCAGGCTCAGCCAAGCGGCACTTGCCAGTATCTTTAATATTAGCCCTTCAACCGTTCAAAAATGGGAACGAGGTAATAAAAAGCCTACAGGTGCCTCAAAAAAACTATTAGACATTATTGACCGCAAAGGGATAGAGGCCCTCATATAAAAAACGGCAAATAATCCTCCCGCAGGCATAATTGCTGGCAAGTTGGTTGATTTTGAGCCTTCAGACACAGGCCGACATGGAAGAACTGTTAAACTTATTACAGTTAACGACCAGAGTCTCAACGAAGACTTGATCAAAATTCTGTTAGCACAGATGGTCAATCTGTCGGTTGTCATTTCTGCTTTTTCAATCTAAAAATCGACCGAGGCAATAATATATCCATGCGCCAGCCTTTTTCGTACAATCCGGCGCAGCCCCTTTGCCATTCCCTCTTGGTCTGCATATCGTTCTGATTGCCCTGGCTGGCCCTTGGTGCCAATCCTTCCCCATCGGCGAATCAGCTTGTAACTGAACAGATCTTTTGTGGCCACCAGGCGATAGAAAGCCTTGCGATTTTTATCGGGTATCACACATTCCATTTCTATATCAAGATAGTTCATGCGTTCAGATAACGGTAAAATGAAGGTCGGCTGATATTCAACAGTTCACATATTTCCTTAATTGAATGTTGAATGAATCGTAGATCCGGCGAAGAGTTTGGCTTTAATATTCACCGAGCTTGCTGCGTCTGCCGCCAAGTCTGCCTCTGGCCTTGGCGTCTTCCAGCTTCGTTTTCTTTACACCTTCAATACTTCAATTTTATTTATGTGCATCAAAATAGTACCTGAAAACTTCTTCAGCGAAGAATGATTTATTGCCCCTGCAGTTATCGTTGATCGCTTGGATAATATTCTCCGGTAAATAGAAAAGACATTGTTTCTTATTAACCCTGTTTTTGGGCCGCCCTACTTTCTTGCCTTTTTCAATCTCAGCCCTTCCACCAGCAATTATCTCTTCTATGTCTGGAGTTAGTGTTTTCTTGGAAGTTTTTATCATTTTTTAATACTTTATAATAATTTTTAATTTCATTTATTAGCTGATTGTCTGCAATAACTCTTGGTAAAAGTTCTTCATGTCTTCTGCTGCTTTCCCAGACGGTTCATATTCTGACACTCCCAATCCATTGCTGATGGACGCCTTGTAAGCCACTCTGTTATGTAATTGTCCATGTAGGAGCGGAATAATTTCCTGATAGGTTTTCAATGCTTCCCTGGCCTCGTGGCAGACAGTAGTATTCGGCCTGACCATGTTTAATACCAACCGACCAGACATATCATTAAAAGGTTGTATTTCCTTAAACGCCTTGATCGCATCCTCGGCAGCCCATATATCAAATTGAGATGGCAGAACCGGTAACAAAAAAAAATTACAGGCGGCTACAGCAGAACGAAATACCGCATTGTCCCGCCCGCCGGCATCAATGATTATCCAGTCGAAGGCCGTTGAGATTTCCTTGATATCTTTGTGTAGTTTGTCACTGACAAGAGTAATGGCTTTAATGTCATCTATTTCCCTTTCAGCCCTGAATGCCATTGATGATCCTTGTGGGTCAGTATCCACCAAAAGAACCTTCTTTCCGTCTCTGGTAGCTTCTACGGCAAGATTGACTGCAATGGTGGTTTTTCCCACGCCGCCCTTGGTGTTGCCAACTGTGATAATCATACTACCTCCTTAATAATTTTATGTGGGTATGCACTTGACTCAAGTGGCCACTACATATAGTATCTCTAATTATGGAGGATTACCCCGAAAACTTGCTCGAATTTGAGCATCGGTTTGCGACCGAGGAAGACTGCCGCCAATATTTTCTCCGGTTGCGCT
>VMSP01000181.1 GCA_013792135.1 Desulfocapsa sp. | reverse complement strand
TTGCTTGCTCACTTTCTTCCACGGAGGGATATAACTCACGAAGAAGTCTTCAGGCAGATGAATGTCAGGCACCGGCAAAGGCAAGCATCCATTGACTCTGCATACAAACGGCAGAGTGATGGGTAATGTGACAAAGTAGAATTAACCCAACTTTGTGAGAGAGGAGGATGAAATCCTGCGATAACAGCAAGTTACCCTCTTGTCAAGTGCCGTTATGGCACTACAAAAGGCGTAAAAATTACATGTTCCTGATATTATAATATAAATATTTTTTAAGAAAATGAAAAATGGGCGTTTCAGGGCAGTTTGATAATTATTCGCAAAAAGATGGGTTAAGCCTCCTTTTTCGTGACTTTGAGCGGTTCACGTTAAAGGAGGCTTCTATATTATTCTGGAACTGTCAAACTTTTTTAAACCCCCGGCAAGGCCGGGGGTTTACCTTAAGGAAATTAACAGCAAGAAAGGGGAAAAAGGGGACGGAACTATTTTTTCAATTTATCCTGCGAACATAGCTCTATTGATTTTAGAATAGTTCCGTCCCCTTTTTCCGTTTATCAGATAACAACGGGGAGGTGAGTTGATGCCTGAGCACCAAGATGCCAATTCTTTAAAGAAAGACAAATCAAAAAAAATTACGGTCTTTTATTCTTTTGTTTATAAAATCCTGACTTCCTGCCGACCTCGGCAATGGACGTTAAAAACAAGGCTTCTTTACCTTCCGGCTTGTTTAATTATAACATTTGTCATCCTCCTGCTTTTTTATCTCAACCAGGCATTCACTGTCCAGACCGGGAATTCAGCCCAAAATCAGCTTTCTCTCCTATCCCAATGGATAATCAATGACATTACTGTGCATCAGAAAAATGTCCTGGCAGAATCCTTCTGCATCGCAGATGATCCCGATATATCAGCAGCAGTCGTCAGTGATGATCATGAAAATTTGGACAGATTATTTCTGCTGAAGATGGCACCAAAGCTGAAAGATTCAGGGGATTTAAAAAACCTCTTGTATCATTTTTACCAACCACCGGCGGTTTCTTTTTATCAAAATAGCCAGGCCAATCATTGGGGAGAAGATATGTCCCAATCAAAACCAATGGTGGTAAAGGTTAACCAGGAGCTTCAGTCATACAGTGGTCTCGAACGTGATGATAGGGGTATTTCAGTTATTGCTGTTTCGCCTATTTTTTCCCACGATAAACATGTGGGCGCGGTGGAAGTGAGGATGAGTTTAAAAAATACCCTTGAGAACATACAGATAAATGCCCCATTCGGGTTGATGCTCGTGGTGGATGCAGGCAAGGGCACAGCCGTTACTGAACATGGTCGAAACCTTGACAGGATGAAAATACTGCTGAGCAAGGGAGAGATCAAGTCAGAAATAATGAACCAGGATTTGTCTTCCCTGTCTGACTCGTCACGAGGTGATAGATTTTTTTATAAAATTATTGAACTCAATGGTGTAAACAATTCATCGTTGGCAAAAATTGTCCTTGTTTATGATGCAAACTCTGACTTTGGTATTTACCATAAGGGGATTTTCATTTTCCTTCTCGTTCTCGGGTCTGTTCTGCTGATCCTGATTCTTTATTCCAATCTTAGCCACACCGGCAGTTTTTTGTCTCTCTTAAAGAAAATATTGATCGGTTCGTTCAACAATGATTTTGCAAGTCGTTTTGAGAGTGATCACATTCATTGTCTGGATGTTCTTAATTGCATGTACGAGGAATGTCCCGTGCACCAGAACCCTTCCCTAGTCTGTTACCTGGAGACCGGTTCTCTGGCCATTTCGCCAAAATGGAGAAATACGTGCATTTTTCTCAATAAATACAAGGAATGTGTGCACTGTCCCGTTTATAGCAGACGTATCAGAGATGACCTGAAAGAGATGCGCAACGTAGTGAATACTGTCATGCATTTGTGGAGTGACTTCCTTGATAAAATTAAAATACTGCTGACAGACGCTGAAGTATTGAGGAGTTATAGCTACCAACAAAACAAATTCTCGTTGGAGAATGTTTCCACCTTTCTTGAGCAAATGGCGAAAGTGTCGAATTTCGGCCGCGACCTGCAGGGAGCACGAAACGAGGAGGAAGTCTATCAACAACTGGGCTATATCTTGGAAAAGGAATTCAGTATTGATTATTATCTGCTGATTGGTGTTAATAAAAAGGATAATACCATGCATGTCCTGATGGATAATAGCAACAAAGAAGACCTTTGCCTCAAGGAGTTGAACCTTGATGCCGATTACTGCCGGGCAAAGAGATTGGGAGAAGTGGTCTGTTCGTACAAAAATCACTTGTTATGTCCCTATTTTAACATCGATCATGATGAATATCATCGCTTTTGCCTGCCCCTGGTCATGGGGGGGAGTGTGGGGGTTGTCTTTTCCTTTATGACTCCCATAAAACAGCTGGAGACCCGTTTAAAACAGATAATGCTCATTCGCAAGTATCTTGAGGAGACTGCTCCAATTTTAAACTCTCTCTATCTTTTGACATTGTTAAAGACGCAGACCCTGAAAGATCCTTTGACCCGTTGTTATAATAGACGTTTTCTTGATGATTATATCAAACAGTACGAACCGCTTGCCAAGAGAAATAATAGCGAAATTGGTTTGTTCATGCTGGATATTGATCATTTTAAGCTCGTCAACGACGAGTTCGGGCACCAGGCAGGAGACAAAGTTTTAAAAGAAGTCGTTGCTATTATCCATGATCAAATCAGGGAAAGCGACATGTTGGTTCGTTTTGGCGGTGAGGAGTTCCTGATAATTCTCCTGGAGTTGAAAGATGCGGTTTCTACGAAAGATGCAGCTGAAAAAATTCGTAAGGCAATTGAGCAGCATCATTTTAAACTTTCCGAAGAAGTAGTCATTCAAAAGACGGTGAGTATCGGGGTAGCTGATTTTCCAAATGATGCCGACTCGATAAATCAAGCTATCAAATTTGCGGACGTGGCGCTGTATGAGGCAAAAGAAACCGGAAGGAATAAAGTCGTCATGTTCAAACCGGAGATGTGGAAGGAAGTGAGCAAGGATTCAAAGACTGATCATGACTAGTTCTACTTTGTCAGCAATGCCTTCGCGTTTCAGCACGCCTGTGAAGGCGTCGCTTGTAAACTGTGAACCTTGATCGCTGTTGAATATCTCAGGCTTGCCGTGCCTGCGTAAGGCTTCCTCTAGGCAATCAACACAGAACTCCGCCTCCATGCT
>VMSP01000082.1 GCA_013792135.1 Desulfocapsa sp. | reverse complement strand
TTGCTTGCTCACTTTCTTCCACGGAGGGATATAACTCACGAAGAAGTCTTCAGGCAGATGAATGTCAGGCACCGGCAAAGGCAAGCTTCCATTGACTCTGCATACAAACGGCAAAGTGATGGGTAATGTGACAAAGTAGAATTAAAGATAGAGCGCTTCCCGCCTACCCCGCAGGACAGGAAATACACCCTTTAGGATTTTTCCACGACCCTCAGGCATCTTTATTCCAAAATAGAATCAGGGACACTATGAAAAATCAACATCTTTTCGTTCTCAAGCCATACGGCCTTTTTCTTGCGGCCCTCTGTCTTTATCTTTTCTTCCCCATCTCCTCTTTCGCTGAAAAAACGACTCAACAAACAACAACTGAGGTCAAGATTGGTGTTCTGGCCCTGCGGGGTAAAGAAAAATGCCTGCAACAATGGAACGCCACCGCCGACTATCTGAGCCAGAAGATCCCGGGGCGCGCTTTTACCATTGTGCCCCTAGATTTTGATGAGATGCCGAAGGCCGTGCACGAAGGACAGGTCGATTTCGTCGTTACCAACTCTTCCATGTATGTCAGCCTGGAATCCCATTACGGTATTACTCATATCGCCACCATGAAAACCAAGATGTTTGACCTGGGATTGACCAAATTTGGTGGAGTTATATTTTGCCGCAGTGATCGTGATGACATCCAATCAATCAATGACCTGCCGGGAAAACGGCTTATGGCGGTGGATAAGAAATCTTTTGGCGGCTGGCAGATGACCTGGGCTCTTCTGCTCGATCACGACATTGACCCCGAGAAGGATTTAAAAGAGCTTGTCTTTGGCGGTACCCACAATGCGGTGGTGCTGGCAGTGCTGAACAAAACGGTAGACGCCGGGACGGTGCGGACAAGCACCCTGGAGCAGATGGCAAAAGAAGGAAAAATCAGGCTGGATCAGTTCCGGGTTTTGGAAGATAAATCGCAGACATCTCCAGACTTCCCCTTTCTCCATACCACGGCCCTCTACCCGGAATGGCCCTTTACCAAGGTCAGCCATACCGATGAAGAGCTGGCACGGAAGGTGGCCATCGCCCTGCTCCAGTTGCAACCTGCCGATGGAGCGGCAATGGCTGCGGAGATAATGGGCTGGACCATCCCCCTCGATTATCAGTCGGTGCATGAGTGTCTGAAGAAAATCAAGTTTGACCCCTATGATGTCGTTCAGCATATCACTGTGCGGCAATTGATCCATCACTGGCCCGAGATTATGGGTATCTTTCTATTTCTTGTTCTGGCCTGTGGGGCCACACTCTATTTTCTCAGACTGAACCAACGCCTGCGACAGACCATGACCATTCTCGATCATGAACTTGCCCAGCGCAAACAAATTGAAAAGACTCTCAAGGGCTCCCATGCCGACCTTGATCAAATCTTTAATAGCGCAGCCGACGGGATGCGACTGATTAACTTGAATGATGAGATCATGAACGTTAACAGCACCTTTGCCCGTCTTGTCGGTCTTCCCAAGGATCAATTAATTGGCAAAAAATGCTATGAGGTTTTTCCCGGTACTGAGTGCCATACCAATAACTGTCCCCTGCATTTGATCCGCAATGGAGCTGAACGTGAAGAATATGAAACAGAAAAATTAAAGTCAGATGGAGCCTTAGCGACCTGTCTGGTGGTGGCCACTCCCTTTTACAATGCCAGCGGCGAGCTAAAAGGGATTATAGAGTATTTTCGAGATATTACGGACAGAAGGAAGGCTGAAAAAGAACAGCAGAAACTCCAATCACAACTCCTGCACGCACAAAAGCTGGAGTCTGTGGGACAACTGGCGGCAGGGATTGCCCATGAGATCAATACCCCCACCCAGTATATCGGCACCAATATCGATTTTCTCGCGGATGGCTTCAAGGATGTGGTCGCCCTGATTGCCGCATACCAGCGACTGGTGACAGCGGAAAAAAATCAGCAAGTAAGCCCTGCCCTCATTCAGGAAATTGAAGAGACCCTTGCAGCCGCTGACTGGGACTATCTTGCCCAGGAACTTCCTCTGGCTCTTGCCCAATCCAAAGACGGGGTACAGCGGATCTCATCCATAGTCCGAGCCATGAAGGAATTCTCTCATCCCGGTAACAAGGAAAAAATCCCTCTTTCCCTGAATAAACTGATCAACACCACCGTGACCGTCTCCCGCAATGAATGGAAATATGTGGCTGACCTGGAAACAGATTTTGCGGATGACCTTCCCCAGGTTCCCTGCCTGTCCAATGAGATGGGGCAGGTCTTTCTCAATCTGCTGGTCAATGCCGCCCATGCCATTGCCACCCAGTTAGGCGATAATTCCAGCGGACAAATGGGACGCATCACCATTTCCACTCGACAGACCGGAGATAAAGTGGAAATCCGGTTACAGGACACAGGCTGCGGTATTCCGGAAGATATTCTCAACAAGGTTTTTGATCCCTTCTTCACCACCAAGGAAGTTGGCAAAGGAACCGGACAGGGGCTGGCCATTGCCCGCGATGTCATCGTCAACAAGCATGGCGGCACCCTGGAGGTTGAATCTGCACCGGGACAAGGCGCCACATTTATCATCCGCCTGCCCATAGCCTCAGCATAAATCCTCTGTCATGCAGTTGCAGGATGATCAGACTTTTCCTTTTTCTGCGGCCATTGATCTGTAAATGCTCCCTTGTCGCCAAGCTTGCAGGCCCTGACCAGAGGATCGTGGTAGAAGGTAAACCAGGCATCCAGCTTCCGGTATTCTGCAAAGTATCGTTCCTTGCAGGCAATAACCTCCAAAGGGAAATTATCATAGGCCATCACCCAGAGGGGATTCGCATGGGCATGGGTGGGAAAAAGATCACCGAGGTGCACTGCGGTCTCACCTTGAGAACTGATCTCCACCAGTTGATGCCCCCGGGTGTGGCCACCCGTATGACGAACCCTGACCTCAGGGCAGAGCTCACGATCGCCATGGACAAACTGAATGTGGCCGTTTTTCTTCAGTTCATTGAAATTGATGGGCCAGTAACTCTCCTGAGCTCTACGGCATGGCGAGGCCACATCCTGCCACTCAGTCTCCTGGATAAGATGGATAGCCGCGGGAAAGGTGACCTCTTCCCGTCCATCTTCACCCACCATAACCACACCGCCGGCATGGTCAAAATCGCAATGGGTCAGAATCACCAGATCGATATCCTGGCGACTGATCCCCAAGAGTGCAAGCTGGGAAAGCAGAAGCCAGTCCGTCGTCCTAAAAACAGATTGTTGTTTGGGGGTAAGTTTGTTGCCAAGACCACTGTCAACAAGGATATTCATAGAAGGCGTTCTGATAAGAAGCGGATCATTGCACAGGGAAAGAGTATTGTCCGCAGCGGCTGGAAATTTATTTTGCCAGATGGTCTTGGGCACAGGACCGAACATCGTTCCTCCATCCAGACGAAAATCACCGCCGCTGAGCCAGTGGATCTCGCAGGCACCAATACGCAGCGATTTTTCAGTCATCTTTTTAACTCCAGAAAAATTCTATTTTTGTGACTTGACCTCAGAGGGTAAAGACATAGAGGGAATTACCGGTTCTGGCACAGACACCGGAGCGGGAATCGGCACCATTTGCGGATCTGAAACGGAAGCAGGACTGGGATTTGGCACCTGGGCCGGTTCAGGAGTGAGAGTCGACACTGGCGGTTGAGGAATAGTCACTGCGGCCGCTTCCGGCACAGCGACTGGAGTCACACCCGGACCATCAACAGGAATTGCCGGAGGCATCACAGGAGACAGGGGCAGGTCGGGAGCAACTGTTGGCTGTGCAGGTAATATCTCCCGGACATCACCTTCAACGGCAGGTTCAGCGGCAGGTTCAACTGCAGTGGCAGGAACCCTGTTTTGAAGAAAGAGCACGGCATCACCACAGTGATCGGTAAAAACACCATCAACCCCAACTTTGAAGTAGAAAAATTCCAATAACTCCTCAAAAGTCGTGACATAAGACGTCAATAATTCTTTTTCCCTATGGAAGGTAAAAGGGTGGACTACCATCCCCAGACTATGTGCGTCACTAACCAGTTCAGGAAGAAGAAGATTTCCGGCTTTATCAACGAGCATGGACTTGTCCATGCCAATCCCGGCAATATAGGACGACAAGGTGCGTAATCCTGATTTGCTGGTGATCCAGTCATAATTATAATTAATCCACTCCCCCCATTGCAGCGACTTGGTCTCATCGCCGTTATTATCATCAATCAGTTGGATCAGTTTCAGATTCATCTGCAGTATGGGGAACAGCTCATCATGGATGCGCCTGAGCTCTTCGGGATCGAAACACTGGAGAAAAATCTTGTCTTCCTGGCTTTTGTACCCGTACTCACGCAGGATCTTCACGACGGCCATGGAGATATCCTTACCTTCTTTCCGATGAAACCAGGGTTGTTTGATCTCAGGATAGATACCGATATCCTTGCGCAGAGTCTTCTCCAGCCCTCTGATCAGTTCCAGCTCTTCTTTAAAGGTGGGGACGGTCAGTTGCAGGTTTTTGTTGTTGTCAGGGAAACGCCCACTATTAGGATAGGGCTCTTTCAGGTGCAGCTGTTTGATCTCTGCCAGGGTAAAATCTATAGCATAAAATTTACCGTCCTTCCGCTCTCTACCAGGAAACAACTCCGCCACATTGGTAACCCGATCCAGGGTAGGCTCATGGAGGACAATGACCTGATCATCTTGGGTCATGACCAGATCCTGCTCGATATAATCACTGCCCATGGCCACGGCCAGGGTCACAGACGGCAGATTATGCTCCATCAAATAGCCAGAGGCGGCCCTGTGGGCAATGACAATCTTATCGTTTGCCTGGGCAAAGACTACAAGAACTGCCAGCAAAAGAAAAGCCCATCCACCTGATTTTATGATTAAAATTTTACAATCCACTCAATTCACCATCGGTATAATGTTAAGAGGGATGCGCGCATACGCCACATCCCTGATATTCGGGGCCCAAGAGATCAAACCAAAATATTACATGGCTGATCTTGATTCAAAGTGCAACAAAGGCGGCAATGGGTACAGGTCGCCTCGTCTGACACTCCCGATTCTACCTTTCCATCCAATCCTGCCTGATACCCAGATTTTAAAAAGAGTGACAAGAATGATTTGCACACCTGGTGCAATATGCCAAGTCAACGATTTTACATATACAGAAATCGATACTCTCTGCCGTTTCACACTCTCAATAAATGCTAAAACTTCAAATAGGTATAATCCGCCAGACAGTTTTCATAGAAATCCACGAGCCTGACCCCTTCACGGGGCTGAATCTTACCCTGATGGACCTGTTGATCAATCTCTTTTTTAAGAGTTCTGGCCATAAGCTCCGGATTGTACTGCATGGTAGTCAATACCTGTTGAGCAGAGGTCCCTTTGATCATCTCTTCAATATAAAAGTCATTGGGATCATCATCATCGCAGTAGATATGCACCTCATTGAGCCGGCCAAAGAGATTATGCATATCGCCCATCACATCCTGATAAGCCCCGGTAAGAAAAAGGCCGATATAATATTCTTCATCAGGCTTGAGCGTGTGCAGGAGCAGGGTCTTTTCAACACCGGTTTTGGCAATAAAATGGTCAATTTTACCGTCGGAATCACAGGTAATATCCACCAGGGAGCAACTCACATCCGGTTGTTCATCGAGTCGCATGACCGGCATGATAGGCAGGAGCTGCTTAATAGCCCAACTGTCGGCTGCCGACTGAAAGATCGAAAAATTACAGAGATACTGACTGGCCTGCAGTTCACCCAGACGCTGCAGTTCTTCAGGGACAAACGACTGGACTTCAACAATTTTCTGGATGCGGGCCAGGGTGTTCCAGTAGAGGGTCTCAATCTTGGCGCGCTCACCAATGGAGATAACCCCGAAGCGAAAGGCGCTGATGGCATCATCCTTGCATTGCTGGATATCGTTAAATATCCCCTGGTAATTGTTTTCATTCAGGTCATGGGCAGAGGCACGCATGGTGGAGACCAGATTATGTTCTCCCGGCTCCCGCTCGGTACTGAGTCCACTCCTGGTCTGATGAATATTGTCAATCACATTGGTGATCACACAGGAATGATGGGCAGTCACATAGCGGCCGCTCTCGCTGACTATATGGGGATGGGCAATGCCTGCCTGGTCACAGATATACTGGAGGCCATCAATGATATCAAAGGCATACTCTTCCAAACTGTAGTTCCGTGACGACTCACTGGCGGAACGGGAACCGTCATAATCAATACCAAGACCGCCACCGACATCGAAATATTCAAGGGGAAGACCCAAGGCAACCAGATCAACAAAGATGCGACCGGCCTCGGTGATAGCCTCCTTGATAAAACGGATATCCGGGATCTGGCTGCCCACATGGAAGTGCAGGAGTTTCAGGCAATGGTCCATGCCATGCTGCCTGAGCAGCGCCACCCCGCTCAGAATCTCGCTGCAACTGAGACCGAATTTACCCTTTTCTCCGCTGGCCCCGGCCCAGCGACCACTGCCATGGGCCGCCAGCTTGGCACGAAATCCGATCAACGGCTCAACACCCAGTTCTTGCGCCATCCGGATAATCAGGGCGATCTCTGAAAATCGTTCAACGACAATAATAATCTTACGATCCAGCTTACGTCCCAGCAGGGCCAGACGGATATAGTCCTCATCCTTATAGCCGTTGAGAATGGTCAGGGCCTTGTTGTTATCATTCAGGGCAAGGACTGCCAGCAGTTCCGGCTTGGAACCGGCTTCCAGCCCGTAATCAAAAGGCTGACCGGCATCAATGATCTCTTCGACCACCTCCCGCATCTGATTGACCTTCACCGGGTAAACCCCTAAGAATTGCCCCTGATATTCACATTCTTCGATTACAGCTCTGAAAGTGGTGTTGAGGAGGCGCACCTGGGAGCGAAGGATATCATGGAAACGGATAACCGTGGGAAAAGATATGTTCAGGTTCTTGATCTCTTCAATGACCTCAAGAAAGTCAATGGTAGGGCCATCTTCCCGCTTTTCCGGCAGGACACAGAGATGCCCTTTGCTGTTAACGGAAAAATAGCCGTTCCCCCAATGCCTGACATGATAGCGTTCACTGTTTTCTTCGGCTATCCTGACGGGATCATCGTTCATTGCTACCCTCCCGATGAAAAGCAAGGATCAACTCCCTGACCACCTTGGTGGCAAAGACATCACTGTTACCGCTGGCATCCACCGGCGGTGACAACTCCACCACATCGGCCGCCACCATGTTTTTATGGCGCAGGGCCTGGATGATCCTGACAAAGGAGAAAAAATCCTGCCCGCCGGGCTCCGGAGTTCCGGTTCCCGGAAGAAAGGCCGGATCAAAGTAATCAAGATCGAGAGTAAGATAAATGGGTCGGCTGGCCGGCAGCCCTTCGATGAAGGCAACAAAGGCATCAAGGCTTGGTGCCAGGGTATGATTTTCACGCATCCAGACATATTCATCCTTGGTGCCGGAACGAATGCCGAACTGCAGCAGTTGATGTCCAGGGCCAAAATGATCCAGACACCTTCGGATGATCGAGGCATGGGAATAATGGTAGCCCTGATATTCATCCCGCAGGTCAGCATGGGCGTCGAGATGCAGCAGCACCAGATCGGGATAAGCCTGCAGATACCGGGCAACAAAGGAATAAGAGATGGAGTGTTCTCCGCCCAGAGTCAGGAATTTAATTCCCGCCTCGGCAAAATCAAGGTCCCCGACAAGCTCAAGGAAGCGTTCATGGGCCGCCAGGTAATCTTTATGGGCATCACCACTCTGCTGGACGATGAGATTTCCCAGATCGTAAAAGGGAGCTGTCTCTTCCAGATCAAGATCCAGATAGGGTGAATAACTCTCGATATCCGAGGCCACCAAGCGGATGGCATCCGGAGCAATGGCCGTTCCCTTGCGAAAACAGGCGGTGCCGTCAAAACCAAATCCGATCATGTTCAGGCTGTGTGATTGGGGCCTGATAGCAGGTCTGGCCATTCGATAGAGACACTTGGGTGGATGCAATACAGTTTCAGTCATCGGACACCTCGTATTGGTTTATTGAAAAAACAGGACAGAAAAAAGGAGTGTATTCTTCCCACATCCATGCCAAGGCCGGTATGACGTCACAACTCTCTTCGTCCTTTTCCCAAGCGGCCAGCCTCACTCATCCACCCCAGCTTACGGAGTCCTGGTTTCAATAGGGATATAATGCTGCAAAGAAGGTCCAACATACTTGGCGCTGGGCCGGATCAGGCGGTTATTGCGCCATTGCTCCAGAATATGGGCGGTCCAGCCCACCGCTCGACTCATGGCAAAGATAGGGGTAAAGAGATCAGTGGGAATTCCCATAGCCCTATAGAGGGTTCCAGTGTAGAAATCAACATTGGGAAAGACCTTGGAGTTGGCCAGCATGGTCTTTTCCACCACCTGGGCAATCTCATAGAAACGGGTATCGCCTGCCTTACGAGTAATCTGTTCGGCATATTCTCTCATGATGCCGACCCGGGGATCTTCACATTTATAAACCCTATGTCCAAAGCCAGGAATTTTACCCTTGACAGCCAGACGATCCAGAATCCACGATTCCGCCTTCTCCGGCGCGCCGATGGCCTCAAACATATCCATCACATCGGCATTGGCCCCTCCGTGCAGCGGTCCTTTCAAGGCTCCAATGGCACTGGTCACCGCCGAATAGATATCAGACATGGTGGCGGCAGTGACCCGGGCGGCAAAGGTCGAGGCATTCAACTCATGATCAGCGTGGAGAATCAGGGCCACATCAAGGGCGTGGACAATATCGGGATCGGGCTCTTGTCCCTGCAGGGTATAGAGAAAGTTATAGGCAATGCCATGATTGGGAATGGGGGTAATGGGTTCCTGACCATTCTTTAAGCGCTGATGAGCGGCTATGATTAGCGGAATGCGTTCCGTCAAGCGCTGAGCCTTGCGCAACGAGGCATCCAGGCGGGTGTTGCCGCTGTCTGGATCCCAATGACCAAGAGAGGAGACCGCCGTGCGCAGGACCTCCATAGAGGTAGCGGCATTGGGAAACATACGCAAGATCATGGTGGTCTCAACCGGCAGCTGCATACCGCCAGTGAAGCCATCAAGAAAGGCCTGAAATTCCGTAAGCCCCGGCAGTCTTCCGTACCAGAGCAGATATGCGACTTCTTCAAAGCTGGAGTTGCGGGCCAGATCAAGGGCATCATAGCCACGATAGATCAGACGCCCTTCCTGGCCGTCAATAAAACAGATCGCTGAATTACAGGCGACGACATCGGCCAGACCTTGTTCTTTCTCTTTACTGGCTGTTTTCTGGCAAGAAGGTGCTGTCATGGAGTTACTCCTGATCAAAGGCATAGTATAGTATGATTAGTGTGAAGAGCAAAAGAGCTCTGATCTCAAGAAGACCATAAGCAATGTAGCAGGAAAATGGGGGGAACGGAATAAAAAGTTTAAGAGCCGTAACAGAATACCCATTACATTTCTGACCAATCTGTTACGGCACTTAATGCCGTTCTAATCATGTTCAAGCACTGTTATTTTGCGACAAGGGCTTAGAGAATTTTTATATTCAGCAGATGCCAACAGCGAATCACGCAATAATGATATTTTTTTATCGTTTTTCAAGTTAAATTACGATAGGTAGAGAGAAAAGAACTACCCTGGACGTGCCTACACCCGCCCCCCAGTTCTCTGAAACAACTGACCTATTAATCCAGCACACCCTTATAAAGAATAGACACCTTTATTCAGAAAAAGACATGCGCCTCATACCCATTGTCATCGCCGCCTTTGGCACCACCGCAAAGGCTCGAGCCAGCTATGATCTTCTGGACGCCCGGATCAGGGACCGTTTCCCTGATCATGAGATTTTCTGGGCCTGGTCATCACGGATGATCAAAGAGAGGGTCACCGACCAGCGGCAACAGACGATTTCAAGCCCCTATGAAGTACTGGAGGCATTATCACGCCAACACTTTCCCTGGGCAGTCGTTCAGTCGCTCCACCTGCTCGGCGGACATGAATTCATCCGCCTGGTGGAAGAGACAGGAAAAAGTCCCATCCGCACTTCAATAGGCCTGCCCCTGCTCAGCTCACCAGCAGATTACCAGGCCCTCTGTACAAGTCTTGCCCCTCTTATCAACGCTCATCCTGATCAGGCTGTCCTCCTGATAGGACATGGCACCGATCATCCTGCCTGGTGCGCCTACCCGGCTCTCCAATATTTCATGCGCAGACAGTTCGGCCCCAGGCTCTTTGTCGGCGTGATTGAAGAATGTGTCCCCTCAAGCAGTGAGGTCATTGCTGACCTCACTGCCGCCGGCTTCAAAGAAGTCTGCATCATCCCTCTACTGCTGGTGGCAGGGATGCATTTTTACCGGGATCTGGCCGGAAAGAATAAAGATTCATGGATGAGCCTTCTGAACCGCGCAGATATAAGGGTCGAAATTGTTGCGCAGGGACTTAGCACCTTGCCGGCTATCGGTAATATTTTCTGCCGACATATAGATGACGCCCTGACGATCATCCCTGAAGGGAATAGACAAAAAGAAAAATAAGCTCATCTCGCAACAATCCCTTCCAGGGCCAATTCGACATGACAGATCAAAAACTTACTCATACATCCCTTGTACTGCTTGCAGCATTTTCGATTCCTATGTAAGCTGCTGTCTGATATTTTTTGAAAAATGGATAATGCATAAAATGATTCGCCATTCACTTGACAAACAAAATTGCTTATAGTAATAAAGCAAAATCATTTTTTGCTCTAGAAACGGTGAAAACCAATAAACAATATTTTTCGTAAGGAGGGTTAACATGCCTACATTAGAACACGGTGGAACCAGCTTTGAAGTAGATGAAGACGGATTCCTGCTCAACGCCAAGGAATTCAATGAAAATTGGGTTGAATACGTAAAAAGTGTTGAGGGTATTAGCGAAATGACTGACGAGCACAGAAAAGTAATTGATGCTCTTCAGGAATACTACAGGAAGAACGGTATTGCCCCAATGGTACGTATTCTTTCCAAGACCACTGGCTTCCCATTGAAAAGAATTTATGAGTTGTTCCCATCCGGCCCTGGTAAAGGTGCTTGCAAGATGGCTGGTCTGCCAAAACCAACCGGTTGCGTATAATCTGACCAGTTGATTTTTAAGCCGTTTTAAAGGGGAGATGCCATTCTAGGCCTCTCCCCTTTTTTTTTGCCCCCTTTTTTTCCGCAATACAATCTAACAAATATGATCTGACACCACCCGGGCAGCCATGATTGTGCCTTGCAAAAGAAGTTCGTTTGTGTAGATAATGAGAAATTTGAGAAGCATTGCTTCGTTTGTCATAATCTCCAGGAGAAACAATCCATGAACTTCTGTGCCGGAATTATCTTCCTCTTTCTTCTCACCTGTTTTTCCCCTGATATTTCTCATGCAGCAGATCCTGCCAAGATTCCTCCTCCATTAGCCCCCTGGGTTGACTGGGTTCTCCATGGGCATGAAGAGGAACTGCTTTGCCCTCCTTCCTACAATGACTCCTCCGTTCTCCTGTGCGAATGGCCATCACAACTGGATATCAGGGTGACGGAGCAAGGGGGCTCTTTCCGGCAGCAATGGCTGATCCAGCATGAACGCTGGTTACAGCTTCCTGGAGACACAGACCATTGGCCCATTGATGTCAAGGTGAATGACCAGACGGCCTTGGTCATGAACAGGGAGGGCGTTCCCAAGATACGGGTCAAGAACGGCAATTATGAAATCACTGGAAAGTTTCAGTGGTCAAGGCTTCCTGAATATCTAACCATCCCGGCCCATACCGGCCTCATCTCCCTGGTTCTGAAAGAGCAGGCCATTGATTTTCCCAATTTTGACAACGACAACCGACTCTGGCTGCAGACCTCCAGAGAAAAGACGGAAAAAATCGAAAACAGCCTGACCCTGCTAATCTACCGGCTCATTGATGATACCATTCCCGCACAGACGGTAACCCAGATCAAACTTGATATCGGTGGGGCCGCCCGGGAAGTGGTGCTCGGGCCGGCCTTTGTCACCGGACAGACCACCCCCCTCTCCCTGAGCGGCGACCTGCCGGCACGACTTGAGCCTGACGGCAGAATACGGGTTCAGGTCCGGCCCGGACAATGGACAATAAAGCTCACCACCCGGCATGTTGGCCCGATAACGACATACCACTGGGTCCGGCCAGATGATCAGTTCTGGCCTTCTGAAGAGATCATTTCCTTCCAAGCCCATCCAGATCTGCGCACCGTGGAAATTGAAGGGGTTTTACCCGTTGACCCCCAGCTGACCTCAATGCCTGAAGAATGGCGCACCTTTCCAGCATACCGGATGCTTGCCGGGGACACCCTGCAGTTCAAGGAGACACGGCGCGGCTCACCGCAGCCTCCTCCTGATCAATTGAGCCTGCAACGTAATCTCTGGCTGCGCTTTGACGGCTCGGGCTACACCTTCCAGGATATTATCAGCGGCCAGAAAAACAATGGCTGGAGACTGGAGATGGCACCACCCATTGAGCTTGGCAGGGTGATGATCAATAATCGAGAGCAGTTCATCACCAAACGTGCGGGGAATGAGAAGGCAGGGGTTGAAGTGCGGGAAGGACAGTTGCAACTCACTGCAGACAGCACCTATTCCGGCCGAATCTCCACCCTGCCTGCTACCGGCTGGGATCATGATTTTCAAAAAGTTCAGGCCACCCTTCACCTGCCGCCAGGATGGAAACTCCTCAATGCCACCGGTATCGACTCCATTGCCGACACCTGGATTGAGCGTTGGAGCCTGCTCGATTTTTTCCTGGTCATCATCTTTACCCTGACCGTAGCCAGACTCTATGCACGACCATCCTTAACCGTCATCGCCTTTCTTTCCTATGTGCTCAGCTACCACGAACCAGGGGCGCCTCGATGGGTGTGGCTGGCTATCCTGTTGGGTGTGGCCCTGCTCCGTCACCTGCCGACAGGAAGATTCCAACAAATCATCAAAGGCTATCAAGCCCTCACCCTTCTTACCCTGATTATCATTGCCATCCCCTTTGCCATTAACCAGTTACGGGTAGGAATTTATCCGCAACTGGAAAAACCCCGGCAGTCCATGACCACTTTCACGGAACAAAGAGCAGCACCACAGGCACCCCCGACTCAAGCGGCAATAGGGTTGGCCCCGAACGCAGTACTCATGGAATCAGCCACGGATAATGTGTCGCGGTCGGCAGGGATGGCCAGAGGCACAAAGGACAAGGCGAACAAATTCATGAGCCAATCTACTGCCCCCATTTCTCCTTATCAAAGTCAAGTCTCGCAATATGACCCCAAGATGATCCAGCAGACCGGCCCCGGGCTTCCCGCGTGGCAGTGGAATGCGATCTCCATGTACTGGTCGGGACCGGTGCAGCGTGATCAACACATAACCTTTACCCTTATCGGGCCAAAGACCAATCTGGCCTTGGCCTTTGCCCGTGTCCTCTTGATGTCCATGCTGGCCATGGGCCTGTTGAACATCAGCTGGCGCCCGGGAAGAGGCTGGGGCCTGCCGAACTGGAAGAGCTATTTTATCCTTCCGCTTCTCCTGGGATTTCTGTATTGCCCAGCCCCTGTCCGGGCCGGTGAAATTCCATCGCCAGAACTGTTTGAACAGCTCCGCACCCGACTGCTGGAAAAGGCGGACTGCTTTCCCGACTGTGCCGATATCAGTGACATGACCGTCACTTTAAGCCCGGAAGCCCTCAGACTGACCATGCAGGTGGACAGCCAGATTGACGGGGCCATCCCCCTTCCCGGCCATGCCAATCACTGGCTTCCACAACAGGTCTTTATCGATAATACGCCCGCAGCCGCTCTCTTCAGAACAGAGCAGCAAATCTGGGTCCTGATACCTGAAGGCAGCCACCAGATCCGGATGCAGGGTAAAATCCCAAGACAGAATAGCATCCAGCTTCCACTGCCCCTGCGCCCTCATCATATTACCTCCGATGCCCAGGGCTGGATTGTGGAAGGAATCCATGAGGGGATCCCCGACAATCAGCTCCAGTTCAAACGGGTACTTGACAAGGAGGAACCTTCCTCTCAGATCCTGGAGAGCGGGATCCTGCCGCCCTTTGTTCTCATTGAGCGCACCCTCTTGCTCGGCCTGACCTGGAAGGTTGAAACCAGGATCATCCGCACGAGCCCAAGCGGCTCGGCCATTGTTCTGGATATCCCCCTGCTTCAAGGAGAATCGGTACTCACCGAAGGCATCCGGGTGCAGAAAGGACAGGCACTGATTACGCTCGATGCCGAGGACAGTGAACTGCACTGGGAGTCTGTCCTTGAAAAAAGCGACCGGCTCATCCTGAAACATGCGGAGACCTATCAATGGACTGAGACCTGGCGAGTTGATGTCAGTCCGATCTACCACATGGAAACAGCGGGGATTCCGGTTATCCTCCATCAACAGGGAGCACGCTGGTATCCAACCTGGCATCCCTGGCCAGGCGAAGAAGTAACACTACTGATCTCACGTCCTGAGGGCATTGACGGCCAGACCCTCACCATTGACAGGAGCTCTCTCCAGCTGCGTCCGGGAAAACGGGCCAGCGACGGCAAGTTGGATCTGTCAATCCGCAGCAGTCAAGGGGGACAGCACATCATCACCTTACCTGCCGATGCACAACTGCAGAAGGTCACTATTAACGGTACAGTTCAGCAAGTCCGTCATGATGGCTCCAAAATATCATTGCCGATCATCCCGGGAAAACAGGATATCTCCCTTGAATGGCGTGAGCCTTCCGGCATGAGCGTTTTCTACAAAACACCGCAAATTGATCTCGGCACAGCCAGCGTCAACGCCGCCATCGATGTGACCCTGCCGCAGGACAGATGGCCACTTTTCCTGGGGGGGCCTTTGATGGGCCCGGCTATTTTGTATTGGTCAACGCTGCTGGTGGTGGCATTGGTGGCCTTTGCGATCAATAAAAGTGGCCTGACGCCCTTGAAATTTTACCAACTTTTCCTGCTGGGTATCGGTATGAGCATGAGCAACCTCTTCAGTTGTCTGCTGGTGGTGGGCTGGCTTGTCGCCCTCCATTTCCGGAAGTTAATCAGAGCAGAGATAGACAAGAACTCCTTCAATCTGATCCAGACCGGTCTCGTTTTCCTGACCGTATTGGCCATGATGGCCCTGGTCTGGGCAATCAGCCAGGGACTGCTGGGACACCCTGACATGAATATTATCGGCAATGGATCCAACGGCAGGACGCTGCGCTGGTATCAAGACATCAGCGGACACCATCTGCCGCAGGGCTGGCTATTCTCCATTCCCATGCTCGCCTACCGAGTGGCAATGCTGGCCTGGGCCCTATGGATCTCGTTTACCCTGCTCGGACTGTTGAAATGGGGCTGGAAAATCGTAAACGAGCCGATGCTCTGGGACAATAGCCCGAAGAAGAAAGTTGACAGTTAAAGTAACTGCCGCCCGAATTCGGTATGGAAAACAAGATAGTTAGATGCTTTTTTTTTCACTACAAAGAATACGAAAACCCATGAGCAACAAATTAAAGAGATTACTGAGTCGCAACAAGCAACATACACCGGAAAAAAAATGGCCACAGGAATTTCATATCGATGAAAATGAAAAGGCTCTTTTGACCACATTGACCGGCGAGCCGCTCCAGTTGGTAAGAATTCATTATGATTTGCTCGACAAAGATGCAATGGAACAAACGTTCAGCAAATTGAAATGCATGGCTTTCGATGCGGACAGACAGAGATGGGTCTGGCATTATGATGAAGAAGCCAGGAAATTGAAATTCCAAACTCCCATTAAAAACCTCCCCAAACACGTCGGATCGATTGTCCTTGGATCCTTTTATCTGCCAACGAAAGATCACCTGTATCTGGATGTTAATTCATTCGACCGGGCAATAGAGGCAATCGCGTTTTTTGACAAACACCTGAGTCGGACAACTGCTTCCCTCTCTCATATACAAATCGTTAACAAATTTTTTACAGCAATCCCTGACTTTGTCCCCAGTCATGATGACTTTTTTGCTCATTTTGCCTTGGAAAAACCTGCCAATACATCAAGCCTCGATGCAATCGCCGCCGATACCACACTCAGTCAACATGAAAAGTTGGAACGTTTTCAACAGGAAATGGACGAACATCTCAAGGAACCAATGAAAGAAATTGAGAGTTTCCTGATCCATTGTTATGAAGATGGATTTGAGGGATTAAAAGGGGGGCTAAAAATGCGGCATATTATTGCTTTTCAGCACTGGCAAGGCAATACAGATTTTTCTTTTTTTGATATCTTTCAAAAAACAATCCCTAAAACATAAGCTCTTCAACAAACTGGATTTCGTCAATGGCCCTCTCCCTCAACAAACCCAAGCTCGACAACCTTGCCGGCAATATCTGGAAATCTGCTCAACGGCTGCGCGGCAAATTCAAACCCTACGAATACCAGGGCGTCATCCTGCCGATCATCGTTATCCGACGGTTGGAGTGCGTACTACTGGCCTGGCGTGAGGCCAAGAGTGCCGAGGTGCAGGCCAAACGGCCGACGCTCACCGACAAGGAGCTTGCCAGACTGGTCAAGGATCTGGAAATGAATCCCCAGCAGTCGCCCTTCTCCAACAAGACCGAATGGACACTGCGCAAGGTCTATGAGGAAGACTATACGCTGCTGGATGAGAATTTCCGCGTCTACATCAACGGCTTTTCGAAGAACGTTGACGATATCATCGAGCACTTCAACTATCGAAATACGATCACTACCATAGTAAAGAACAACCGGCTGGCCCCGCTTCTCAATCAATACAAGGAGCTGGAACTGGGTCCGGACCAGCTCTCCGGTCTGGAGATGGGCTATATCTACGAAGAGCTCTTGCGCCGCTTCTCAGAACAGAGCGGCGAGGAGGCCGGAGAGCACTTCACCCCGCGCGAGGTTATCCGGCTGATGGTTGAGCTGCTGGATATTCCCATCCCGGACCATCACGTTTCCATTTATGATCCCGCCTGCGGTACCGGCGGCATGTTGTCCGTGGCCAAGGAACATCTGCTGGACCGGGCCGCCACGCCAGCCCAGCGCAGCAAGGTCGAGAAACTCGTCACCGTCCATGGCCAGGAGCTCTCTCCCACCAACTACGCCATCTGCCAGGCCGACCTGCTCATCAAAAACGATCAGCAGGCCAAGGTCTTCCTCGGCAACTCACTGATTCCCCACGAGGCTACCAGCCGCGAGCCGGGTGACCAGCTTGCCAAGCCGGATGACCAGTTCAACTTCATGCTCTCCAATCCGCCCTTCGGCGTCACCTGGGGCGGCAAGGACGGCTACGAGAAGGAAGCCCGCAAGCTGATAAAAAGCCGCTACCAGGCCGGCATGCCGCGGGTGAATGACGGGGCACTGCTCTTCCTGCAGACCATGTTGGCCAAGATGCAACCACCGGAAAAAGGCGGCAGCCGTATCGCCATCATCTTCAACGGTTCGCCGCTTTCCAATGGCGATTGCGGCTCTGGTGAGAGCGAGATACGCCGCTGGATTCTGGAGAACGACTGGCTCGACGCCATCGTCATGCTGCCCGACCAGCTCTTCTACAATACCGGCATCTTCACCTATATCTGGCTGCTCCGCAACGAGAAGCCCGCCAGCCATCGCGGCCGGGTGATGCTCATTGATGGTCGCCAACAGTTTGAAAAAGAGCCGAAGGCATTCGGCAACAAGCGCAACCGGATGACCGATGGCCACCGGCAATGGATCGAGGAACGGTATCAGCAGGGCTGGAAAGCCGGTTTTGAAGACGAACAGGTGAAGATTTTTCAGACACAGGACTTCGCCTTCCATAAGGTCAAGGTGGTCTTTTGGCAGAGCGATGCAGACGACCAGCCGGCCATCATCACTGAGCCTTACGAGAAGGCCTTCACCACAGCCAACCTTAGCAAAGAACTGAAGTTCCACGACAGCGCCCTCACTTTCCGCGTCACATTTTCTTCCCCCCGCCCTCCGGGAGAAGGACCGGGGATGAGGGCCGAACAGACAGCAGAGTTCACCCTCAAACCGACCGACAGCGTCGCCAAAAAGTTCAAGGAGGCCCTGGGGGATAAGCCGGAAATTCTCGCCGTCGAATGGACGCACCGCCACTACGTGCAGGACGATGAATACATCCCGCACGGCGAGGAGATCGAGGCCTTTCTACAACGGGAAATCGCCAAGCCCATCATCCGCTGGGAAGACAGCCCGCAACTCGGCTACGAGATCCTGCCCAATAAATACTTCTACCGCTACCAGCCGCCCACGCCTGCCAAAGAGTTGTTGGCGGAGTTCTGGCGGCTGGAGAAGGAGGCAGAGAAGATGCTGGTGGGGCTGGCGAAATGAGCAGCGCTCCAAGAGGCTGGGTAAGAGAGCGGCTCAAGGACGTGGCTGCAATCAATGCCCACACGCTGTCCGCTGGTACAGCCCCAGACTACGAGTTTAACTACCTCGAGATCTCAAACGTCGATTACCACGGTATCGTTGACCACAGTGCCATCGAACGCCTTCGTTTTGAAGATGCGCCGTCCCGAGCGCGACGACGGGTAGCACAGCCGGGAGCACTGTGATTTCTTCAGTAAGACCTAACCTGCAGGCGGTTGCCTTCTTTCCGGAGGCTTCGGCACACCTTGTATGTTCAACCGGCTTCAATGTTGTGGAGCCACAACCAAGCAGGCTGTCTCCGCAATTTTCCTACTACCACCTTATATCCGAGAACGCGCGACAGTATTTCGAGGCAGCAGCAACTGGCGTTGGCTACCCCGCAGTTGGTGACAAGGACTTCAACGCCTTAGCTGTCCCGCTACCGCCATTGCCCGAGCAACAGCGCATCGCGACATACCTGGATGTGAGCTGTGCAGCCATTGACGGGGCGATAGCCGCCAAACAGAGCCAACGCGCAACCCTCGACGCACTCCGCAAGTCCATCATCAAGCACGCAGTGACAATGGGTTTGAACTCCTTGGTAAAAACGCAGCACACCGACGTGGAATGGATTCCTGAAATGCCGCAGCACTGGCGTTTGGTGCGCGTCAAAGATGTGATGGAGTTCTTCAACACGATCCGCGTCCCATTGAGTGCCGCGGATCGTGGAGTGATGACCGAGAAAACCTACGACTACTATGGCGCGTCGGGTGTGATTGACAAAGTCGAAGCCTATCTGTTCGATGGCACTTACATCCTCATCGCTGAAGATGGCGCGAACCTCCTGACCCGCTCCAAGCCTTTGGCATTTTTGGCGTCAGGCAAGTTCTGGGTGAACAACCACGCCCACATCCTCAAACCACGCTGGGATGGGGACAATGCATTTTTCGTAGCTCTACTCGAATCTCAAGACTTATCACTTGTCGTCACTGGTGCAGCACAACCCAAACTCACGATGGCCAATCTTGGTCGTTTCAAATTAGCGGTACCACATGTTGCCGAACAGAAGCAAATCACTGCTTTCATACAAGAAAAAGAAACTGAGTTCTATCCACTTGTTGCGCAGATTGAATCCCAAATCTCCACCCTCACCGCCTACCGTAAGTCGCTGATTCACGAATGCGTCACCGGCCAGCGCCGGATCAGCGAGGCGGATGTGCGGCGGGCACAAAGCAGGAGTGAACAACATGATTGAGAAACAGATAGTCAAACCGGCCTTGTTTGAAGGTAAGCAAATCAGGAAGACCCTCCATGAGGGCGAATGGTGGTTCGTCATTGTGGATGTGGTAGCCATCCTTACCGACTCCGCCAATCCCTCCGGCTACCTCAAGGACATGCGGCGGCGCGACACCTCCCTGGCCGAGGCTTTCCAAGGGGGGGGGCAATTTGCCCCCCCCCTTGGGCTGGCGTTTACAACGACTGGCGGGCGTCAAAAAATTCTGTGTTGGAATAGCGAGGGCATCTTCCGTCTGATCCAGTCCATTCCCTCGCCCAAGGCCGAGCCTTTCAAGCGCTGGCTGGCACGGATCGGCAAGGAACGCATCGACGAGATCGAGAATCCTGAACTGGCCATGGCCCGGATGCAGGAACTCTACGAAAAGAAGGGCTATCCCAAGGAGTGGATCGACAAACGGCTACGCGGAATTGCCGTGCGCCAGGACCTGACCGGAGAATGGCAGGACCGGGGCGCCCGTACCAGTCTGGAATATGCCATCCTCACCAACGAGATCATGCAGGGCGCATTCGGTCTCAAGGTTGATGAGTACAAGCAGGTAAAAGATCTGCAGCGCGAAAACCTGCGCGACCACATGACCGACATCGAACTGATCCTGACCATGCTGGCCGAGGCCACCACCACCGAGCTGCACCGCGACCGGGATTCACAAGGCATGGAACCGCTGGCAAAGGACGCCAGGGACGGAGGGGCGGTGGCCGGCAGGACGCGCCAGGACATTGAGACCCAGACCGGCAAGCCGGTCATCTCGGACGGAAACTTCAAAAAGCTGGCCGCCAGGAAGCCGAAAAGGCTGAAAGCGGACAAGGATTGACCATGGCCGGAAAGAAAAAAGCGCCTGTCAAAAAACAACGCGGACTGCCCCGAGCCCCCGAGTTAAAATTTCAGCAGCACATTGCGGATTCCCTAATCCGCGAGCATGGGTATGGCGTACTGGAACAATCCGATATTACAGACACCGAACATTCCATTGCCGAAGATCAGTTCTGGGCCTTCCTGCAAGCCACCCAGACCGATACCCTCACAAAACTGCAGGATGCCTACAGTACGGACGCACGGAACGAGGTGTTTAAGGCCCTGCGCAAGGAACTGGCACACACGCCGTTGTGGATACTGCTGCGCCACGGCCTGAAGGTGCGCGGGCTGGAATTCCGGCTGTTCTACCCCAAACCCCGCTCCCTTGAAAGCGCGGCTGCCATAAAACACAGTGAGAACCGCTTCACCTTCCGCCCGCATTTTTATTTCGGCGCAAGCAATCAGGAGATTGATTTTGTCTTCTTCCTCAACGGTCTGCCCATCGTCGCCCTTGAGTTGAAACACGAGAGGAACCAGACTGTGCATGACGCCGTAGCTCAATACGCCGGTCGTGACCATGCCCATAAAGTATTTCAGCATCCCTTCCTCTACCTGGCCGCCGATACCAGCGACGTCATGGCCGCCACCGACCCGAGCCGGGAAGAGAACTTCCGCTGGCATAACACCGGCCTGAGCAATAAGGCCATAAGCACCAATGGCAGCGAATATCCGGTGGAGTTCATCTACCGCGAGGTGCTGGCCAAAGAGCAGCTGCTGGAAGCGCTCTCTTTCTTTCTCATCCGCGTGCCCCGGCGCGAGGCGGAGGACGACAAGCCGGAGCGTCCAGCCGTTACCCTGTTTCCTCGCTACCACCAGAGCCGCACAGTGCGGAAGGTGGCGGACGACATCTCGACGCAGTTCGCCGCCGGGGGTGATATCGGCCGCAAGTATCTCATCAATCATTCGGCGGGCAGCGGCAAGACACTGACCATCTGCTGGCTGGCAGACCGCATCCACAGCCTATTCAAACCCGGCACCAGCAAGAAGCTCGTGGATCTGGTCTTCATCCTCACCGACCGCAAGGCGCTCGACACCAATATCAAGGACGAGATCGAAAACTTCAGCCACCTCAAAGAGGTCATCGGTCTGGCGCACAGGGCCGATGACCTGCTGCGCTTCCTCCAGGGGCGCAAACCGATCATTGTCACCACCCAGCAGAAGTTTGCCTGGGTGCTGGACGAGATTGAGAAGAACCCCGAGCTGAAAAAACTGCGGGTCGCCTTCCTGATTGATGAGGCCCACCGCTCGCAGGAAGGCCGGATGGGGGCGGCCATTCGCCTGCCGTTCCGCAAATCCGATGAGCCCGATGGTGATCCCCCGGAGCCGGATCCGCAAGAACAACTCACCAGGATCATCCGCGAACATGACTGCAATCAGATGATCGTTGCCTTCACCGCCACACCGGCACCGGCCACCGTCACCCTCTTCGGCGCTCCATTCGACACCTACTCCGAGGCCGAGGCCATCGCTGAAGGCTATATCGTCGATGTGGCAACCAGTATCATTTCCTACAAGACGCTCTACAACCTCCATTGCCCGGTTGTGCCGAAGGCGGAGGAGGAAAAGCACTATCCAGCGGGTGTGGTAGCCAAGGCCTTGAAGAACGTTGCCTTTCAAGACGACGGCCTCATTCAGTACAAAGCCGAGGTAATGCTGCGCATCTTCGAGAAGGATGTGATGCCGCTCATCGATGGACGCGCCAAGGCGATGATCGTCACCAGCTCCCGCATTGCCGGGCTGCGCTATTTTCAGATTATCAAGGAAAAGCTCAAGGAGCGCAACACAGCCTACAAGGCACTTTACGCCTTCTCGGATTTTGTCCATCCAGCAACGAATGCACCGATCAGCGAGTATGCAGTCAACGAGTTAAAAGACGGCGAGTTGATCGAACAGCGGTTCGAGGGTGACGACTACCGGTTGCTGATCGTGGCCAACAAATTTCAGACAGGTTTCGACCAGCCTCTTTTAGCCGGCATGTTCCTCGACAAGCCGGTGGTGGACCGAAACGCCGTACAGACTCTCTCCCGGCTGAACCGCTGCCACCAAGGCAAGGATCGTGTCGTGGTCGTGGACTTCACCAATAACGCCAAGGCGATCCTCAAGGCCTTCGTCAAATACCGGAAAGGCACGCCCTTCGAGCCGGACGAGCCGGATCAGGAACTTTGCCTGAAATTGTACGCCGAGATTCTGGCTGCCGGTCTGTTCACCCGGAAGGATGCTGCCGATCTCGGAAAAATGCTCGCGACCGGCACGGATGCCCAGGTGCAGTTCTCGGTCAATGCATTGCGGACCCACTTTCAGTCAAAAATTTCCGATCCTGAAGAACGCAAGACCTTCATCTATCTGCTTGCCCGCTTCGTGAAAAGTTTTCACTTCCTCAGCTGCTTCTTCACCTTTGGGACGGAGATCAAACAACTCGCCACCTTTGCCGAATACGTCGGCCCGCAGCTCATCAAGGCAGGCAGCGTCTCCGAGCTGATGCAGCAGATTCGTCAGACGGAAGTCATCAAGGCCGCTGTGAAATATCAAGGGGTAGAGAGCGGCGGGGGAACGGTGAAGCTCAGACCAGGCAAGGGGAAAACTGGATCCGGCCCGACCCCGAAGAAGGTGACCGTTCAGGACATGATCGCGGAGATCCAGGCCCAGTTCGCTATTACTGACGACGAGGCGCTCTACATCAAGCAGATCACGGAGGAAAAAGCCACTGACCCGGTCATTCACAGTACGGTGATCACTCATCGGGATGACTCCAGCTACCTCAAAGGCGCTTATCGCGGACAGGTGAACGGCGAGATCCAAACTGCATACGAAGAGTTGCCGGGTGGCTACGAAGCTCTCTCCGATTCCAGGTACATCAGCATCGGCGGAATCTTCGACATTATGGCCATAACAGTTATTCAAAACCATCTCTCAGCAGCGGTATGAATTCATGAGCAAGACCATAGCCCAGATTCCCCAAGCCGACCGACCGCGAGAAAAACTGCTCCGCAAAGGGGCGGAAGCCTTGAGCGATCGGGAACTGCTGGCGGTTCTACTGGGAAAAGGTACACCCGGGATGGATGTCATGACCCTGGCCGGGAAGCTGGCTCGGGTCATTGACGAAAAGGGGCTGGAAGTGAAGGCTGAAGACTTGACGCAGTTTGCAGGCGTGGGTGACGCCAAGGCCACCCTGATTCTCGCGGCCATCGAGTTCGCCCGCCGCCGTATCAAGCCGGAGGGTGCAAAAATCGTTACCCCGGCGGATCTCTTACCCCATGTCCGCCACTATGCTGATCGTAAACAGGAGCATTTCCTCTGTGCCTCAATCAACGGCGCTAATGAAATCTTAAATATCCGCGTCGTGTCAATTGGCCTGATTGACCGGAGTCCGGTCCATCCGCGTGAAGTCTTCGCCGATGCGTTGACCGACCGAGCCTCGGCTATCATCGTTGCCCACAATCATCCTGGAGGTGGAGTTGGTCCGTCAGCAAGCGATATCAATATCACCGCCCAGCTTAAAGCAGCAGGTGAGATCATAGGCCTTGAGCTGCTGGACCACATTATCTTCAGCAGGAATGAATACTTCAGTTTTTTAGAAGCCGGTAGGCTGTAGGGAAAGATTATCCCTTGCTACCAGTGGGACGCCACTCGAGGGGAGATTCATTAGACATTTTAGATATCTCAAGCTTGGGCAATCTGGAGCGCCGCCTTGATGCCGTTGGTACCACTGGAGATGATGCCGCCGGCATAACCGCTGCCTTCTCCAACCAGATAGAGATTTTCAAATCCGTAACATCGGCCATCTGCCTCGCGCAGAACTTGAATAGGCGAGGAGGTCTTGCTCTCAAGGCCCATGATGATTCCGGTTTCAAAGCCTTTGATCTTACGGGAAAACTCCTTCAGACCTTCCCGGATGGAGGCGCTGATTCCCTGCGGTAGGAGATTCCACAGGGGCGCGGGCATAAGCCCTAATGGATAGCTGGACTGCACATCCCCTCTTGGCTCCTTGCAGTGGATAAAGTCATCGATCCGGCAGTAGGGGGCCTGATAGCCCTTGCCATGGTGAAAAAAATTCTGTTCCAGAACCCCCAACCAGTCCAAAGCCTCCTGAGCACTCAGTTCACGACCCAGCAGCTGATGCAGGTTAACCCCCGCCACACAGGCGGCATTGGCAAATTGTCCATCCCGCTTATAGAGACTCATGCCATTGACGATATTGGTGTCGGCATAGGCAGTGGCCGGGACCACCACCCCGCCGGGACACATGCAGAAGGTGTAGACCGGCAGCTTACCGTCACCCTTAGAGGTCAAGCGATACTCAGCCGCCTTCACCCCCGACAGCTCTTCCCGACCCCATTGGGCACGGTTGATCAGGGCCTGCGGATGTTCCAGTCGGCAGCCAATGGCAAAATTCTTGGGCCGAAATCCCACCCCCTTACCAATCAGCATGCGATAGGTCTCATGGGCGGAATGGCCAGGGGCGATGACATAATAATCCGCCTCAATGATCCCCTGATCAGTCAAGGCACTGACAACCCTGCCGTTTTTCACCTCAAGGTCTGTCAGCAGGGTTTCAAATTGCATGGAGCCACCAATCCTGATGAACTCTTCACGCAGCCCCCTGACAATATTTTTCAGGTTATCACTGCCAAGATGCGGATGGGCCAGATAACGTATTTCAGGCGGCGCACCAGCCTGAATATAACTCTCAAGGATAAAAGCCTTTTCCAGAGAGATGTTTTTCGTGCGTGACGTCAGTTTACCATCGGAAAAAGTCCCTGCACCCCCCTCGCCAAAGGCGTAATTACCTTTAGCGTCAAAAACCCCACTCTCTTCAAAGACCCTGATCCCCTCCTCCCTCTTTCGAACCTCTGCCCCCCGTTCAATCAGAGTGGTCTCAAAACCGGCCTTCTGCAGGACAAAGGCAGCAAAGAAACCGGCCGGTCCGCTACCGACAACCAGAGCCTTTTCTTTTCTCTTCCGAAAAGGAATAAGGAGCCGGGGAGGAACAGGCGGCACCTCTCCAGGAATCTCAGGAGAGAGGACAGAAAGCTGCACCAGCCAATGGATATTCGCTTTTTTCCTGGCATCCAGACTTTTATGGACTATCTGTACGGAAAAGTCCCGCAATCCCTCTGCCTTTGCCACCTGGGCATGCAACAGCTCCTGCGAATAATCAGGAGGCAGCTTGACCGTGATTTCTTTATATCCCATTCCGCTGTATCCTCTCTGAAGAGAACACCGCACGCTCACGCAAGGAGAACAACAGCCATGCCACCCTTTCCACTATACCTTTTCTATCTTTCGATGATTTTCTTAATACGCGAATAAGTGTTCATGAGCTCTTCACCGACGAGTTTAACCGCGGCCCCCACATCTTTCAAACTTTCGCCACCCTCACGGGCCACTACCGGGGTCTTGGTCTTCAGATGCTCCCATTTTTTCTCGGCCACTGCCCATTCATCCTTAACTTCAGCCTTGGCCAGATGCATCTTCAATACAATTTCATCCCGCTGCTGCGCTATTTTCTGCATAAAGGTGTCTATATCTTTCTGTTCCATGCTGGTTTCTCCTTTTGTATGTTGATTTAAAATCAGTTAGTGCAAAATCCAAATATTCGAGAAGGTAGCCTCTTTAGTCAAGTTATAAGCCATGAAACAAACAAGTCAAGAAATTCCCTTGAGGAACGCCTAAACAACATCACAACAACCAGCTGAAACATTCCCCGGAATGTCTCATGAAAGCGCAAGGGAAATGCTCGCCGAGCTCAGATCTCTGATTGCAAAGGATCATCAAAGGGTATAAACTTAAAGAAATTTGGAGATCAGAATTTTGATTGACACTCAAGGCTTCCTCAATTCAATCTTTTGCTACCTCATCACTGACAACCATTCCCGGATCATTCGCCTTGAAAAGAATGCAATTCTCTATGCCCCTTCAAATTCCAGCTGTCCAGTGCGAACAGGTCTCTTTTTCCTATGGAGAGATCCCTATCCTCACCGATGTCTCCTTTTCCATTCAAAAACTGGATGCCGTGGCCCTGGTTGGCCCTAATGGCGGCGGTAAGTCAACACTGCTCAAGCTGATACTGGGACTGCTCACCCCGCAGACAGGGACCATTAAGGTCTTAGGCGTCACCCCGCAACAGGCGCGGCAAAAGATCGGCTACATGCCCCAGCATCTGCAATATGACCCTTCTTTTCCCGTCTCGGTCATGGATGTGGTCCTCATGGGCCGGGCCGGCTCCATCGGTTTGGGACGCTATAGCGCTGAAGATCGGCGGATTGCCATGCAGGCCATGGCCGAACTGGCCGTTGATGGACTGGCACCCCGACCATTCAACAGCCTGTCGGGTGGACAGCGGCAGCGTATTCTCATTGCTCGAGCCCTGGCCTGCGAACCGGAGATCCTGCTCCTCGATGAACCCACCGCCAACGTCGATCCCGGCGTTGAGCTCCAGTTCTTCGAGATTCTCAAGGAGCTGGCCAACCGGGTAACGGTGCTCACCGTCTCCCATGATCTCGGCTTTGTCTCTCAAATGGTGAGCCGGGTTTTCTGCGTCAATCGGCAGGTCAAGATCCATCCGACATCTGAGTTGACCGGGGAGATTATTCATGAGATGTATGGTGGGGATGTGCGGATGGTCCGCCACGATCACTGCTGTTCTGAACAGGGGCACTCACATGCTGACATACTTTAACGCCCTCACCGACCCCAACATGGTCTTTCTCCGCTACGCCCTTTTCGCGGGACTTCTGGCCGCCCCAGCCTTCGGCATCATCGGCACCTATGTGGTGGCAAGACGAATGACCTATCTGGCAGGTGCTATTGCCCACTGCGTACTGGGAGGGATTGGTGCCGCCCTCTACTGCCAAGCCCGATATGAACTGCCCTGGCTGACCCCGATGCTGGGCGCCATTGTTGCCGCCATCGGAGCAGCCCTGCTTATCGGCCTGATCAGCCTGCGCTCCCACGAACGAGTTGATTCGGTGATTGGCGCCATCTGGGTGCTCGGGATGGCAACAGGCATCATCTTTATTGCCAAAACCCCCGGCTACATTGACCCCATGAGCTATCTCTTCGGCAATATCCTGATGATCACCGGTCGTGATCTGCTGACCATTGCCGTCTTGGATGTGATCGTGATCGGCCTGGGGCTCCTCAGCTACAACCGGATGATCGCCGTCTGTTTTGATGAGGAATTTGCCCGTCTGCGCGGGATCAGGACAGAACTCTACACCCTGCTCCTGCTCTGCCTCACCGCACTCACCATTGTCCTGATGGTCAGAGTGGTGGGGATTGTGATGGTGATCGCCCTCTTTACCCTGCCGGCCGCCACCGCCTCTCATTTCAGCACCCGGATATGGCAGATGATGCTTTTTGCCACCCTGCTCGGCATGATCTCGGTTGCCGGCGGCCTGTCCCTGAGCTATGGCCTAGATCTTCCCAGCGGACCTACCATCGTCATGCTGGCCGGCTTTTTTTATCTGACAGTTATTATCGGCAAAGGCTTGAAGAACAAACTGCGATAACAGAAGTGGCCCTGGAATTTGAACACGCCATCAAGAAAAATCTGCTCCAAATAATGCCATCTCTGGGCTAAATCATGGAGCATGAACATGGTTTAACCAGCAAGACATACCCTCTCTTCCTTTCATTTTTTTTCTTACTCATCACTTAGCTTTTTTCAGGATCATCCTGAGTGAGCGAGAAAAAATCTCCTTCAAAAAGATCTGACTATCGAAACCAGAGAGGAGTTAACGCCCTGTCTCCAAACTTCTTCATTTCAAAAAGTTTTGCTTCTACCAGACTTACATGATACTCTTTTTAAAAGAATGAGAAAAAGTAAACTCTCTACTCCCCGACTATTCGTTTTTTTATTATCAAGGGGCACATTTTCTTTCACTCCGAGTGATCGAACGAGAGGCCGCCTTTCATAACTCTGCATTTTGTTCACAAAGTAAAAATGATATCTGGCGAACAACTGAATGGGCAGGAGAAGATTCGCTGGCAGATTTTACGGATTGTGAAAAATACAGCACACTATAGTATGACTAGCTAAATAGGAGGAGTCATGTGTCGCAAATTACCCCATATCGAGTTTTTCTCTGTCGTTACATGTGTAGTTTGTGTGTTTTTTCCCAACTTCGTCCCTTGGGCGCTGGCGAATACCTATACGGTCAACGATACTGCCGATTATAACTTCCCCCCGCCCGATAATCGTATTTGCTTGCGCTATGCCATCACTCTGGCGAACATTAATCCCGGTAGCGACACCATTATATTGCCGGCCGGAACCTATGTCCTGTCTATCTCGACTACTAAAGAAAACAATAACGTGCAAGGGGATCTGGACATACTGGACGACCTAACCATCAGTGGAGCCGGAGCGGAGCAGACAATTGTGGACGGTAATAGTTTGGATCGAGTGTTTGATATTTACAATGATACGATGTCGATAAGCGGGATAACGATCAGGAACGGCAAGGCGCCCACAGGAGACTCTGGCGGAGGAGGTATTCGGACTTCTAACGGGACCTTGACTTTAGATAAGGTCATTGTCAGCAATAACAGTGTTGCAGCAGGAGGAGGCGTCAATGACTACGGCGGCGGCGTTGGAAATAATGGGGTTTGTACCATCATCAACAGTACCATCGCCAATAATCAAGCATATAAAGGTGGTGGTGTCTCCAACAATGGATCAAGCATAGCTGTGTTTATGAGTACCATAAGCGGCAACACAGATAGCGTAGCTGCAGGCGGGATGTTAAGCATAAGCAACACTCTGGTTGTGAACTCCACAATCAGTGGAAACAGTTCGACCTCAGGAGCAGGTGGTATCTACGGCTTCGGTGCAAGTACCATAATCTCCACCACGATTACCAATAACTCGTCGGCAAACGGAACCGATGGATACTGTAACAATACGAGCGGAACCCTGTCGGTGAGAAACACTATCATCGCTCAGAATGGAGATACCAATTGCTGCTATTCTATAGGGATGACGTCAAATGGATATAATCTTGAAGACACAAACACCTGCGGTTTTACCAAAGCAAGCGACTTGATAAACAGTGATCCTAAGCTGGCCTCCCTGCAAAATAACGGCGGACCTACCTTTACCCATGCCTTGCAGAATGGTAGCCCTGCCATCGATGCCGGCACCTCCGTCCTTTTATTTCCAAACGATCAGCGTGGCAAAAAACGTCCCTGCGGCCCTGGGTATGATATCGGCGCCTATGAAAAATGTTCGGGGCTTCTGCTTTTTATCCCAGCCATTATTGGTAACAGCAAATCAACTCAGTGAACAATAATGCCCGGAGTAAACTGGAGATATGGATACTCTTGTTATGGTAAATATTTTAACGAAACTCATTATGCCAAAAGATGCTCTCCGGTCCATTTATTATTGATCATTTACGAGACGGCAGTCCAATAATATTGATATGAGACGTTATTAACAGCAATAAAAAATGAATTGAAGTTCATTTTTTATTGCTGTTAATAAGAAATTTTTATATAGTAAAAAATATAAAAATGTGTAGCGATAGCGTGACAATATTTTTCCATTCACCAATATGAAATAAAGCCAAACCTGTTGTGAAGCAGGGACGGAATGCCTCGGAATTCAGAAGTGATTTAGCCGGGCTGCCATATCAAATAGGCAGCTCGGTTTTTTTTATCCAGCGACATATCACTTTAAGGATTGTGTTAAAATAGGCTATGGCTCGGATCCTCTTGTTATGGTTAAAGTTTTCGCAAAATTCATTATACCACAAGAGGCTCTCCGGGCCATTTATGATTGATCATTTATGAGACAGCAGTGATTTTTGTGTGGTACTCTTGGGTATTCTTCCAAGTCTCCTGTCTGTCTGATAGCTTCAGGGACAACGTCTTTTGATGGATAGCCCCATGGGAACTAAGCCTGACACGGCGAGCCGTTGAATCATGGTTTAGCCGCTGAACAGTTCCGACTTTTCGTTTATTTCACCGCCAAGGAGGCATTGTGGAACACTATCTTGTCAAAGACCTTATGGTTCCCATTTCTGAATATGCGGTTGTTGTAGTCGGAACGCCACTCATCGAAGCCATCCGTGTTCTTGAAAAAGCGCAGGAAGTATATACCGTCAGTAAATATCAGCACCGGTCCATCCTTGTGCTCGACGAGAATGGCCATATCGTTGGGAAAATCAGCCAACTGAGGGCCCTCAAGGCGCTTGAGCCTGAATTCAAATTCAATGATGAAATTGCAGAGATGCGAAAGTTCAAATTCAGCGAGACCTATATCGCCCGACTTCAAGACAAGTACCGGTCCCACAGAAAATTCATAACAGACAGCGTCCTGCGGGAAGCAGCAAACAAAAAAGTTGAAGAGTTCATGCAAGCTCCCTCGCCGGGAGAATATGTTGCCGATGATTGCAGCCTGGACGCAGCTATCCTGCAACTGACTGCCGGGCAGCACCTTTCCCTGCTGGTAACCCGAGACAAACAGATTGTCGGTGTCCTGAGAATTGCAGATGTCTTTGCCGCTACTTTTCATAAGATGATGACCCTGAAGTAAGTCATAGCAGTCAAGTCGCTTTCCACATGCAGCTTGATATAAGACAAGCCCCATCACAGAGCACAGAGGCTATGAAGAGAGCATCATGAATGAATTGGAAAAACTCTTTAACAGAATTGTTCAGCGAGTAAATATCAACCTTCGGGAACTTAATTTTGATGTCAACCCATTTGCAATAGAACTCATTCCGCTCGATCAGATGAGCAAGTTCTATGCCTTCTATGGGATAACCCCTGATCATCCACCAGAGCTCCATTTCGAACATTCCGCAATCGCCGGCAGTTACTTCCTCGGCAAATCCCGAGTCAGAAACTCGCTTCTCTACAAGAGCGATATCCGCGGCGATGAGTTGAAACACAAAGACCAGACCATCAGTTTCAAGAATCTCACCCTGACCCTGACCAAAGATGAAATCATCGACATTGAAGACAGCGCCCTGATCAAGACCTTGGTGCACAACTGCTCCCATGACCCTGAAACACTAGAGAAGTTTTTTATCAAAAATACTCTGGCCATGGATTACTCAAATATCCACGGATCCCCATCTGATGGCTGCTTTCTCGCCCCCTACGCCACCGTTGACCTGACAACTATGCGTGATTGTGTAATCGGCGCCTATTCCTACATTCAGGCAGGAGAGATCTCTCACCTCAATGTTGATCCGGGAACGATCTGGGTCAACAGCCCCGGTAACTTCAACTTCTTCTATAAATATCCGTTAACTCTTCTTGATCGCTATGTCTCCCTCTCGCCGGACAAAGTGCCCTGGGGCATCCTCATTGATTTTATCGAGGAACGGAAAGTCGAATTTTTGCGGGTGTTCGATGTCGTTAATCTGGAAGCGATAGAGTCTATCCCCAAGACGTCCTCCCTGGACCGCTATGCGGTGGTCTTACCCAATATCAAAATCGCCGACAACGTGCTCGTTTCGCAACGGGCCTATATTGAGAATTCGACCCTTGGCCAAGGGGCAAATGCCCAGGAGAACTGTTTCATCATCAATTCACACCTTGAGGCATACAACGTTACCGCCCATGGGGCAAAGATCATTGAAGCAGAGCTGGGTTCAGGGACATTTGTCGGTTTTAACAGTTTTCTTTGCGGAAAGAAGGAAGGCAGGCTGAAGATTGGTGCTGGTTGTGTGATTATGCCGCACACCATCATAGATATAGAACAAGCACTGGAAATACCAGCCAACCAGCTGGTCTGGGGATTGGTGAGAGATAAGGAAGACCTTGCCAAAAACTCCATCGCACTGGAAAAGATGTCCGGTATTGAATCATCATTTTCACAGGGGGAAATGCATTTTGAAGGCAATGGAGCACTGTTTGTCAAGGCCTTCAAGGAGCGCATCCACCACATACTGGAGGCCAACGGTGCCTTCTTTGCAGACGGAAAAAATGCCGGCCACGCGCAAAAGAATCAGAAACTGTCTCTCAATACCATCAAACCTTTTCAGTTTGGCCCCATGGAAGGCATGTATCCGAATATCAGGATATTACCATAAACCTAGGCACGCAATAGATAAAGCTTACCTTCAATCCATTCCTCTTTTTCCTTGCGGATATTAGCCGCAACAACCTTGACCACGGAAAATCCTGTTTCCTGGGCCAGGTTCCTGATATAGGATTCAGCATGCCCATAGCGACCCATGGGTTTCAGACAGAAGCCCTGATCGGCAAGCTCTGTTGAGAAGAGGAAGGTCCCGCCCACGGCAGCCCTCTCTTTCACCAGGGTAAAAATATCGCGAAGATCACCAATATAGATAAAAACATCAGCGGCCAGAAAGAAATCAAAAGATGTCGTGCTCTCCTCTAAAAAGGAGCAGATATCGGTTTCATGGAGGCTGTCGTACAATCCTTTTTTGCCTGCCACCTCAAGCATTTTAGGAGAGAGGTCAAGGCCGATCAGTTTTTCGGTCAGGTCCTGAAAGGCCTCACCGGACAGCCCGGTGCCGCAGCCCATATCAAGGGTAAAAGGGAAATGATGGCTATCCTGGCCGACAAGCATGGCCCTGAGCTGGGAAGGGATGCTATAGCCCAGCTTGTCCACCATACTGTCGTCATAATGTTCCGAGAAACTGTCAAAAACCTTGCGAATATAGGTGTCAGGGGCCATAGCTGTGGCCTGGCCTGTGAGCGCTGCCAGCATATGACCGGCCATAATGGCATTGTGGTCAAGGGCGATAAGTTTCTGGTAGGTGGCAATGGCCTTGTCAACCTCTCTTTCCAGATGATAGAGATAGCCGAGATTATTGAGAGCCTGGGCATGATCGGGATTATTCGTGACCACTTTTTCAAGAAACCAGATAGCGTCGGCGTGGTGATGCAAATCCTTGCACAGAACTCCTAGGTTGTAGAGGACATCCTCAGCGTCTGGAGTAATGGCCAGAACTTTTTGGTAGCAGCTGAAGGCCTTATCGAATTGCCCCAGTTTTTTCCTGGTCAGGGCCAGATTGAAAAAGATGTCGCCATCCTCTGGGCAGAGTTTGGCAGCCTCCTCATAAGCCTGAGCTGCCCTGGGGTAATCGCCCTGTTCAAAAAAAATGATTCCCAGATTATAATAGGCGGGGGCCGCCTCCGGGGCTACAGTTACGACGCGGGTAAACCAGTGGGCCGCCTCATCGAGTTTTCCTTTTTCGAAAAAAAGCAGCGCCAGGAGGTAGTTGAGCTGCGGGTTATCTTGATCATCAGCGAGCAGGGCCTGATAGCCGGCCAGGGCCTGCTCAAAATCTCCGGTCTGGTGATGATGCAGGGTCTGGGCAAAGAGGTTCATGGTATTTTACTTGTTTATGGGAACATTATAGTCAGTGAGCCGGTTGCCATCTTGAGGTTATCAACAAGCGGACCCTGCTCGTGGTTCCAGGTCAGGACAAAGTAAACGAAATTGCACTGCCCGCAAAACAGAAACAGCTGGCAAGAATGATTTTTTTAAGTTGAGACATTCTGTCGGCAACGATCCCAAGGACAATCTGTTATAAAATTCAGGCGTGCTGCTGGGCAAGATAATCCAACAATGCACTCATCCAGGTATTGATCTCCACAAAAACATCTCCCTCAACGGCAAGCATCTCTTTCTCTTTTTGAGTCCAGGGTGCCGGCACCAGTTCTGCTCGACATTTTTCAATCATAGTAAGAACACTGTCAGGGGTGGTCTCCAGATGAAACTGCAGACCGATAACCCGTTCTTCATAGACAAAGGCCTGGTTGACACAGGCAGTGCTGGAATAAAGGCGGATTGCCTTTTCAGGAAGAGCAAAGGTATCGCCGTGCCAGTGAAACACCGTCTGCTGCTCAGGCAATACACTTGCCAATCGTTCAGGAACAACTCCCACCCGCACAATCTGAAACCAGCCAATCTCCTTTTCCTTATTGGGAAAGACCCGGGCCCCAAGGACACCTGCCAACAACTGCGCACCCAGACAGACACCGAGTACCGACTTTCCCGCCGCAATAACCAGCTCTAAAAAGGCCTTCTCTTCCTGGAGCCATGGATATTTCCCCTGGTCATGGACGCCCATTTGCCCGCCCATAACAATGAGCATGTCAAAGGCGTTCAACTCCGGCAGGAGATCGCCTGCAAAAAGCCGAGTGCAGGTCAGGGAATATTCTTTCTTCCGTACCCACTCCCCTATGCTGCCAAGCCCTTCAAAAGCAACATGCTGTAACCAGTGAATTCTCATCCCTCGCTCCTTGTCCCTTACAGAATCTGACTCAAAAACAGTTTTGTCCGCTCCGACTGCGGGCTATCAAAAAAAGCGGCCGGCTCATTCTCTTCCAGAATTTCACCCGCATCCATAAACAGAACCCGATCGGCAACAGTCCTGGCAAATCCCATCTCATGGGTGATACAGAGCATGGTCATCCCCTCCTGAGCCAGATAGACCATCACGTCCAGCACTTCCTTGATCATCTCCGAGTCAAAGGCTGAGGTAGGCTCATCAAAGAGCATGATCGAGGGCTGCAGGCAAAGACTGCGGACAATGGCCACCCGCTGTTGCTGGCCGCCGGAAAGCTGTCCTGGATATTTGCCAGCCTGATCCGCTACCTGTACTCTTTCCAGATAACGCAGAGCTGTTGCCTCAGCTTCCTTACGCGGCTGTTTCAATACCCAGATCAGGGCAAGAGAACAGTTGTCCAGGACAGAGAGATGGGGAAAGAGATTAAAGGACTGAAAGACCATCCCTATATTTCGACGTACCTTATCAATATGCCTGAGATCATCATCAAGGGGAATACCATGAACAATAATTTCACCCTCCTGATGCATCTCCAGGCGGTTCATACACCTCATCAAGGTCGATTTACCACAACCGGATGGACCACAGATGATAATACGCTCACCTTTCAAGACCTTCAGGTTGATTCCCTTAAGGACATGCAGGTCTCCAAACCACTTATGGACACCGCGCAACTCTACCATCACTTCACGACAGACAGCCTGTTGTCCTTGATTTTCAATCATCACTGTTCCAGTTTCTCTCATTGAGAGATTTCATTATCTCATTTCTTATGGTACGCTTATCTCGCATCATTTATAGAATGAGCCATCTTCTTACTTAATGGGTATGTTACCAGCAACAATCAAGAATATCTATCAAAACTATATCCATTCTCTGCTCCTGCCATGCCGATTTCTGTACAACACACCGTCCTCCTCATTGACGACAATCTGTCCACACGGACACCACTGGTCAGTGTCCTGGAACAGGCTGACTATGAAGTAGTCCTTGGCTACTGCGCGGAAGAAGCCATGAAGCTGCTGCGTACCCTGACCCCGGACATTATTCTCCTGGACGTGATGATGCCAGGAATGAATGGTTTCTCTTTCTGCCGCAAACTGAAAAAAGATCCTAAATATCAGGATATCCCGGTCATTTTTCTCACATCTCTTTCCCAGCAGACAGATATCGTCAAGGGTTTTGACGCCGGCGGCCAGGATTATATCATCAAGCCCTTCAATCAGCAGGAACTGCTGGCCAGGGTCCGGACCCACATCCACCTGCACGACACCCTCCTGGAGAACAAGCGCTTAAGCCGCCTGGCCCTCGATGCCAACCGCTCCAAGAGTGAATTTTTGGCATCCATGAGCCATGAGATCAGAACCCCCCTCAATTCGATCATCGGCATGGCAGAGGTTCTGGCTGAGACCGCTCTTTCTGTAGAACAGCACGAATATGTCCGCATCTTCCGCTCTGCCGGCGAGAACTTGCTGGAGATCATCAATGATATCCTTGATCTTTCAAAAATTGAGGCCGGCCAGACCGAACTTGAATCCATCGACTTTGACCTTCCTACCCTGCTCGACTCAGTTACCTCCCTTGTCTCCCTGCGGGCCGATGAGCAGGAAACCCTCATCCACACCCATATTGACAGCGATGTCCCTTTTTACCTCCAGGGCGATCCGACCCGTCTCCGGCAGATCCTCCTCAACTTGGTGGGAAACGCGGTAAAATTCACCAGAAAAGGCAAGGTGGAGATCAAGGTCTCGACAGAGTCTCAAACCGGTCCTGAGCAGAAGCTCCTTTTTTCAATCACCGACAACGGCATTGGCATCCCGACCGACAAACAGCAACTGATCTTTGACAGTTTCACCCAGGCGGATTCATTAACCACACGAAAATATGGCGGAACCGGTCTTGGTCTCACTATCTGCCAGAAACTCCTGAACATCATGCAAGGTCGTATCTGGCTGACCAGCCAGCCGGAAAAAGGATCCACCTTCTTTTTCACTATTCCTTTTTCGCAAGCGACATCCCCCCGTCCTGAGATCGATACCAACATTGGAATCCAACCGGCCCGCTGCGAGCTGTTGCAGGCAGCCCATATTCTCCTGGTCGATGACAACAAAGACAACTGCAACCTTATTCGTCTCTACCTGCACAACACCCCTTTCACCCTGAAAACAGCAGGCAATGGCCAGGAGGCAGTCACACTTTTCTGCGCCAAACCCTATGACCTGATCCTTATGGACATTGAGATGCCGATCATGGACGGCTATGAGGCCACGCAGAAAATAAGACAATGGGAACAAAAGCAGCAACGGACTCCTGTCCCCATAATCGCCCTGACCGCTCACGCCTTTATTCGTTTCAAAAAGAAATGTCTGGACGCGGGATGCAGCGATTTTCTGACCAAACCCGTTAAAAAAGCAAAACTGATAGAGACCATTGCCATCCATCTGCAACTCAGTGGACAGATTCAGTCACAACCTGCTCCCATGGAAGCGGACTTAATCACAGATGGAGAAAAGGCCTCCAATTTGCTGATCCTGGACCAGAAGATTTCCAAGCTCATCCCCCGCTTCATGATCAACAAAAAACAGGACGCAAAAAAGATGTTTAAAACCCTGGAAACAGGAACAATGGAGGATCTCAAGAAACAGGCACACAGCGTCAAGGGCACCTCCTGGATGTATGGATTTACCCATCTCGGCAACCTCTGTCAGGCCCTTGAAAAATCCGCTGAATCAGATGACAAGAGTAAGACAAGACAGCTGGCCAGGGAGATCATCCAGTATTTAGACACCGTCCAGATCCGCTACCAGGAGAAAGAGAATACGGATGAATGAGCATGCTCTCCCATTTTCCGTTTGATTTTCACGATGATACTGATAAACTAGATATGCTGGATGTCCTGAGGCGTATCCCTTAACCTCGCGTTACCTCAAAGATACCAAAAAGAGACATATTACCAATAAAAACTCGACTTTCTATCCACGGAAGGAACAAAAAAACCATGCAAAAAATCATAAAAATTGTCCTGATTGATGACGATGAAGATCTCTGTGATCTTCTGAGAATGGAGTTGGAGGCATCCGGGAGATTCCAGGTCACTACCAGTACCCAGAGCGAAAGCGCCTTGGCACTGATCAAGAGAGAATTGCCCGATCTTGCCATTCTCGACATCAATATGCCGGAGACACACGGGGTCGAAGTGGCCAGCAGTCTGGCGCAAGATCCGCAGACCGCAGCAATCCCTGTTCTCTATCTCACCGGCATGGTCACTCCGGAAGAAGTGGACCAGATCGGAGGCGGCCACACCCTTCGAACCCTTATTTCCAAACAATCACCAATATCTGAACTTATCGCCGCTATTGACAGCCTGATACGTTCCTGACCCGTGGCAGCCTTGCCTAAATCCCAACAAAAAACAGCTCGGACAGCACGTTTTGCGGCAATCGAGACACTCTGCAGGCTCGAACGGACTCACTTGCCGGCCAGTGTGCTTTTTGACAAGGTAGCCGTGGAATGCGAGCTCATCGGCAGTGAACGCCATCTGGCCATGAACCTTATCTATGGTGTTTTGCGACAGCGGCACGCCCTCGAATCCCTGCTGCAATCTCTCTGCAGGCAACCGCTTTCCAGGATAAAACCCTTTGTCCGTCAGGCGCTGCTGATCGGATTGTATCAGATCTTTTTCCTCGACCGTATCCCCGAATCCGCAGCCGTCAATGAATCGGTCAAGGCCCTGCAGACCGCCCACCTGCCAAAAAATCTGCAGGGTTTTGTCAACGGTGTCCTCCGGGAAAGCCTGCGCCAGAAACAGACACTCACCACCCAAAGCCGCAAGGACAGCACAGGAGCCCCTTTCCTTAATCACCCGGATTGGCTGATCAGACGCTGGCAGGAAAGATACGGTCAGGATGAGATGCAACGGATCTGTGCGAGCAACAATCAGCAATCCCCTCTGATCCTGCTGGTCAATACCTGTGCGATCAGCAGAGTGCAGTTGATGGCCGACATTGAGCAGGAAGGAATAGCTGTACAGCCAGGGACATACAGCCAGGATACCTTGATCCTGCCGGATTTTCACGGGGCCGTAAGCAGGCTGCCGGGATTTAGCCAAGGCCACTTCCAGGTCCAGGATGAAGGAGCTGGCCTGCTGACACTGCTGCTGACCCCCATTGTCAAAAACGGCCACTATCTGGATGCCTGCGCCGGACTTGGGGGCAAAACAGGCAATCTGGTCCAGCTCTGCGCCGACAGCAATGCCACCATCGCGGCCGTTGAACCTGAAGCGCAACGCCAGCAGAAATTCCGCGAGAACATGCAACGTCTCCATCAAGGCGCACCTGTCACCCTCTATTCCATGGATCTACTCCACTTTTCCCAAGACTGCGACCTCCGCTTCGACGGCATCCTGGTTGACGCCCCCTGCTCCGGCACCGGAGTCACCGGCAGACATCCTGACATCCGCTGGAACCGGCAGGAGGGTGACCTTGTCCGCTACCAGCAGAACCAACTGGTACTGCTGGAACAGGCGGCAGAGATTCTCGCCCCGAAAGGCATCCTGGTCTATGCAACCTGCTCTCTGGAGCCTGAGGAAAATGAGGAGGTGATCACCCTCTTTCTTGACCGGAATCCCGACTTTATGATGGAAGACTGCACCCCTTTCCTGCCACAAGCAGCAAGACACTTGGTCAGGGATGGATTTTTCGCACCGCTGCCCGGACCTGCCATTGATGGTTTTTTCGGAGCCAGACTGGTCAAAAAACACAGGCCTGTTTGATTTAGCGTACCACGCCTGACCAATCTGTCCTCCGTCACCTGTCACCTGTCACCTGTCACCTGCAAAACGGAGCAACAATGTTTCGACATCGCATCATCTGGATCATCCTGTTCGTTCTCTTAGGGTTTGGTACCCTTCTCTGGTACCGGCTTTCTCCGGAAAAGATCGAAGTCATTGTTGCTCCTGTTGAACAAGGTGCAGTAGAAAAAGTTGTGGCCAATACCCGGGCCGGAACCCTGAAGGCCTGCCGTCAGGCCCATCTCTCTCCCGCGATCGGCGGCCAGCTCAGTGTCCTGGCGGTGCAAAAAGGAGATCAGGTGCAACAAGGCCAACTCCTGCTGGAACTGTGGAACAAAGACCTTCTTGCTGAAAAAGAGTTGGCGGCAAGTGAAGCCAGAACGGCCCAGGCCCAAGCAGAATCGGCCCGGGTACAGGCGGAAAACTCCAGCCGCGAGGCAAAGCGCCTCCAACACCTGTTCCAGATTGACGCCATTGCAGAAGAGACAATGGACAAGGCAAAAAGTCTGGCCGAGGCCCAGCGCTATACCTATCAAGCGGCCCTTGCGGCCGCCGAAACAAGCTTGGCCCGACTGAATGTCATCACCACCCAACTGGAACGAACCCGGTTGCTGGCACCTTTTCCCGGGATTATCGCCGAGATCCATGGCGAGCTGAACGAATATATCACCCCTTCCCCGCCAGGCATCGCCACCCTGCCCGCTATCGAACTACTTGACACCTCCAGCTTTTACATTACAGCCCCCATTGACGAAGTAGATGCGGCAAAGGTTCTTGTGGGCGCCAAAGCCAGAGTCACCATGGACGCCTTTGGTGACAGGCATTTTGCAGCCCGGGTTCGCCGAATTGCCCCCTATGTCCTGGATCTTGAAAAACAGGCCCGTACCGTGGAGGTGGAGCTGGAATTCACCGACCCGCAAGACACGAAAAATCTTCTGGCCGGATACAGCGTTGATGCGGAAATCATCCTTGAAGAACGCAGCAACACCTTACGCATTCCCACACAGGCATTGCTGCCGGGGAACAGGGTCTATGTCTATCAGCCCCAAAAAGGTCGTCTGGAAGAACGTATCATTCAACCGGGACTGAGTAACTGGGATCGAACCGAGGTCATTGAAGGCTTGCAGTTAGGCGAACTGATAGTCCTCTCGATCGATCAACCGGGCCTCAAAGACGGGATCACGGTCAGGGTTTCTCAAGAGGAATCGACAAAGAAATGATTCACCTCCAGCACATTGAACGGATATTCCTGGTAGGCGACGAAGAGGTCCATGCCCTTTCCGATGTATCCATGACCGCCGCAGACGGTGAATATATTGCCATCATGGGGCCATCCGGTTCAGGCAAGTCTTCTCTCCTCAATATTATTGGCCTCCTCGATCGTCCTGACAGTGGATCCTATGAACTGGACGGGATCACGGTCTCGGAGGTGGATGAACAACAGCAGGCGGAAATCCGGCGGCACAAGATTGGCTTTGTCTTCCAGTTTTTTCATCTGGTGCCGCGCCTGACCGCCTTTGACAATATCGCCCTGCCCCTGATGCTCTCCGGCATGAAGCAGGAGGAACGACAGGTTCGGGTCACTGCAGCCTTGGCCGCCTTTGGTCTTAGCAATCGGGCCGGGCACCGGCCGGATCAACTGTCAGGGGGACAACGGCAGCGGGTGGCCATTGCCAGGGCCACGATCATGCAGCCCTCAGTGATCCTGGCCGATGAACCCACCGGCAATCTTGACCGCAGTTCAGGAATCGAAGTGGCTGAAATTCTTGAAGAACTGAACCACCAAGGGATCACCCTGATCATGGTCACTCACGACCCGGATCTGGGCCGACGGGCACGTCGCCAGATTCTGATGGTGGACGGGCGCATTGAGCATGACAAATAATGGCACCCTGAGGAAACAGCACATGCAGATCCGTGATATCCTGTCCTTCAGTATGCGTGCGGCCACTGCCAATCGTGGCCGCACTCTGCTCATGCTGCTGGCCATGGCCATAGGGGTCAGTTCCGTGGTTGTCCTCATCTCTCTTGGCGACAGTGCCAGGATCTATGTAATCGACCAGTTTTCCTCACTCGGCACCAACCTCCTCATTGTCCTCCCCGGGCGTTCGGAAACAACCGGTGGCCCTCCCCCTTTATTGGGCGAGACTCCCCGCGATCTTACTCTCGAAGATGCCATCGCCCTGACCAGGTCCCGCACCGTGCGGCGGATCGCACCGATCATCGCCGGCTCCGCGCCAGTTTCCGTACACAATCTGGAACGGGAGATGCTGGTACTGGGCAGCACCTCCGAAATCTTTGAAATCCGCCACCTGGATTTGAGCCAGGGCGCCTTTCTGCCGCCCGGTGACCCGACTCGAGCCGAGGCCATCTGTGTCATCGGGCTGACGGGGAAAAAAGAGCTCTTTGGCAACCAGCCCGCCATTGGCAGGTGGTTGCGCATTGGCGACCGCCGTTTCCGGGTTATCGGGATTCTTGCTTCGCCCGGAGTCTCCCTCGGAGAGGATCTGGGCGACATGGTCATCATTCCGGTGGCAGCAGCACAGTCACTTTTCAACGCCTCCTCGCTGTTTCGTATTCTGGTGGAGGCCACAAGCCCTGAAGGGATGGAACAGACCCGACAATCTATCCTCGATACTATCCGGGGCCGCCACGAGGGAGAGGATGACATCACGGTCATTACCCAGGACGCAATCCTGACCACCTTTGACCGAATATTTAAGGCACTGACCCTGTCTGTGGCCGGGATTGCCGCCATCAGTCTGGTAGTGGCCGGGATCATGATCATGAATGTCATGCTGGTAGCCATATCCAACAGGAAGGCAGAAATAGGTCTGCTCAAGGCCTTGGGAGCGTCAAAGGGACAGATCATGAAGCTGTTCCTGACCGAGTCAACCATCCTGTCATCTATCGGGGCCGCCATTGGACTGATGTTGGCCTTGCTCGGCATACAGCTGGCAGCTATTCTCTTTCCTCAATTTCCTCTGCACATTGCACCTTGGTCACCGGCTATAGCACTAGGAGTGGCACTGATTACCGGCATCATCTTTGGCGTATTGCCGGCACGGCGGGCAGCCAGCCTGGAACCAGCTTTATCCCTGGCCCGACGCTAGGAGCCGCTACGATTATGCAAGTAAACGACTTTTTACGGTACACCATCTATGGCGTTCGCGCCCAGCGACTGCGTAGCTTTCTGACGGCCCTGGGTATTGGAGTAGGCATTGGCGCGGTGGTCCTGCTCACCTCGCTCGGAGAAGGCTTGCATCACTTTGTCCTCGCCGAATTCAGCCAATTCGGTACCAACCTCATCGCCATCAATCCCGGAAAAGTTACCACCCATGGCATCTCCGGGGCTCTGGTCAGCAATGTCCGTCCCTTGACCATCGAGGACACCGAAAGCCTCAAAAAACTGCCCCAGATCCTGGATGCGGTTTCCGTGGTGCAAGGCAATGCTGCAATCGAGGCTGGTAGCCACCAGAGACGAACCACTATCTATGGGGTTGACGCCTCTGCCTCCAAAGTCTGGAAATTTGCTGTGGCGGCCGGTCGTTTTCTCCCCGATGATCCTCCTCGGGCGGCACGCTCCTTTGCCGTACTGGGCAGTAAGGTACGGCAGGAGTTGTTCGGCTCCACTCAAGCCTTGGGCATGCGAGTCCGCATTGGCGGCGAGCTCTTTCGGGTCATCGGCACCATGGAGTCAAAGGGGCAGTTACTCGGTTTTGACCTTGACGATGCCGTCTACATCCCTGCCAGCAAAGCCCTGGCCCTGTTTAATCGGGAAAGTCTTATGGAGATAGACCTGCTCCATAGCACCAACAGCAGCTCCACCGTTGTGGCCGAACAGGTCAGGAAGGTCTTGGCAGGCCGGCACGGCAGTGAGGATTTCACCATCACCACCCAGGAAAAGATGCTGGATGTGCTGGGCGGAGTGCTGGGCACCCTGACCATCGCGGTGGGTGCATTGGGAGGAATATCCTTGCTGGTGGGCGGTGTCGGCATCCTGACCATCATGTCGATTGCGGTCAATGAACGCACCGGAGAAATTGGTCTGCTCAGGGCTCTGGGGGTTGGCCGGAATCAGATCCTTGCTCTCTTTCTTGGTGAGGCGGTTGTGCTCGCAGCCATTGGCGGACTGGCCGGACTGGGACTGGGGATAGGAGGATCGTGGTTTGTCAGTCTTCTGGTACCGGCCCTGCCCAGCCACACATCCTGGGGCTATGTGGTCTCAGCTGAGCTGTTGGCGGCCCTCGTGGGTCTTTTGGCAGGAGTCCTTCCCGCCCGTCGCGCCGCCAGGATGCATCCGGTTGAGGCGCTCAGGGCGGAATAAACAGTGTGATTGGTAGCCTTTCAGCTTAGGGCTACAAAGCCTAGTACAGCGTATATTTTAAAGTTTCGGATATAGCCGTTTCAGTTTAATTCGCGCATCATTCGTGGTGAACTGCCAATCGACCTTGGTTTGACGATTATTCCGATCAGTATTCCATGCCATTACTTCAGATCGCATTT
>VMSP01000152.1 GCA_013792135.1 Desulfocapsa sp. | reverse complement strand
TCAATTTCAAAGCAGATTTTCAAAGAACAGGAACAAAAACAACAGATGGATCAAGTCACATCACAGACTCAATAAACAATCAGGTGGTACACTTTTCAATTGCCGAAACTGGTACACTTTTAGCTTGCCATTAACAACTGCACATGTTCAAAAAAACGACAAGGTTTTAGGGTCTGCTGGATTGACTGGCTATGTGCTTATTATGTTGCTATGCAAAACTGTTTTTGATAACTACATCGTTAAGATATAGCTGCCCCGGTCTCGGCCACGCCTCTGTTGTGCCCTTGCCAATTGCCACAAACATTGCAATGTAAGCGTCTATTAAACCCCATCTTCCCGCGGGTTCTCTAATATGTTTCACTATGCCGAAATTTTTCAATGGAGGCAGTGATGAAGAATGACGATCATGTCGGGAGCAGACAGAAGAATCAATACTGGCAGGAACACATTGCAGCATGGCAGAGAAGCGGGCTGACTCAAGCCGAATATTGTCGGCAGAAGGCGTTGGGGATAAAGAAGTTTGGGTATTGGCAGCGAAAGTATCCAAGGTCGGCATCCAAACCGGTTGCATTCTATCCCCTTGTTCCTGCCGAAACACCAGGTCCCTCTCAAGCAGACCCGATACCATTGCTGCTGATTTTAAAAGAGAGACGTTTTTCCATTGAAGTTAAAAGAGCTTTTTCACCAACAGCACTCAGAAACCTGATTGTCACTCTGGAGGAGCTGTAATGCTGAAGATAGCTCCCGAGCTTACTGTGTATGTGGCGCTTGGCTCGACAGATATGCGTAAATCAATCAATGGTCTATCGTTGCTGGTGGAAGAACAGTTTCAGCTTGATCTGTTTTCAGGCAGCCTGTTCGCCTTCTGCAATCGAAGGCGGGACAAGGTAAAGATTCTCTACTGGGACCGGAATGGTTTCTGTCTGTGGATGAAACGTCTGGAACAGGAGTTATTTCGGTGGCCGGACTCGGAGAAAGAGATTCTGGAAATCAGTCAGACGGCCTTGGGCTGGCTGCTGCACGGCCTGGATTTAAAGCAGGCCCACCAGCGCTTGACATACACGTCGGTATCCTAAGCAAATATAACTCAATATACTGATTTTGCTTAATAATAGTTGATATTTCCGGCGTGGCGTGGTAGTGTTTTTATCATGATAAACGCTACTTCTACATTGCCTGACGACCTGCAGGAACTGAAACAAATCGTCCGTCGTTACGAGCACGAGAATAATCTTCTCCGTGAACAGGTTCGTCTGCTCTATGCCCGTATTTTCGGCAAGAAGAGTGAGAAAGGTGTTGCCGACTCTTACCAGTGTCCAGCTGCCGCTCTTTGATATGCCTGAGCCGGAAATGGAGCAGGAAAAAGAAATAGTTGAAGTTGAGCCACGTACCAGGCATAAGGCGGGACGAAAAAAATTACCAGAGAGCCTTCCTCGCGTCGACGTCATTCATGATATCCCTGAAGAGGATAAGATCTGTGCCTGCGGCGGCGCCATGAGCAGAATCGGCGAGGATGTTGCCGAGAAGCTGGATATCATCCCGGCGGTGATCCAAGTCATCAGGAATATCAGGCCTAAATATCCCTGCAAGCACTGTGAAGGAATCGAGACCAAGGGAGCGGTTGTCAAGATTGCTCCTGTACCCAAGCAGATTATTGAAAAGGGTATTGCCACCGCCGGGTTATTGGCTCATATTCTGACCGCTAAATTTGTTGATGCCCTGCCGTTCTATCGTCAAGAAAAGCAATTCAGTCGCCTGGGGGTTGATATTCCCCGGGCGACCATGTGCAACTGGGCGATGAAAGTAGCGGAGACCTGTAAGCCCTTACTGGATTTGTTGCAGGAGATGCTCTTTTTTGGATCACTGGTCAATAGTGATGAAACAACCGTCCAGGTACTCAAGGAGCCTGGACGGTTGCCGACGACAAAGTCTTATATGTGGGTCTTTCGCGGTGGCCCACCTGGGAAAACGGTGTATATCTATCATTACGATCCGGGTCGCTCGGGAAATGTGGCGGCTACTTTTCTGAAAGGCTACAAGGGTGTCGTTCAGACAGACGGATATTCTGTTTCCGGGACAACTTCGGTCATCCGCTCAATATTCTTGCGAACAGTCCGCAAGAGCCCGCTCAGATATTGGAGCGACTGCGTGACAACTGAGCGAGTCTTGGTCACGAAGAATTTCTTGTAACGCTCATGAAAAAGACAAAATGAGACCGACAAGTCCGTGAGTGGTCGTTTGCTGTCATTTTTTCTCCTATCGGTCTGGATTTTTTGGGGTTGGCATGTGGCTCATTTTACCTCCTAAGAATTGATGAAAAACATACAACTCTTATAGCATAAAATGACAATTATTTCAAGATGTTAAATAGAATTTTAATGTGACAAAGTAGAATTAATGGCAGAGTAAGTATCCACCGGTAAAACCGGTGGATACTTACTGTTGAAGTCAACTCAAGAGAACGTGCGTGCTCGCAAGTCTGGTTGTCTTATTATGTTATGTGGGTATGCACTTGACTCAAGTGGCCACTACATATAGTATCTCTAATTATGGAGGATTACCCCGAAAACTTGCTCGAATTTGAGCATCGGTTTGCGACCGAGGAAGACTGCCGCCAATATTTTCTCCGGTTGCGCT
>VMSP01000005.1 GCA_013792135.1 Desulfocapsa sp. | reverse complement strand
AGCGCAACCGGAGAAAATATTGGCGGCAGTCTTCCTCGGTCGCAAACCGATGCTCAAATTCGAGCAAGTTTTCGGGGTAATCCTCCATAATTAGAGATACTATATGTAGTGGCCACTTGAGTCAAGTGCATACCCACATTTCAATATATAGTTTCAGTTGTGTTGTTGGCTGAAACTCCAAGCGCCAGTATTTTTTTATCAGTTGACGTTGTGGTTGCGGCCTTCATCCAAGCGGCGCATTCCCTCCATGAGCAGTTTCATAAAATAACCAATTTCCGGAATTTCAAATTCCTCCGTCGGAATGCCGGGATTAAAGCGGAATCGCCCTTGCGGCTCTTTGAGGATTTTATAAAAAGCCCCTTCACCGCTAATGTCGCCATATTTGGCCTTGATGAGAGCTCCCTGCCGGAAGGAGAAACGGGCTGTGCCCATAGAAAGCTCAGTGATGGTCAGGATTCCGGTCTTCTGGTTCATGTTGAGGATCTGGAAAAGGGCTTCGGCAGGGATTTCGGAAAGATTACCGATCATCCCCGAGGAGAGATCCTGGGCCCGAATCGTGTTGGACTTGCTGAGTCGTTTTGCCATCAAACGGGTAAAGTAGAGTTGAATGGCGGGATATTGATCGATAATTTTCAGGAAGTTTTTTCGGTCGATGTAGAGGATGGCTGAGGGCTCGCAGACCTGGATGGTTGCGCTGACGGGATCGTTACAGATCAGACTCATCTCGCCAAAGACATCACCCTGTTTCAAGGTGGAAATGGTGATGCCCACTGTGTTGATCACATTAACACTTCCTGTCACGATGATGAAAAAATTGCCGCCAGGGCTTCCCTTGCGGATAACAATGTCATCTGCCTTGAACTTGTTAATCTTGAAGTATTGCGCTACCTTTTTGATGTTTTTTTCGTCGATGCTTTTGAAGAATTCGAAATCCTTGAGAAAATGCAATATGGAGTCCAACTCTGCTGGGTTTGAGTTAGTATCGAATTCCAGGTCCTCCAAGGTGTCTTCTTGGCAGTGTTCCAGACGGAGCGAGCCTGTGCAGCCACTGCAGGTGACGAGGCAGACCGGAATTTTCTCTGCCCGTTCGTACTGGATCAGAATTTTGGCCAAGTCACTGCTTAGAACCTTGCATTTTTCTTTGTCGAGCGGGGACGTGATGATGACCGTACTGAAAAGAGTATTTTCTTCTTCGTTGGTCATGGAGATTGTGATACCGGTCACGCTGAAGGTATCCCCGAAGCTGAAGAGGGGACATTTATTATTTTCAGTAACCTTGAAGAGGACTTTTGGAAAACTCATAGTGATTTGTTGCACGTTAAGGGGTGTATGGCGGTGTTGCCGAAAATTCGTGGAAATTGATCTCGTTAAAAGAGGGATAGCATGATAAATGAAAAATGTAGATTAACGAAAGTAGCATTTTAAAGCCTTAAAGAGGAATGTTGCCATGTTTTCGCGGTGGCTGGTTCACCTGTTTGCCTTCAAGAAATTGGAGGCTGCGGATTAGCCGGTGCCGGGTCTCATGCGGCAGGATGACATCATCGATGAAGCCCTGTTTGGCGGCCAGAAAAGGGTTGGCGTGCATCTGCCGGTACTCGTCGGTCTTGCGGGCCAGAGTTTGGGCCGGATCAGGAGATTCATTGATCTCCTTGCGGTAAATGATTTCGGCGGCGCCTTTGGGGCCCAGGACTGCAATCTCGGCTGTCGGCCAGGCAAAGTTAATGTCGCAGCCGATGTGCTTGGAGTTCATGACTACGTAAGCCCCGCCGTAACCTTTGCGGATAATGACCGTCAGCCGTGGTACCGTAGCCTCGACAAAGGCATAGAGTAGTTTGGCGCCGTGGCGGATAATGCCGCCGTGTTCCTGCTCGGGGCCGGGCATGAAGCCGGGCACGTCCTCCAGGCAGACCAGGGGAATATTGAAGGCGTCACAGAAACGGACAAAACGGGCCGCCTTGACCGAGGCGAGGCTGTCGAGAACCCCAGCCAGTACTGCCGGCTGGTTGGCGATAAGGCCGATGGTCTGACCGCCCAGACGGCCAAAACCGCAGATGATGTTGCGGGCAAAATGGGGATGGATCTCCATGAATTCAGCCCCGTCGAGGATGCTGGTAATCAGGATCTTCATGTCGTAGGTCTGGTTGGGATTGGCCGGTACCAGGTAGTCGAGGGCCGGGTCGACACGTTCCGCCGGATCACGCAGGTTAATAATGGGTGGCCGTTGCCGGTTATTGGATGGCAGATAGTTGATCAGTCTTCGCACCTCGCGCAGACAGAGGATATCATTGGGCAGGGCGAAATGGGCGACGCCGCTTTTCTGGTTGTGGACGGCCGCGCCCCCCAGATCTTCGGCGCTGATCTCCTGATGGGTAACGGTCTTGACCACATTGGGGCCGGTGACAAACATGTAGGAGCTCTGATCCACCATGAAGGTAAAATCGGTGATGGCCGGGCTGTACACTGCGCCCCCGGCACAGGGGCCCATGATGCAGGATATCTGCGGCACCACGCCGCTGGCCATGACGTTGCGGCTGAAGATCTCGCCATAGGCGGCCAAGGATTCAACCCCTTCCTGGATGCGGGCGCCGCCCGAGTCGTTAAGGCCGATGATCGGGGCTCCGACGCGCACGGCGTGGTCCATGACCTTGCAGATCTTCTGGGAATGGGCTTCGCCCAGCGAGCCCCCCATGATGGTGAAGTCCTGGCTGAAGACAAAGACCTCGCGACCGTCAATGGTGCCGTGGCCGGTGATGACCCCGTCGCCGGGGAATTCGCGGGTTCCGGTCTCGGGTCTGGCCCGCCCGGTCTTGAGCTGATCAAACTCCTCAAAGGAGCCTTCATCCAGCAGAAGATCGATGCGTTCGCGGGCGGTCAGCTTTCCCTTACGGTGCTGATCGTCGATCTTCTGGCTGCCGCCGCCCAGGAGGGCCTCCTGGCGCATGGATTCGAGTTTTTCAAGGGTATTATGGGCGATGTTATGCACGATGGTTCTCCTCTTCACAGAATTCAGTCAGGACGCCGGAGGTACTTTTGGGGTGGAGAAAGGCCACCCGTTTGCCTCCCGCGCCGATGATCGGGGTTTCATGGATCAGCCGCAGCCCTTGCTCGCGGGCGGCCTGGAGCTGCGCGTCGATGTTATCGGTGGCGTAGGCGATGTGATGAATGCCTTCACCTTTTGTGTCAAGGAATTTGGCAATCGGACTTTCCGGACTGGTAGGCTCCAGCAGTTCGATGTGGGTGTCGCCGACGGTGAAGAGGGCGGTGCGCACCTGCTGTGACGCGACGACTTCCTCGCCTTCGCAGACCAGCCCCAGCGCCCCTTCATACACGAGACGGGCGGTGGCAATGGAGCGTACGGCAATTCCTAAATGGGCTATTTTTGTTATCATTACAGGTATCCTTTGTCGCGGTGTTCGCCGAAGATGTCACGTAGCACCCGGCAGATTTCCCCAAGGGTGGTGTAGGCCTTGACCGCCTCCAGGATCAGCGGCATCAGGTTGGCGCTGCCGCCAGCCGCCTCGCGGAGTTGGCTGAGGGTGGCGTCCACTGCCGCCTGATCACGAGTGGCCCGCACGGCCTGGAGCCTGGTTACCTGTTCTTCTTCCACCGCCGGGTCAAGGCGCAGCAGCGGCGGCCCGACTTCTTCGTCGGTCTGAAAGCGGTTGACGCCGACCACGATCCGCTCGCCGCTCTCCACCTGGCACTGGAAGGCGTAGGCGCTGTTTTCAATCTGGCGCTGGATAAATCCGTCTTCGATGCAGGCGATTACGCCCCCGGCCTGGTCAATCCTGCCGATCAGGGCCCCGGCCTCGGCCTCGATGCGGTCGGTGGCTGCCTCGATGAAATACGAACCGGCCAGCGGGTCAACGGTGTCGGCCACGCCCGATTCGTGGGCGATGATCTGCTGGGTGCGCAGGGCGGTGCGCACCGAATCCTCGGTGGGCAGTCCCAGCGCCTCGTCGCGGGAGTTGGTGTGCAGCGACTGGGTGCCGCCCAGCACTGCCGCCAGGGCCTGGAGGGTGACGCGGACGATATTGTTGTCGATCTGCTGGGCGGTGAGGCTGCTGCCGGCGGTCTGGGTATGGAAGCGCAGCATCAGGCTGGCCGGATGTTTGGCAGCAAATCGCTCCTTCATGATTTTGGCCCAGAGCCTGCGTGCGGCGCGGAATTTGGCCACTTCTTCCAGCAGATCCGAGGAGGCGTTGAAGAAGAACGAGAGCCTGCGGGCAAAGACATCCACATCAAGCCCGGCATCGATGGCGGCCTGAACATAGGCACAGCCGTTGGCCAGGGTAAAGGCGATCTCCTGGGCGGCGGTGGCCCCGGCCTCGCGAATGTGATAGCCGGAGATGGAGATGGTGTTAAAGTTGGGGGTCTGGGCCGTACACCACTGGAAGATGTCGGTGATGAGGCGCAGGCTGGGCCGGGGCGGGAAGATGTAGGTGCCGCGGGCCACATACTCTTTGAGGATGTCGTTCTGGATGGTGCCCTGGATTTTAGCGGCGGGCACTCCCTGTTTTTCGGCAACCGCCACGTACATGGCCAGGAGCACGGCGGCTGGGGCGTTGATGGTCATGGAGGTGGAGACCTTATTCAACGGGATCTGGTCGAAAAGGATCTCCATGTCGGCCAGGGAGTCGATGGCCACGCCCACTTTACCCACTTCGCCCATGGCCATGGGGTCATCGGAGTCATAGCCGATCTGGGTGGGCAGGTCAAAGGCCACGGACAGGCCGGTGGTACCCTGCTGCAGGAGATAGCAATAGCGGCGGTTGGACTCGGCGGCGGTCGAGAATCCGGCGTACTGGCGCATGGTCCACAAACGGCCGCGGTACATGGTGGGCTGGACGCCGCGGGTGTAGGGGTAGCTGCCGGGGAAGTTCAGGGTATCGAGATAGTGGTCGTCGATCTCGGCAGGCAGGGCCAGCCGAGGAGTCTCGCTGCCGCCATGGTGGCTGAACTGCGGCTGCCGCTCGGGACAACGGGCCAGACTTTTGTTGAGGGTATTTTCTTCCCAGTCGCTTTGTCGGGGGTGTTTGCTCATCGGGATGTCACTTGTTTGTTTGGATTTGGTTCTTCTACGGGTTGTTTCATGGGATTATATATCCGGGTTTGCCTTCAGTTCCAGCGCGGAAAGCAGCTCTTGCGCCAGTTGCCTGGGGTCGGCGGACTGCCTGCAATCCATGGCCTTGGCCGCGGAACTCAGTTGCGGGCGCAACAGCTCAATGGCCCAGTCGATTACCTCTCGCTCATGGGCCTGTCCGCGTCGCTTGCTGCGGGTTCCATCGCTGCGGTGTTCACGGTCCAGGGCGATCAAACGACTGGTCAGCTCGGCCACCCCTTTGCCGGTCAGGGCATCGGTCTGCCAGACCTGGGAACGGTCGTGGGCAGCGGTCTCCATCTCCAGAGTCAGTGTCTCGGCACCGGGGCTATCAGACTTGTTGACCACCAGCAGGTCGGCGACCTCCAGCAGTCCGGCCTTCATGGCCTGGATTTCATCGCCCAGTCCTGGGGCCAGCACCAGCAGGGTGATGTCGGCCAGACTGATGATATCCATTTCCGACTGGCCAACACCCACGGTCTCAATGAGGATCACCGAGCACCCGCCAGCCGCCATGATCCGCATGGCCGCCCCGGCCGCCGCACACAGCCCGCCCAGCCGCCCCCGGGTGGCCATGGAGCGGACAATCACATCCCCGTCCAGGGCATGTTCCATCATCCGCACCCGATCACCGAGAATCGCGCCGCCGGAGATGGGTGAGGAAGGGTCAATGGCGATGATCCCCACCCGGCGGCCTTCGCTGCGGAAACGGGCAATGAGACGGCCAGTGAGGGTGGACTTGCCCGCCCCCGGCGGCCCGGTAATGCCGATGACGGTCATCTCTTCAATGGACTGGGGATCAAGAGCAGACAGGAGCTGTCCAGCGCGCGAGTCATGGTCTTCCACCAAGGTGATGGCCCGGGCGATGGCGCGGGGATTTTTGGCCTGCACCTGTTGCACAAGCGTTTCGATGGGGTCGATGATCACAGGGATCTGCCGCTGCGGTGGCTGGCACAGGCCTCAGTAAAGGCCGCAATAATGCGTTCAAGAGGGGTACCTGGGGTGAAGATCTCGATGATGCCCGCCTCTTGGAGCAAGGGGATGTCTTCCGCCGGGATCACCCCGCCGCCAAGCACCCGGATATCTCCGGCTCCCGCCCGGCGTAGCGCCTCGACCACCGCCGGAAACAGCCGCAGATGTGCCCCGGAAAGGGAAGAGAGGCCGATGGCTGCCACATCTTCCTGAATGGCGGCGGCGGCAATTTCCTCCGGCGTCCGTCGGATACCGGTATAGATCACCTCAAAGCCGTGATCGCGCAAGGCCCGGGCGATGACTTTCGCCCCGCGGTCATGGCCGTCCAGCCCGGCCTTGCCGATCAGGACCCGGTTTTTTTGTGTAGTGTAAGTCATTGGGTGTATCCTTGTGTATGGTCAGGAGCAAGCAGTAAAATGTGTTAAAAAAATCAATATATTAACAATATATCAGGATAACAATTAAACGTTGTTAACGTTCCGGCTATAGGATCCTTATCGTTTGAGGGGTCGGAGTGGAGCCGGTTGTTATGGAAAATTTTATTTTTGGTTAAAGTATTTTTTCGCATCGCCACTTTCAATGAATTGGAAAATCTTTAGTTTAGTCTCAGTAGAGGTTTTGTATTTGGTTTTTCCATGTTTTTCATTTATTACAATCATGAACTGATTTTCATTACGATGAATTTCAATAGGAAAGCCTGATTGTTTGATCTTGAAAATACCATTATCGAGTTTCCAACGTGAGGATTCAATAAACCTTTTTGCTCTACCTTCTTTTCTTTTTTGAGATCGAGCATAGGTTGACGCTGACTCTGATTCAGTGAGAGTGTCACAGCAAATTGTTCCTACTTCCAGGCAGCCCCCATTTTCATGAAATATCGTAAACAGATATCTTAATGAACTTCCGCAGTGGTTGCACTCACCTACAAGATCGCCCAAGTCTTCTTCTGCAAGATATTTCCACCCTGATCTTGGCTTAATTTTCCCATGGAATTCTGCGTGGCATGCTTTACAAACTGTTTCACACTCCTTGAGTGGATATTCCCATGGTTTTAAGCCCCTGGAATAATGTTTGTGGTGTACCTGTAAGATTACACCCTCGGATTTCGTTCTGCCGCAATGATTGCAAGCGTCGCCATCCAATTCAATTACTTCATTACGAAACTCTATCCATTGATTATTTCGGTAATCATTTATCGAAGTTTATTTTTTGAACAACTAACAGGCTAATACTTCAGCAAAGGCATCTGCGCAAAAAGCCCCAAGCGTCGTCAGATCCCGGCAGACATGCATTCCGGCCTCGGTCATGGCCGTGATTTTTGCCTGAGCGGTGCCGTTTGTCCCGCTGACGATGGCCCCGGCATGGCCCATGCGGCGGCCGGGGGGAGCGGTCAGGCCGGCGATAAACCCGACCACCGGTTTGCTGACCTGCTCGCGGATAAAGGCGGCGGCCTCTTCTTCAGCGCTGCCACCGATCTCGCCTACCATGACGATGGCGCGGGTCTCGGGGTCGGCTTCAAAGGCGCGCAGGCAGTCAATGAAATCGGTGCCGACAATGGGGTCGCCGCCGATGCCGAGACAGGTGGTCTGGCCGATTCCCTGACCGGTGAGCTGATGGACAACCTCGTAGGTGAGGGTGCCGGAGCGGGAGACCACGCCCACCGGGCCGCCGGGCAGATGGATGGAGCCGGGCATGATGCCGATCTTGCACTGGCCGGGTGAGATGATGCCGGGGCAATTGGCGCCGATCAGCCGGGTCTTTGTGGTGGCCAGATGTCGTTTGACCCGCATCATGTCAAGCACCGGGATGCCTTCGGTGATGGCGACGATCAGGGCTACTCCGGCATCGGCGGCCTCGAGAATCGCGTCGGCGGCAAAGGCTGGTGGTACGAAGATCAGGCTGCAATCAGCCCCGGTGGCGGCCACCGCTTGCCGGACACTGTTGAATACCGGCACGCCCTGCGTCTCTTGGCCGCCCTTGCCGGGTGTGACGCCGGCCACCACCTGCGTGCCATACGCCAGGCACTGGCTGGTGTGAAAGGCCCCCTCTTTGCCGGTAATCCCCTGCACCACAACTCTGGTCCGGTCATTGACGAAGATACTCATTGCTGTTCACCTTGCACCATGGCCGCCACCTTTACCGCTGCGTCATGCAGATCCGCGGCCGTAATCAGATTGAGGCCGGAGTCGGCCAGAATGCGGCGGCCCTCGTCGACATTGGTTCCTTCCATGCGCACCACCACCGGCACGGTGATGCCGATCTTGCGGGCGGCCTGCACCACACCTTCGGCCAGGATATCGCAGCGGAGGATGCCGCCGAAGATATTGATCAGGACCCCGCGCACCTTGGGGTCGCCCAGGATAATGCGCAGGCCGTTTTCCACCATCTCGGCGCTGGCGCCGCCGCCTACATCGAGAAAGTTGGCGGGCTCGGCCCCGGCCTGTTTGATGATGTCCATGGTGGCCATGGCCAGACCGGCGCCATTGACCATGTTGCCGATATTGCCCGAAAGGTTGATGTAGTTCAGACCAAACCGGGCAGCCTCGGCCTCCAGGGGTGACTCCTCGTCGCTGTCACGATAGACGAGAATATGGGGGTGACGGAACAGAGCGTTGTCGTCAAACTCGGCCTTGGCATCCAGGGCCACCATCGCGCCGGAGGTGGTGATGGCCAGGGGATTGATCTCAAGAAGTTCGCAGTCGCAGGCAACAAACATGGTGTACAGTTTGTTGAGCAGGGCGGTGCAGGCCTTGCCCGTGTCCGCCTCCAGTCCCAGACCGAAGACGACTTGGCGGCAATGGAAGGGCTGGAGACCAAGCAGCGGGTTGACGGCAACGCGGATGATTTTTTCCGGCGTGGTGGCGGCCACCTCTTCAATATCCATGCCCCCGGCCTGACTGGCAAGGATGGTGATTGCGGCCTGCGCCCGGTCCACCATCAGGCAGAGGTAGAGCTCGCGGGCTATGCTCACACCTGCCTCCACCAGGATTTTGTTGACCTTCCTGCCCTGAGGGCCGGTCTGGGGGGTGACCAGGGTCATGGACAGGAGCTGGGAGGCTGCTTCGCGCACGGCGGCGGCATCGGCAGCAAGCTTGATTCCGCCACCCTTGCCGCGCCCACCTGCATGGATCTGGGCCTTGACCACCACCGGCCAGGAACCAAGACCACCAGCGGCCTGCAGGGCGGTCTCCGGTGTCGTGGCCATAACGCCATCGGGCACGGGAATGTCAAAGCTTCGCAGCAGCTCTTTGGTCTGAAATTCGTGAATTTTCATAATAGGAGTGTTTTTTTCAGTGGAGGCTCATGAAAAAAGACCATGTTGTCATTCCCGAGTGCTTTTATCGGGAATCCACTTTCGTAAATTCAGCATGCTATGGATTCCCGCCTGTGCGGGGATAACGTATATTGGGTTTAACGTTATTTGGCAAGTGGCTCAATTTCAGTTGCTATAGTGAAATATGGTTTAGCATATCCTTAATACTTTCCGCCTACAACAGAAAAAGCAGGGCAATTTTACCAGATGCAGAAATTGAGAATGTTCTACAAAACGGTCATGGTCCGAAAGAAGAAAGGCGTGTTTACAGAGGGGCATCTTTTTATTACACTTACACTGTTTCTGTTTTCTCTGATTTTGGATTTTTTGGCACCTATTTTTCAACAGGGAGGTAGTACATGGGCAGTTATGATGAGATTTTTCGCAAGAGTATTGAGGAACCGGTAGCCTTTTGGAAGGAGGCGGCAGAGTCCATTGACTGGCATAAAAAATGTGACCGGATCCTTGATGACTCGAATCCGCCTTTTTACCGCTGGTTCCCTGACGGCGAACTCAACACCTGCTTTAATGCCCTGGATCGCCATGTCCGTGATGGTCGCGGTGATCAGAATGCCCTGATTTATGACTCTCCGGTTACCGGTACGATTACCAGCTTTACCTATCAGCAGCTGCTGGACAAGGTTGCCGTCTTTGCCGGCGCCCTGCGCCGAATCGGTGTTGGTCGCGGAGATACCGTTATTATCTACATGCCGATGATCCCGGAGGCAGTGGTGGCCATGCTTGCCTGTGCCCGTCTCGGGGCGATTCACTCGGTGGTCTTTGGCGGATTTGCCGCCAATGAACTGGCTCTGCGCATTGATCACGCCAAACCCAAGGTCATCATCTCGGCCTCCGGGGCCATGGAAGGCAAGAAAACCCTGGCCTATAAACCGCTGCTTGACAAGGCCATGGAGATGGCTGATCATAAGATCGAAAAATGCGTAATCTATCAGCGACCTTTTGTTACAGCCACACTGAATGCCGGTCGGGATCTGGACTGGCAGGAGCTGGTGGCCTCCGCCGCCCCTGCGGATTGTGTGCCGGTTAAGGCCACCGATCCCCTCTACATCCTGTATACCTCTGGCACCACCGGCATGCCCAAGGGCGTAATCCGCGACAATGGCGGCCATGCGGTGGCCCTGTACTGGAGCATGAAGTATATTTACAACGTGGCCCCGGGCGATGTCTTCTGGTCGGCCTCGGACGTGGGCTGGGTGGTCGGGCACTCCTATATCGTCTACGCCCCACTGCTCATGGGCTGCACGACAGTGATCTACGAGGGGAAACCGGTGGGCACACCTGATCCTGGCGCCTTCTGGCGGGTGATCGAGCAGCACAAGGTCAAGATCCTCTTCACCGCCCCCACTGCCTTCCGGGCCATCAAGAAGGAAGACCCGGACGGCGTCTATTGCCACAAGTACGATCTGTCGAACTTCAAGTGTCTGTTTCTGGCCGGAGAGCGCCTCGATCCCGACACCTATCACTGGGCCTGTTCCCTTCTCGATCGTCCGGTCATCGATCACTGGTGGCAGACTGAAACCGGCTGGCCCATCGTCTCCAATTTCTTCGGGATCGAACACTTCCCCACCAAACCGGGCTCGCCCACCAAGGCGGTGCCCGGTTACGATGTCCGTATCCTCGATCCAGACGGCAACGATCTGCCTCCCCATCATGAGGGAGAAGTGGTTATCAAGCTGCCCCTGCCGCCCGGCACCCTGGCCAGTCTGTGGCAGGCCGATGACAAATTCATCAGCGCCTACACCAGCCGTTTTCCCGGCTGCTATCTCACTAGCGACGGCGGCTACAAGGATGAAGACGGCTACATCTTCATCATGGGCCGCATGGATGACGTGATCAATATAGCCGGCCATCGCCTGTCAACGGGGGCCATGGAGGAGATTATCGCCACCCATCCGGCCGTGGCCGAGTGCGCGGTGGTGGGAACCGACGACGCCCTCAAAGGGCAGCTGCCGGTGGGGCTGGTGGTTTTGAAGGCCGGGGCGACTGAGGCTGCGGAGGATATCGGCAAAGAGTTGGTTCAGATGGTCAGAGACAAGATTGGACCCATTGCCTGCTACAAGACCACGGCTGTGGTTCCGCGCCTGCCCAAGACCCGTTCCGGCAAGATTCTGCGCGGCACCATGCGCTCCATTGCCAACGGCAAGGACTACCGGATGCCGTCCACCATCGATGACCCCACGACCCTGGACGAGATCACCGAGACCTTTTATCATCTCCGGGTACCGAAATAAAAAAGGAGGCGTTTATGCAGGATTGTGGGTTGAAGATAGGAGAGTATGAGATATTCTGGTTAAACGGGGGCGAGTTTGCCCTGGATGGCGGCGCCATGTTCGGCCCGGTTCCCAAGGGGATCTGGTCGAAACGCTATCCGGTGGATGAGGAAAATTATATCCGGATGATGGCCTCGCCCATGTTGATCAAGGGGCCGAATGTCCGGATCCTGGTGGAGTCGGGATTCGGCAACAAGCTCACTGAGAAACAGTGGAAAATTTTCCACGTGCAGCGGGAATGGGATCTGGTGGTCGATCTTGCCGCCCTGGGTATCCGGCGGGAGGAAATTGATGCGGTGGTGCTAACCCATGGAGACTGGGATCACGCCGGTGGCGTGGCTATGGTCAATGATGCCGGCGAGCAGGAGGTGACTTTTCCTGCCGCCCGTCACTTCATCCAGACGCGGGAATGGGAGGATATCCGTCACCCCACCAACCGTTCCGGGGCCGCCTACTGGCCGGTCAATTTTGATGCCCTGGCCGCCAGTGATCTGCTTACCTTGGTGGATGAGAGCGCTGCCGTGGCCCCCGGTATCACGCTGCGCCTCACCGGCGGCCATACCCGTGGTCATCAGGTGATTTTTGTCGAGTCCCAGGGAGAGCGGGCTGTGCATCTGGGCGATCTGCTACCCACGCAGGTTCATTTTAATCCGCTGTGGGTCATGGCCTATGATAATTACCCGTTGGATGTGATTGCCCGAAAACAGGAGTTGATTAAAAAGGCGGTGGAGGAACAGGCCTGGCTGCTTTTTTACCACAACCCCTTTCTCAATGCCTGCAAGTTCGATGTTGAAGGTAAGCTTGTTGAAATATGGCCGCCGGCTGATTCTCAGGGAGATGTTGGTAAAGGCTGATTACTTTTTAGGCTGAAAGGTGTTTTGAGAAGGTATTGATCTTGAGATGCAAGCGATTGCACGCCGGATGCAGGGGGGTAATTTCACCCTTTTTTACAGAAAAATAAGGCGGTTGCTGAGAAGGAGGCAGCTGCCTTATTTTTATGATAACTGAACGTGTCACTTCCAAGCATGTCCTTGCTGTTATCTCCTGCCCGTCAGAGAGCCCAGAAGGCCACGGACCAGGGAGCGGCCAATCTGGGAACCAACGGTGCGAACGATGGTTTTGAGAAAGGCCTCGCCGACCGATTGGCGTTGCCCCCCGCCGACTAATACCGCTTTCCCGGCATGAAGAATTTGATCGGTCATTGTGGTTTCCTCTTGTGGTCGAGGCGGCGGGTTCTGCTGTGAGACGGTGCGTACCGTCAGGATTTCATAGGCAGACTCCCGGTCAACGGGAGTGTCGTAAAGACCTTTCAGGGGTGAGTTGGTGAAAAGGCGCCCGCGTTCGGTGCTTTCAAGGGGTCCGATGTGAGAACGGGGCGGGCTGAGCAGGCACCAGTCGACCATGGTGGGCCTGCCATGGTCGTCCAAGGTGGAGATCAGCGCCTCGCCGGTTCCGAGTTCGGTGATCATGGTTTCGGTATCTATTTGCGGATTCTGGCGGAAGGTCTCTGCTGCAACCCGTACTGCCTTTTGGTCTTTCGGGGTGAAGGCACGCAGGGCGTGTTGAATTCGGCATCCAAGCTGGCCAAGTACCTCATCCGGGATATCGTTGGGGTATTGACTGACAAAGAAAATTCCCACGCCCTTTGAACGGATCAGGCGGACGACCTGGGTGATCCGCTGCAGCAGGGCTGGTGGGGCATTATCGAACAGGAGATGGGCCTCGTCAAAGAAAAATACCAGCTTGGGCAGGGGGGCATCGCCGCGTTCCGGCAATTCTTCCATCAGCTCCGAGAGAAGCCAGAGCAGAAAAGAGGTGTAAATTTTAGGGCTGGAGTAGAGGGTGGAGGCATCAAGGAGGCTCACTACTCCGCGGCCGGAAAAATCGGTGCGCATCAGGTCGCCAATCTTCAGTGCAGGTTCACCAAAGAAGTTTATTCCGCCCGATTCTTTCAATACCAACAGGTTGCGCTGGATGGTTGTGATACTCGTGGTTGAGAAATTGCCGTATTCCTTTGCCAGTTCCTGCCGGTGGTCCACCATCCATCCCAGCATGGAGTGCAGGTCTTTCAGGTCGAGCAACAGAAGACCCTGCGCGTCAGCCACAGTAAAGGCCACATGCAGGATTCCGCTCTGGGTCTCATTTAAGTTCAGCAGGTTGGCCAGAAGAATCGGCCCCATTTCGGATACGGTGGTGCGAATCGGATGACCGGTTTGGCCAAAGAGGTCCCAGAAGAGGATAGGGCAGCCTTCAAATGAATGTTCTTGTAAACCGATACGATTGATGCGCTCGCTGATTTTCTGATGTTCATGACCGGGGCTGGCAATGCCTGAGAGATCACCTTTCACATCTGCGGAGAAGACCGGGACGCCCAGTCGGGAAAATGATTCTGCCAGGAGTTGCAGGGTAACCGTTTTGCCGGTACCGGTTGCTCCGGTGATCAGGCCATGGCGGTTCGCCATCCCGGCGTCAAAGAGGATCTGTTGGCCCTCTTTATTCCCACCTAAAACGATTTGATGACGGTCTACCATGTTTGTAGCGCCTCCTTTCAGTCTTATCAGGATAACGGCTCATCCAGGGCCCGGATATCCCAGGCCTCGGTGCGATTATTGTCGCTGTTGATCACGATACGGAATTCAAAGATGCTGCCGGAATCAAGAAAAAGAGCATCGTTGGTGACATTGGATTTGGAGCAGTGAAAAAAAGTTGTCTCTGCCTGCAAACCTTCGGGTTTTATGGTGTAGTAACGCATAAAACCGAAACCTCGTTCTGGATTATAGTTGACGGCCACCCCTCGCTGCCAGTTTTCATTGTGAGAGGCCTGAATAGGGAGGAGCCCGGGGACAAGAAAGCCGGAGAGATAGGAGTCAGCCACCTCTTTGAGTTGACCGCTGACATTGTTGAAGGCAATGACCTCCACCCTGCAGCCCATATTCTGCAGGGCGATTACCAGACGGATGAAATCGCCGTCGCCGGTCAGGAGGATGATGCGGTCGAGATTGCGGGCCTGGAGCAGGGCATCAATAGCAAGATCCATATCGGCATTGGCCTTGGTGGTGAGGATTCCTTCGTCATCGACAAAATGCTGCACATATTTTTTGATGACCTTGAAACCGCATTGGCGCAGGATGTCATGGTAGCGGTATAATTTCTGACGGTATTCATGATCATCCTTGGTGCGGGCCCGATCTTCCGCCAGATAGGAATTGGCCCGCAGGAGAACGGATTTACCCAGATTGGCCAGATCAACCAGGATGTCGTAGCGCATGCCATAGCCGCCGCACAGACGGATATTCTCGGCATCCACATAAATTCCAGTCTTCAGCATTTTTTTTAGCCTGTAGGTAGATAGTCTCTAAGGTGATAGCTAACAGTCTTAAAGGTTACAGATTGTCAACCTGAGCAGTTCCTTACTCCCATTCGATGGTGGAAGGAGGCTTGGAGGAGATATCAAAGACCACCCTGTTGACGCCGCGGACTTCATTGATGATCCGGCTGGAGATGGACCCCAGCAGTTCGTAGGGAAGCTTCGACCAGTCTGCGGTCATGGCGTCTTTTGAGTCCACCGCCCGCAGGGCAATGACATTCTCATAGGTGCGGCCATCACCCATGACCCCTACGGTCTGGATGGGGAGCAATACGGCAAAGGACTGCCAGACCTGACGGTACCAGCCGCTTTTTTTCATCTCTTCGAGGACGATGACATCGGCCAGGCGCACAATCTCCAAGCGCTCACGGGTTACCTCGCCCATGATACGAATGCCCAGTCCCGGTCCGGGAAAGGGCTGGCGGTAGATGGCCTCTTCCGGCAGTCCCAGCTCAAGGCCGAGTTCGCGCACCTCGTCCTTGAACAGCTCGCGCAGCGGCTCGATCAGGTCCAGTTTCATGATATCGGGCAAGCCGCCAACATTGTGATGGGCTTTTATGGGAGCCGCGCCTCGAAAGGAGACCGATTCGATCACATCAGGGTAGAGGGTTCCCTGGGCCAGATAGTTGACCTCTCCCAGTTTCTTGGCCTCTTCTTCAAAGATTTTGATAAAACCAAGACCAATCCTTTTGCGTTTGATCTCCGGGTCAACCACACCAGCCAGCTCGCTGAGGAAAAAATCGGTTGCCTCCACATCAATGACCTTGAGCTTCGATTTTTCCTTGAAAAAACGAAGGATGGATTCAGACTCCCCGATGCGCATCAGACCGTTATTGACGTAGATGCAGGTCAGTTGATCGCCGATGGCGCGATGGATCAGGGCGGCGGTGACAGAGGAATCAACGCCGCCGGAGAGGGCGCAGATGACCTTGTTCTTTCCTACTTTATTGCGGATGGCGGCAACAGTAGATTCGATAAAGGAGTGCATTGTCCAGTCCGGCCGGCAGTCACAGAGGCCAAAGATGAAGTTACGCAGGATATCATTACCGATCAGGGTATGGGCGACCTCAGGATGAAACTGGACGGCGACAAAGGGTTTGTCCTTGTGTCTGAGGGCGGCAAAGGGTGAGTGGCTGCTGGTGGCGGTGGCCTCAAAACCTTCGGGTGCCACCTCTACCCGGTCGCCATGGCTCATCCACACCTGGTGATGAACAGGGCTGGTTTCGAGCCCGGCAAAGAGTCCGCCGGTAAATTGGACGGAGAGGTCAGCCTTGCCGAATTCCCGTTTTTCCGCCTTCTCAACCTTGCCGCCCAGTTGCTGAATCATGAGCTGGGCCCCGTAACAGATGCCTAAGATAGGCAGGCCCAGTTCAAAAAGAGCCGGATCGGACAAAGGGGCATCGCTATCATAGACCGAGGCCGGTCCGCCGGAGAGGACAATGCCTTCCGGGGCCAGTTCCTTAATCTTTTCAAGGGGGGTGGAGTAGGGATGGATCTCGCAGTACACCTTCTGTTCCCGGATGCGTCTGGCAATAAGCTGAGTGGTCTGTGAACCAAAATCAAGAATGAGGATTTTTTTCATGATAAGGAAGTCCTGTTTGTGGAATAATTCGTAATTCGTAATTCACCTTAAGCCGTTCGGTAGTTTGGCGCCTCTTTGGTGATAATCACGTCATGGACATGGGATTCTCGCAGGCCCGCGGAAGAGATGCGGACAAATTTGGCTCTTTCGCGAAGCTCCTCAATGGTGCCGGCACCGACATAGCCCATACCGGAACGAAGTCCACCCAGAAGTTGGTAGATAACATCGGCAAGCGGTCCACGGTAAGGAACCTTGCCTTCAATACCTTCGGGGACAAGCTTGGATTGGCTGCTCACCTCAGACTGAAAATAGCGGTCTGAGGAGCCTTTGCGCATGGCGCCAATGGAGCCCATGCCCCGATATCCCTTATAGGTTCTACCCTGGTATAAAAAGGTCTCGCCAGGTGTTTCATCGGTGCCGGCAAAAAGAGAGCCGATCATGATTGAATGAGCCCCGGCACCGATGGCCTTGGCCAGATCACCTGAGTGCTTGATGCCGCCATCGGAGATGATGGGAATACCATGCGAGGCAGCGGCAGCCACACAGTTTTTCAGGGCAGTCATCTGAGGCACTCCCACACCTGCGACTATTCGGGTGGTACAGATTGAGCCTGGCCCCACACCCACCTTGACCGCATTGGCGCCTGCCTTGATCAGGGCGAGAGTGCCTTCGTAGCTGGCGACATTGCCGGCAATGACCGGTAGATCAGGAAAGGTGCTCTTGATGGCTTCGACCGCTCGCAGCACCCCACGGGAGTGACCATGGGCCGAGTCCATGACCACCACATCCACCCCGGCGTCCACCAGCTTCTGGGCACTGGCCTCAATGCCGGGTCCAACACCCAGGGCTGCACCGACCAGAAGACGGCCCAGATGATCTTTAGCGGCCAGGGGATATTTCCGGATTTTTTCCAGATCCTTGATGGTGATCAGCCCGGCAAGATTTCCGTAATCGTCTACCACCAGCAATTTTTCAATGCGGTGCTCATGGAGCAGGGCCTTGGAGTGTACCATGTCGATGCCAACTCTGGCGGTCACCAGGTTTTTACTGGTCATCACATCTCCCACCCGCAGGTCGCTGTCGGAGACAAATCGCAGATCACGGTTGGTGACAATACCCACCAGTTTGCCCTCGCGCAACACGGGCAGACCGGAGATCTTGTATTTGGCCATGATCTTCTCCACCTCGGCCACGGATTGATTCTCCCGTACGGTAACCGGGTCAATGATCATCCCTGATTCAGATTTCTTGACCTGTTCCACTTCTTTGGCCTGTTTGGCAATGCCAATATTTTTATGGATAATGCCGATCCCGCCTTCACGGGCCATGGCAATGGCCGTCCGGTGTTCGGTCACTGAATCCATGGCCGCACTGATCAGCGGGGCGTTCAGGGTAAGGGTGTCAGTCAATCTGGTGGCAAGGGAGACTTCATTGGGAAGAACTTCTGAGGCTGAGGGGACAAGTAACAGGTCATCGAAGGTAAGGGCTAGCTCTATAGTGTCTGGTAACATGGAAGGCTCCTCTCACAAGGTTCAAGTGAACAGAATGTGCAGAATTTTAATAGTGTTAAGTTATGCGTTTTCAGTGTTAAGTACGGAGAAAGCAGAAGACAGGGTTGAAAATCCGCTAAAAACACATTTTACCTCTTGAACAGTGTAGCATTTCAGGATAAAAGCTCAAACCTTTTTCAGGATGTGCTTGATTTCTTCTTTTTTTGGGGGAGAGTGTTGATTTTCACCCTGAGAGTATGATTTATTTAAAGTAGATCGTTGTTATAAGCCGCTGTGTAAAAAAACAACATGGGCAGCAGAATGTCTAGAACGGCATTAGGGGCCGTAAAGAAATTGATATAAAAGGTTAAGTTATTTCTTAACGGCCCCTAAAAAACTACTGTCGGTATTTAAATGCCAAAAATGGCATAAGGTGCTGTAACGAAGGCGTCGGGCAGGCAGCAGTGTAACGGCGATGGTCCTTTCGAAACCGCTCCTCAAAGGAGAGATGAAAGTATGCTTGTCAATATTAATCCTGAAAATCCTCAGCTGCGTTTGATTCAGCAGGTTGTTGAGCAGCTGCGGTCCGGGGCAATTGTTTGTTATCCAACGGATACCGGCTATGGAGTTGGGTGTGATCTGTTTCACCAAAAGGCGATTAAGCGCTTGATGCAGATAAAAAAAAGACCTGATGGAAAACCTTTTTCATTTATGTGTTCCAGCCTGACCAATATCAGCGAATATGCTCATGTGTCAAACACTGCCTATCGTCTGATGAAAAAAAATCTTCCTGGCGCCTATACCTTTGTTCTTCCTGGAACGAAACTTGTGCCTAAGATTATGGCGACAAAGCAGAAAACCGTAGGTATCCGGGTTCCGGACCATCCAATCTGCCGAATGCTTCTGGAAACACTTGGTAATCCTATTGTCAATACCAGTATTCCTGTAGAAAGCGATCATCCCGTGCCCACCGAGGCGTACGAAATTGACATTATTCTTGGGAACAGGGTCGAGATCATTGTTGACGGTGGACCGGTGTATCCCGATCCCTCCTCGCTCATCGATCTGACCGGCGATCATCCTGAGATCCTGCGTAAAGGGAAGGGGGATATTACCCCGTTTCTTTAGCAAGCAACAGTTTAGTTTTCCCGCCGTTATTGCATCTAAACCGAAACTCCCATCCCCCCCTGTAGTGAATGATCAGAAAGGTCTTCTCTGATCAGCCTTAGTCCTTGATCAGCGGCTCTTTTAGCGACCTGCTCATGGTAAAGTGAACGGTTTTTCTTTCCGGAATATCCATGATAACACCGGTTTTTGGATTTTTGGTGCTTCGTTCTTTCCGTGTTCGAATGGAAAAACTGCCAAAACCACGAAGCTCGATTCTTCTTTTTTCAATTAAGGCATTTCGCATGGTTGTCAGCATGATCTCCAGGGCGGCGGTGACGTCCTGTTTTGAGAGGGAGAGATCCGTGCTGACCTGATCGATAAGTTCTTTTTTTAACATGTTTAGTAGAGTGGCTTAAGAAATATTGTTATAAAAAAAGGTTGTTTTGCCAGTAAATATTTCTTTAGGCAAAACAACCTTTTATGTTATGAGTTCTGGTAAGATGTTCCTGGAAATCTGAGGAACACTACATCAGGAGCCGGTTGCTCTTCATCCTGTCTGGGCCATTGCACAATGGCCCAGACAGGATGTGCTTAACGACCCCTGATCCTGGGAGAAACTTGTTAGTTCTCTTCGGTTGGTCCGCTGGCAGCTGCTTTCATGAGATCACCTAAGGTGGCAGGAGCTGCGGCTGCTGCTGCTACTGACGTTGCAGAAGCTTCTTTTTTCGGAGAGGCTACCTGGCCTTCAGTTGCCGGCTCATCACCATCGCCTTCGAGAGTCTTGATGGAGAGGCCGATCTTCCTGTCTTTTGCCGATACGTTAATGACAATTGCCTTCAGGGTGTCGCCAACCTGGTAGACGCCGACAGGGGTCTTGATCTTCTCTTTGCTGATTTCAGAGACATGGACCAGCCCTTCGATACCTTCCTCAAGCTGCACGAATACACCAAAGTCGGTGACATTGGTAATGGTGCCTTCAATAACGGTACCGGATGGGTAGTTATTGTAGGCAGCCTGCCATGGATCTGGCTCAAGCTGTTTGATGCCGAGGGAGAAACGCTCGTTCTCTTTGTCAATCTTCAGAACAACCGCTTGGATGGTCTGGCCTTTGACATATTTTTCAGAAGGATGTTTGATCCGCTCAGTCCAGGAAAGGTCGGAGACATGGATCAGTCCGTCAATCCCGTCTTCAATGCCGATAAAGACACCGAAGTCTGTGATGTTTTTAACTTTTCCTTCAATGATGGAGCCGACAGGGTAGGAGTCTGTGACCAGATCCCATGGGTTAGGCTGTAACTGTTTCATGCCCAGGGAGATTCGCTTGGTCTCAGGCTCAATGTTAAGAACCATGACTTCAACCTCATCGCCAACTGCTACGATCTTGGATGGATGCCGGGGTTTTTTCGACCAGGTCATCTCAGAGACATGGATCAATCCTTCCACGCCTTCTTCCAGTTCGATAAAGACACCGTAATCTGTGATGGAAACCACCTTGCCCATGGCTTTTTCGCCAATGGGGTAACGGGTGGTAACAGTAGCCCATGGGTCTTCTTTCAGTTGTTTTATACCGAGTGAGACGCGATCGTTCTCTTTGTCATATTTGAGAACCTTGACTTCCAGTTCCTCGCCAACTTTGTATAGCTTGGCTGGATGGGAGACCCGTCCCCAGGAGAGATCGGTGATATGGCAGAGACCATCCATGCCGCCCATGTCGATAAAGAGACCGTAGTCGGTGATGTTGGTGATGGCGCCTTTGATGATCTGTCCTTCTTCAAGGATGGAACGCATCTTTTCGCGCAACTTGTTGCGATCTTCCTCAAGGATGGCCCGTCGTGAAATAACCACGTTATTCCGTTTGCGGTTAAACTTGAGTACCTTGAAAGAAAAGGTCTGGCCGATGAGTGCATCCAGGTCTTTGACCGGACGCAGGTCGATCTGGGAATAAGGCAGGAAGGCTGGAACGCCGACATTAACTGACATGCCGCCTTTGACTCTACTCTCAATTTTACCCTCAATGGTGCCGTTCTCTTCTTGAATCTTGGCAATATCTTCCCATACTTTTATGGCAATTGCTTTTTCCCGTGACAGCAGGAGTCCACCTTCGTCTTTACGACGCTCAATAAAGACCTCAAATGTGTCGCCGATTTGAAATTCTTTACCTTCTTCCAGCTGGAATTCTGATTTGGCAACATAGCTTTCTGCTTTATCGCCAACATCAATCAGGACATAGCCATCGACAACGCCGATGATGGTGCCCATGGTTACGTCGCCAACATTTACGACGCTGCTGTTTTCTTCCATCTCAAAGAGTTCTGCAAAGCTGAGCTCTTCGTCATTGATTGTTGTTTGTGTGAGTGCCTCTGTCATGGATTTTCGCTCATGCGGCCCCGGAGTGGGACCAAGTTGTAAGGGGTTGATCTTTACCGTTTGTTTCGAAACGATGCTTATGATGCATATCGTATGGGAAAGAAAATTTGTTCTTTCTACCATAAGAAAACATTATTATATAGCAAAAGAAAAATGGAAAGACAAGCACTTCTTGGTTGCACTGCTATAAAAAGAGTTCAAACGGGATTGGATGAGTGATTGGCCAATTTTTTCTTTACGCTTCAGTACCCTCTGGAGTAAATAGTATAAGATAAAAAATAGAAGGAGAATGGTGAAGTGGGCACAACTTTGTTGTGCGCATTGTGTCTGCGTTGCATGTCGTGATCTTTCACTTGCTGTTCTCATTTTTTTCTAAATCCTACTGATTAGGTATCCTCTATAAATGGCAGAAATAAAAAGTACCATGGATATGGTTATGGAACGGGCCGCCCGTATGGCTGCCCGTTCGGTCGGGGAGCCTGATTCTCAGGAGTCGGAACGTGCAGGCATGCGCCTGGCTGCCGAGTATATTAGTCATACTCTGGATGACCTGGGGCAGGCCCTTGCCGGGCAGGCCGCGACCGAGCAGATGGCGGTTCGCAAGGGGATGGCTCAGGCCCTGATGCGTAATATTCTCCTGCCTCGCAATGAGACTTTAATGGCTACGAGTCTTCGGTCTATGCAGGGGCTCCTGGAAATGGAACGTTCTGCAGGGGATATGGTTGCCATTTGTGCAGAGTTGAAGCAGATATTAGAGCAGTATACTCAACATAAAGAGCAGATCAGGAAACAGCTTGAAGATGCGGTACGTGCCCAGCTTGATCAGAAACTCGGGGAGCAGGGATCCCCTGCCGGCAGCAGGATGTCAATTGATCCGGCAATGCATCCCATGTTTCAGAAAGAGTGGGTGAGGATGAAGGCGGACTTGGATCAGCAATACAATCAGGCCCTTGATCAACGAAAAGATATGCTGCTGGAACGCTTTTCCTGATGCCTTATCTTCAGCGAATAGGCAGGATTCAGGCGATATTGCGCCGAAGAAAAATTGATGGTCTGTTGGTCAGTCAGCCGGAAAACAGGCGTTATCTGAGCGGCTATTCGGCACTTGACCACGGTATCGCCGAGACGGCAGGGTTGTTATTGATTCCAGCCCGAGGAGGCGCCTGGCTGCTGACTGATTTTCGCTTCAAGCTGCAGGCCGAGGCCGAGGCAGGTTTCCTCCATATCGGTCTTTACCCTAAAGGTGTCCTGGTCTTACTCAGGGAAATGCTGCCGGATCTGGGGATTCGTAGCCTTGGTTTTGAAAGTGAGTATAGCCTTTATTCATTTGTCGAAAAACTGAAGGGACTGGGCGCAAAGTTAGGTCTGCAACTTCTCCCGACCACCGGCCTGGTGGAAAAGATACGTCTGATCAAGGATGAGGATGAGCTTGATAAGCTGCGTGCCTCGGTTGACTTGAATGAAAAGGTCTTTGACGAGGTGTACAGTTCCCTTGCTCCGGGCCAGACGGAGAATGAGATTGCCCTTGCCATTGAGTCCACCATGCGCCGAATGGGTGCGGAATCACCAAGCTTCAGCACGATAGTCGCAGCGGGCAGCAACAGTGCCTTGCCGCATGCAGTTCCTGGCTCTGCGCTTGTCGAGCTTGGCCAGCCTTTGATGATTGATATGGGACTGATCCTTGATGGCTATTGCTCTGATATGACCAGGACCTTTGTGCTGGGCGAGCCCGATGACCGTTTTCTTGCTATCCACCTTCTTGTGCGCCGGGCCCAGCTTGCTGCCATGGCCTCGATTCGCGAGGGAGTGGTGGCGGCGAAGGTGGATAAAATTGCTCGTGATATCATCGGGGCCGCCGGCTACGGCCAGGCTTTTGGCCACTCTCTGGGGCATGGTGTGGGCCTGGCTGTCCATGAAGAGCCGCGTCTTTCATCACGCAACCTGAAACAGTTGCGGGCAGGGATGGTGGTGACCGTTGAACCCGGTATTTACATCCCGGGTTGGGGTGGAGTCCGGCTGGAAAATATGGTGGTCGTCCGTAAAGATGGCTGTGAACTGTTAAATAAAAATTCAACCTGGCTTGATATATGAACGCTATGGGCGTACGCAAATATTTTGTTCTCGACACCAATGTCCTGCTCCATAATGCCGAATCTCTCACCTCTTTTGATGATAATTACGTTGTCCTGCCGATGACGGTCATTGAGGAGCTGGACAGCTTTAAACGGCACAATGATGAATTGGGGCGCAGTGCCCGGCATGTGATCCGGCAGATAGATCAACTTCGTTCGCAGGGGTCGCTCAAAGAGGGTGTGAGCATGGAAAACGGTGGCATCCTGCAGATTATTGTGGAGCGCAAGGAGATGCCTGGGATTTGTATTGATATGTCCGTGGCCGATAACCGGATCCTGGCCGTGGCAAATTCTCTGCACTTGGAAGGGAAAAAAGTGATCTTTGTCTCCAAAGATATTAACGCCCGACTGAAGGCTGATGCCCTTGGCATAGATGTGATGGATTTTGAGAAGCAGAAGTGTAACTTTGATGAACTATACACCGGCTGGAGAGAGATTCAGGTGGCAACTGAGATGGTCGATCGTTTTCATCAGGGGAAGGGGCTGGAGACCGAAGGTTATGATTTTCTGTTCAACGAGTTTGTCCTGTTGCAGGATGCATCCAACCCGAAACACTCAGGACTTGGTCGGGCCGTGGGGCCCAATAGTCTTGTCCCTCTTGTGGGTAGTTTTGAGAGTGTCTGGAATGTGCATGCGCGTTCCAAGGAACAACGAATGGCCCTGGAACTGCTCATGGATCCAAAGATCAGTCTGGTGACGCTTATTGGTCAGGCCGGTACCGGCAAGACCTTGCTGGCCCTGGCCGCCGGCCTTGAATGTGTCCTCCGTCAGCAGGGGTATGAAAAGCTATTGGTCTCCCGGCCGGTAATCCCCATGGGTAAGGATATCGGTTATCTGCCGGGTACAAAAGATGAAAAGCTGTCTTTGTGGATGCAGCCGATTTTTGACAATCTCGTCTATCTGATGCAGAAAGATCATCACTATGAGGAAGGGACCGTGCAGCAGAAGGTGAACATGCTCTTCAAGGATCAACTGGTGGAGCTTGAGGCCCTGACCTATATTCGCGGTCGTTCCATACCTAAACAGTTTGTCATTGTTGATGAGGCCCAGAATCTTACCCCTCATGAGGTGAAAACGATTATATCCAGGGCTGGTGAAGGCACAAAAATGGTACTTACCGGTGATCCGCAGCAGATCGATAACCCCTATCTTGATTCCTCTTCGAACGGTCTGTCTTACACCGTGGAAAAGTTGAGAGGTGAGTCTCTCTATGGTCATGTGACCTTGAGCAAAAGTGAAAGAAGTCCGCTGTCGGCTATTGCTGCCCAGTTGTTGTAAAAACATTGTTACAATTATTCTCACGCAGAGATGTAGAGGTACTGAGAAGGACAAATTTTTTTCTCTGCGACTCAGCACCTGTGTGCGGAAAAAATATTGCATAACAATTAGTTATCTTAAACTTTAAATTGTACAAAAATTATGCGCCAATATGTCATTGATGATCTGTCCCCCATGGAGCGGGATAATATAGATTCGTATCTCAAACGCAACTTGCAGCGAGGACCCATGATCGGCATTTATTGGATCGTCCTGCCGCCAGAGGCACTCTCCGAACTGCAACGGGCGCATGTAGAAAAATGCGGTCCTTACTATTGCGGGGTTGAGATGGGGAAGAATGCGGTCTGTTTTGAGATGCTGGTTCGCAGTAATGCAAACCTGCATTGTGACTGTATCGCCCATGCAAGTCCAGCACAGCGTCAATTTATCCTCGATCTGGCCGATAAAATGCTGGCTGAAGAGTTAATCCGGTCATAAACTATAAAATTTAAAAAATTCCTTGCTAAGGTGATAACTTTTTTGGAGAGATCATGAGTAGTTCAGTTGATTCCACCCCTCAATTTATTGAAATGGTGTACCAGAAAATGGACGCCAATATTGCCCTGGTTAAAAAACGGCTGGGCCGCCCCTTAACCTATGGCGAGAAGCTCCTTTATGGTCATCTTGACAATGCGATGGAGGCAGAGCTGACGGCTGGAGTCTCCTATGTCAAGACCCGCCCGGATCGGATTGCCCTGCAAGACGCGACGGCCCAGATGGCAATCCTGCAGTTTATGCTGGCGAGCAAAGATGAGGCCGCGGTGCCGGTAACGGTTCATTGTGATCATCTCATCCGGGCGCAGAAGGGTGCTGACGGTGATCTGCATACAGCGCGAACTGAAAACCGTGAAGTGTATGATTTTCTGGCTTCTGCCTCTCAGCGCTATGGTTTTGGCTGCTGGTTGCCGGGCGCCGGTATTATCCATCAGGTGGTGATGGAACAGTATGGATTTCCCGGACTGATGATGCTGGGTACCGATTCCCATACCCCGAACGCCGGGGGTATCGGGGCCTTTGCTTCAGGGGTCGGCGGAGCCGATGCCGTGGATGTTATGGTCGGCATGCCCTGGGAAGTGCTTCATCCACGTTTTGTAGGGGTCCGGCTCACGGGCCAGCTGCAGGGCTGGGCTGCGCCCAAGGATGTGATTTTAAAGCTCCTTGGTATGCTTACTTGTTCCGGTGGTACCAATCGGGTTTTTGAATATTTCGGCCCCGGCGCTGCTTCTCTTTCTTGCACGGGGAAGGCCACCATTTGCAATATGGGTGCTGAACTGGGTGCCACTACCTCGGTATTTCCTTATGACAAACATATGGCATCCTATCTCCAAGCCTGTGGTCGTGGGGAGGCCGCAACACTAGCCAGTAAATATATGCATCTGTTGCAGGCCGACCAGGAAGTCCTGGCCAATCCTGAAAAATATTACGATCAGATTATTGAGATTGATCTTGCCAGTCTTGAACCCCATCTGGTCGGTCCCCATTCGCCGGATCTGGCAGTGACGGTCTCGAACATGAAAGAGTATGTGGAAAAGGGTGGACATCCTGCCAATGTGACCTATGCGCTGGTTGGTTCCTGCACCAATTCCTCTTATGAGGATATGGGACGTCTGGCGGCCATGGCCGAACAGATTGCCGCGAAAGGATTGAAATTGAAGATCCCCATGCTGGTGACTCCAGGTTCCGAGCAGGTGCGTGCCACCCTTGAGCGGGATGGGCAGATTGCTAAACTCGAAGCCATTGGCGCTACCGTACTGGCCAATGCCTGCGGCCCCTGTATTGGTCAATGGACCAGGCAGGGGATTGAGCCGGGCTTCAAGAATTCCATTGTTACCTCCTACAACCGTAATTTCCCCAAACGCAATGATGGCAATGTCGGTACCTGCGGTTTTATTGCCAGTCCTGAGACCTGTCTGGCCTATGCCATGTTTGGTACTTTTAATGTAAACCCCTATGCTGCTGAGTTGCAGGCTGCTGATGGCACTTCTTTTGTCCTGACCCCTCCCGGCAAGGTGCCGGAAGTGCCGCTCCAGGGGCTTGTTCGTGATGAAGCGGGCTTTCTGGCACCTCCTGAGGCAAGAACAGCTGTTATGGTGCAGGTGGCACCGGATTCTGAACGTCTGGCGCTGCTCGCCCCTTTTGCCCCCTGGGATGGGTCTGACTGGAAGGGCCTGCGCTTGCTGATGAAGGCCAAGGGCAAGTGTACCACCGATCATATCTCTCCTGCCGGGCCATGGCTGCGTTTTCGCGGCCACCTGGATAACATCTCCGGCAACATGTTCACTGGAGCCACCAATGCTTTTACCGGTGAGACCGGTATCGGTCTGAATCAGCTGACGGGTGAGCGGCTGCCCTATAATGAGATCGCCCGGGCTTATACTGCTGCCCATGAGAACTGGCTGGCGGTTGGCGATACCAATTATGGAGAGGGTTCTTCGCGGGAGCATGCGGCCATGAGTCCACGGCATATGGGGGGACGAGTGGTGATTACCCGCTCTTTTGCCCGTATCCATGAAACCAATTTAAAAAAACAGGGGATGCTGCCGTTAACCTTTGTCAATGGTGCCGACTATGATATGATTCAGGAGCTTGACCGGGTGGATATTCTGGGCCTGACCGAGCTAGCTCCCGGATCCACGGTGACGGCGGTGTGTCATCATGCAGATGGCTCAGAGTCGGTGATATCACTGCAGCATTCTCTCAATGCTGAGCAAATTTCCTGGTTTAAGGCGGGTTCTGCCTTGAATTTTCTACGATAAAAAGAGATGGGTAGAATTTTTTTGGAGAAATGATGTCTGTGTTAACCGTAAAAAATTTCAATCTGCCGACCCCGCCGGCCATTGCCCTGCGTATTCTTGAGGTAATCAAGAAGGGGGATGCCTCTTTTATAGAGTTGGCCCGGATTATCGAGGTCGATCCCGCCTTGACAGCTAAGATACTGAAAGTTGCCAATTCTTCATTTTATAGTATGCCCAATTCTGTACATACCATTGAAAAGGCCCTGTCGGTACTCGGCATTAATATTACCAAGAACATCGCCCTCTCTTTTGCCATTGCCAAGGACATGAGAGGCAGTGATGATACAAGGTTTGATTTCACTTATTTCTGGAAAAGGGCGGTGACCACTGCTGTGGGTGCTGAACTGTTAGCCTCCTTGTTACATTACAAGAATGATGAGCTTTTTGTCTCGGCCTTGCTCCAGGATATTGGGGTACTGGTTATGTATCTGTCTCGACCCGAGGAGTATAGCCAGGTATTAGATGAAAAAAGGGTATCCGGGACCTCAATTCTTGGTATTGAACAGAAAGTCTTTGGCTTTGACCATCAGGAGGCCGGAGCTGAATTGCTTGCCAGATGGGGGTTGTCGGAAACCCTGTCGACCTTGATTCGGTATCATCATAGGAGTGACTGCCCCGAAGAAATGAGGACGCCGGTTAATCTTCTGCACTGGTCAGCCATGCTTGCCTCCATATATTATGGATTACAGAGTGTGGAAAAGGTGCAGAGGCTCAAGGCTGAAATTTGCCCCATTTTCAGGATTAGTGCCGAGGAGATTGATACCCTGGTTGATAGTGTGGCGAAAAAAAGCCTCGAGCTTCTTTCCTTCTTTGAGATCGACCCAGGCGAGATGAAACCATTTTCCCTTCTGCTCCAGGATGCAAATGAGGAGTTACAGCGTATCAATCTCTCCTATGAACACCTAGTCATGCAGGCCAAGCAGGCACGGGCGAAGGCGGAAGAACTGGCCGCGGAACTGTTAGAGGCTAATAACAAGCTAAGGGTTCTTGCCTTTCGTGACGGCCTGACAGGCCTCTATAACTTTCGTTATTTTCAGGAACTGATGGAGAGGGAGACGAGCCGGGCCACACGCTACCATCTGCCACTTTCTCTTATGTTTTTTGATATTGATCATTTCAAAGAGGTCAATGACACCTACGGGCATCCTGCCGGTGATGAGGTCCTGCGTTGCTTGGCAAAGCTTGTGACCACAACCATGCGCACCTCGGATATTATTGCTCGTTATGGCGGGGAGGAATTCGCAGTGATCCTGCCCATGACTGATATGGCTGGTTGCAGAGTTTTTGCCGAGCGATTACGGCGGCTGGTTGAAGATATGAAAATGGTTATTGGCGGCATCCTGCTCAGGATTACCATTAGTTTGGGTGTGACGACCTGTGAGTCGGGGATGGTGTCGATGAATAAATCACAAATGATCAAGGCAGTCGATGAAGCGATGTATCTGGCGAAAAAGAAAGGGCGAAATCGTGTGGAGGTGCGGGAGCTTCAGCCTTGAAGAACTTGTCATGTCAAGAGCCGTTACGAGCCATCCTTTGCAATATTGTAGTTCTTGCGTAGGCGCTCTCCCGATGTGCCTTTCCTGTGCTTTTTCGTGCAGAGACGCTGAGGCGCAGAGAAAAGCATGCGCCCCCTCTTTCTGTTATCCTCTGCGCGAGATCAGTTTTTCATTCCTGAAGATCAATTTTTTGAACCATTGTATGGCTAGTTGTGGTGGTCAAGGAGATAATGCTACAGTTCCGGCCTGTTATTCCTTTTTCTTTGCGCTTGGCTCGGCGGTAGGAAAAAAAATCCTGGCTGCAGGCAGTGCAGATTCCTGCTATCTGGATATTATCAAGCTGCAGGCCAGCTTCCATGAGCTGAGACCTGGATATTTGCCAGAAATCAAAATAATTGCTGCGCGTCTGAAAGGCTTGGAAAGAGGCAGGAAGTTCTTGGCGATGATTGATAAATTCAGCGCAACAAGGGCCCAGCGAGGGACTGATACTGGCCACTATGTCTTCAGGGTCTGACTGGTAGCAGGAACGCATCGTCTGCACAGTTTTATTGATGATACCAATGACACTGCCTCGCCAGCCGCAATGCACCGCAGCTATTGCCGATTGAACAGGGTCATGAAGCAGGACGGCCTGACAGTCAGCATGCTGGATCATAAGTCCTACCCCTCTTTTGTTGGTCATCAAGGCATCAATACCATCTATCTCCTGATCGCTGTCAGGCATTTCCTCTACCCTGAAAATCTGCTCACCATGCACCTGTCTGGCTGAAACCAGACGGTTGATCCCTAGAGATTGCTTCATCCTGTTGCGATTGACTTGCACATTCTCCGCACAATCCCCAACGCCGAAGCTACCATTGAGTGAGAAAAAAGGGGCTTCACTCACTCCATGATGACGGTTGAACGTGGCCATGATGAGGTCTGGAGCAGCGGCAGTTATAAAGGGACAGGGCGTAAGCATGAGTAAACCTGGAGGGTGAGAGCGGATACTTAAGAAAATAAAAAAGGGAAGGTTTCTTTACAGAAACCTTCCCCAGATACTCAACAACTAACGGATTATTCAGGTGTCGTTCACACCGTTATAATTACCGTTTTTTTAACAATGACTTAGAATGATGCCTCAAGGGTCAGGTAAACCTGATCAGCACTCTCGACAGGATCCTGCCCAAGGTAAAATAAAGCTAACTTGCCTGCATCATCACTCAGATCGTACGGTGCCATGTTCCAATCATTGGAACCGGAATAATCGTACTCGTAACGCTGATAGCCGAGACGCATGAAGGTTTTGGCGTATTTGGATATTTTCTCGCCCATGGGCAGATCGTATATACCATAGACCTCATAAACATTACCGCGAGCGGCAATCTTGGACTGATAGAGGTCATCATGTCCAGGGGTCATGCCGATCCAGTATTCGGAACCGTGGTTCCATTCAGCACCGAGCTTGAGGCCAGCTTGATCGATATCATAGCGGATACCGACGTGGGCCATGTAGCCGTTTTTGCTATCGGTGTTAGGACCACTGCCGAAAATATAGTCATTGAACATGCCGTTGTCGTTAGGATCGGTACGACTCCAACCACCGGACACAAAATAGTTCAGGCCAGCAATCTTGTCCATGTACAAGGCTCCTGAATGCTGGATGTTCCCATTATTTTCCAAGGTAGGTCCAGACTGACCAAATTCAGGCATGTTGGAAGCATTGAAGGACTGAGCATACAAGAAGCGATCACCCTTCTTCAAGATATCCCAGCTCAACCCGATGAAATCCGTATCGTCGATACCGGTTGGGTTAAAGACTGTAGAGTCTTCATAGGTCAACCCATCTTCAAAACCACGACCGTAACAGACGCGAACGCGGCCTGATCCCAAGTCTCCGCCCCATTTATAGGCATAGCCCATGGAAATACCGTCAAAGGCATAATCCATGATCAGCGGGGTGCCACTGCGCTCGTCGAGGTTCATGCGCATATTTGCTGGATTGCCATCGGTGGTTGGACGACGACCGATGGAGAACCATACAGGGGCACCAAAGAGGTTGTTAAAGTTGACAAAGGCACGGTCAACGCGCAGCGCATTGTCACCAGGGGTGCGGGTACTGTTACCGTCCATGCCAGCCATTTGATCAAAATATCCCAATGCTTGTCCCCATGACTTGTACATGGCAAGACGGCCTTTGAAATCGACGTTCTCGGTAATGCCTACGCGCATGTTCAGACGGAAGCGATTGGTGAATGCGGTGTCGTTTCCGAGTTCTCCGAGACCTAAAAGATCTCCAAAAACAGTGTCGGCATTATAGTAATCCATACGGGCACGGAAATCGCCGTCAAGTTTAAAACGGGCGGCCAGATCCCAATCCTCAGCACGTTCACTGAAACCGGTAACGGTATTGTTCAGATCGCCTACCTTGGCAGATGTGGCAGCGTTGGCCTCTGCCTGGGAAGCCATCTGTGCCTTCAGCTGGTCAAGCTGGGCGCTCAGGTCCTGAATCTTGCGATCCAGATCACTGGATTGAGGACCCATACCTGCAGAAGCAACAACAGGCAGGGCAATCAAGCCGGCAAGAGCAAGCATGGAAAATTTTTTAATCATCTTCTTTCCTCCTAAATATTTTAATTATTACGATTCAAGAATCCTCCTGAGATTCAAGAACGCATCCATGATCCTTGTTCACATAAATGAACAGGAGAATCAAACAGTTCTACCTTTTTCCTTGAATATATGAGTACTGTTAAATCAAATTCAAGGAAAAAATAATTGACTACAATAATTTGTACTACCGCATTTTTATTCCTATGTCAATAAATTATCTTCATTTTTTTCTTGTCTTGTCCATGTGGCACTGCTACGAAGTATAAATTTTTATCCTATAGATCTTCATGTCTAAATGGGACCTTCTGAGAACCACAATATATGGTAGTTGAAAAAAATATTGAGCGTGAATATAGTGCAGCTGGCTAGGCAAATACCATTTGATCCCAGGGGTGATCCGGCGGGTTGCCCTTTGTTGCATTCGTCACCATTATCGCTGATTGTAACCTGAGCGAACTATATTTTTTCCGCCTTCACGGCCGATTAATTTTAATCTCCTTAGTCTCAACAACCTTGGTTCTTTTTTCATGCAAAATAGATCACCCTTTACACTTCATGGCAGCTCGTCCTGTTGCGCTGCCCGAAGGGGCGAGGTGCATACGCAACACGGTACCTTTCAGACTCCGGTTTTTATGCCGGTTGGTACGCAGGCGACGGTCAAGGCAGTGACCCCTGAAAATCTGATAGAGATGAATGCCCAGATCATCTTGGGTAATACTTATCATTTGTACATCCGGCCAGGCCATGAGCTGATTAAGCAGTTTGGCGGGCTGCATGAATTTATGCACTGGGACCGGCCTATTCTCACCGATAGCGGGGGATTCCAGATATTCAGTCTCAAGGAATTGGCAAAAATTACCGAGCGGGGCGCGACTTTTCGTTCGCACCTGGACGGCTCCAAGCTCTTTCTCGGACCCGAAGAAGCGGTACAGATTCAGGAGGCCCTTGGCTCAGATATCATGATGTGTCTTGATACCTGTATCCCCTATCCGGCAACGCGAGATGAGACCATCAAGGCAACCGATCTCACCAGTCGTTGGGCCAGACGCTGTCGAGAGGCCCAGACGGATACCGGGCAACTTCTTTTTGGTATTGTTCAGGGCGGCATGTTTCCTGATCTGCGTCAGGAGCACGCCCTGGCCCTGATTGATATCGGTTTTGATGGCTATGCCATCGGCGGCTTGAGTGTTGGCGAAGACAAGAGCCTGATGCAGGAGATGACCGAGGCAGTTATCCCACATCTGCCTGTAGAGTATCCCCGATATCTGATGGGGGTTGGCACCCCTGAAGATCTGGTGGAGGGGGTGTATCGGGGTGTGGATATGTTTGATTGCGTGATGCCCACCCGCAATGCCCGCAATGGCACCCTCTTCACGTCCACAGGCAAGATTACCATCAAAAATGCCCGTTTTCGTGACGACAAGGCTCCGCTGGATGCCAATTGCAGCTGCTACACCTGCCGTAATTATTCCCGGGCTTACCTGCGTCATCTCTTCCAGTGTCGGGAGATACTCAGTTATCATCTGAATACCATCCATAATCTCCATTATTATCTGAATTTGATGGCAGAGATGCGGGCAGCCATTGAACGTGATCAATTTAGTGCCTTCCGCAACGATTTTTATGGCAGGCTTGCATGTGAATGATTAACATGATTTTTTTATTGAGAGGGTAGTGTCCTTTCTTGTGTAGATAGTCTTACCCCGTACGTAATTAGACAGTAATAAGCGAAATGAGGACAGATTTCCCGTAGAGACGTGAAGGCGCTGAGAAGGACAGCAATTTTCTCTCCGTGTAGCATCGTTTTTGCTGGTGAAAGCTGGTTATGCTTGTTTATGCTGAATAGTTGCCCATTTATAGTATAAATTTTTTTGGAGGAACCATTATGCCAGGAGCTGGAGCTGGGGGAGGGATTGCCCAATTTCTCCCACTTATTCTTATCTTTGTAGTTTTTTACTTTTTATTGATCAGGCCACAACAGAAGCAGGCCAAACAGCAGCAGCAATTTTTAAATGATCTGAAAAACGGGAACAAGGTTATCACCAAGGGTGGTATTCATGGCACGATTACCGGGTTGACGGATACCGTTGTTACCTTGGAGATTGCTCAGGATATCCGTGTCAAGGTTTCCCGTTCTGCCATTGCCAGTCCAGAAAGCGCGAATACAGCGGCCCCAGCTAAGGCCGGTGGCTGAGGTATAGGCGGCTGCTGATACGCTCTGCAGGTTGTAGAGAACGGTACAAGACAAGGGTTGACTCTATCAGATTCAACCCTTGTCTTGTTTGGTGCATGTCTTATGGCTTCTATGGGAGAGTTAAGTTCATTAAATCTTTACATGTCTTACTTTTTTTGATAAATAAAAAGTATAGATGAGTCGATAAGAGCAATAACGAATGCCATTACTTTTCTTTTTATTTTCTTAAAAAATGAAAGGAGGATGAGGATATGACCAGTCAGGAAGCCATTGGAGTTCTTATGCTCAGTCCGTTTTATTTTAAAATGTCCCCTGTTGACCGGAAGAAGCTGGTGCAGGAATATTGTGATTTGTTTAATAAAAGCGTAATGCAACAGAAAGATTCCGATAACAGTAAGAAATAGCAGGAATTCTCTTCTTTCCTATTATTTTTCTTCATGGGTCTTTTGATCCATAGCCCCTATCCCCGTTCTCCTGATGTCAATCAAATTACTGGCCATAGAATTGTATCGCGCCCAGCAGAATGTGGCTCGCATTGAAGCACAACTTGAGGTGTCGCCATTATTTGAAAACGCTGACTTGCGTGAGGAATTACGTCAGGCTCAGGCGGAATTGCAGCAGTTACGCAAGATGCTTGAGGATAAAAAAACCTCGTCATCTTTCTGTGTTGATTCTGTTCACCGGCACGGCCGTTAAATCCAATTTTCACTCAATCAAGCACCTTTATCCCTGCTTGCATGGGATTCTGCTCTAATCAGGTTTTCCGTTCCCGTTCTACAACCAGCATATACTGCCATTTTCCCTGTCTATATCTGAACGATGCCAGGACAAAGAGGACTGCCACAAAAAATAGGACACAGAACCAGGCGTAGTAGATCCCCCTGTTAAAAAATTCTATGCCGATATAGATGGGGAGGAGCATGCAGAATAGAGACGATGTGCCAATGCACCACATGATAAAACGGGTATCCCCTGCACCTCGGAGTACTCCTGAGAAGATCATGTAAAAGACATCCATGCATATATAGACGGCAACGATACGGAGCAAATGGGTGCAGAGCTCAACAACTGAGGCATACCCGACCGCATCCTGTCCCTGGGGAATGAAGAGGGCAATGATGACCTCCGGGGTACCGATCAGAAAAAAATCAAGAAGAAGAGTGTAGCTCAGCAGGAGATGGATTCCGCTCCAAGTGGCGTATTTTGCTTGTTGCGGCCTGCCACGACCCAGAGCCTGTCCCACCAGACTGCTGATACCCTGTGAAAATCCGAGGGTAGGCATAAAGGCCAGAGAACTGATGGCGATCACGATATTGCTGGCGGCCAGCTCTTCCCGCCCCAATCGCCCAACCATGAGAATGAAAAAGGTGAAGGCAAAGATGTCGAGGCTGAACTGCAGACTGCCGGGAATCCCAAATTTCATGAGACGCAGAAAAATTCCCAGATTAAAAGGACTCCCCTTATAGATATGGTAAAGTCTGTCATTCTCACGGGTGAAGATCAAGGGGACGAGCAGCAGGACAATGACGACCCAGGAGGCAACGGTAGCAAGTCCGGCACCGGCGATCCCCATTTCCGGCATTCCCCAGACTCCATAGATCAGGGCGTAATCCAAGGGGATGTTGACCATCATGCCGATGATATTGCAAAGCATAACCGGGCGGGTCATGCCACGGCCGGTGAAGAATCCCGAGATGGTCTGGGCCGTCACGTGGAATATGGCACCACGACATAAGATGTTAAAATAGATTTCCTCCAAGGCTCGAACCTCGGGGGGATGTCCTGCCAGCAGAAACAGGGGGCCGGTCGCGACAAGGGAGAGGGTAAAGAGGACAACTCCGGCAAACAGGCAAAAGTAAAGCCCCTGCCACAGGGCAATGCCAATCTGCTTATTTTTACCGGCGCCATAGTATTGAGCGATAAAAACAGTGACATAACCACCGATCCCGCCCAGAAAAGTCATGCACAGAAAGGCGGAGACTCCTGCCGGGAGTGCAGCGGAGATGGCATTTACGCTATAATTGGAGAGAAAAACCCGATCGGTGAATTCCATGACCATTGTTGCGCCCATGCTCATTACCAGAGGGATGCATACCCTTGACACCTCACGATATCGGCTGTGCTCTCTCCACCTGTTCCAGATTTTTATCATCTCTTTCCATTTTTTCTGTATCTAATCTGCCTGGCAATGACGTACTGCTGGTGCTACAATACCATTTCATCAATCGGGAAGATACTGTAACTCTTGATCGGAGAAAGTTATGTCCAAAAAAAATAGCAGTGATGGTGGTCTGGTCTTTTCCACAGAACCAGGCAGGATTTCTCCTGCCTGCCAAAAGCCGTCAACACAGCGTGGCTGTCGTAAAAATTCCACTGTGTCTCTTTCTGATGGCATTGTCAGGATCAGTATGGAGACCAAAGGCCGCAAAGGAAAAGGAGTGACCCTGGTGACAGGTCTGGCCCTTGACCCGGACGAACTGAGATCAATAGTTCGAGATCTGAAGAAAAAATGTGGCTGCGGGGGGGCTATTAAAGATGGGGTGTTTGAGATTCAGGGCGATCATCGGGATCTGTTGATGGCAGAGTTTGCTACACAAGGATATAAGGTTAAACGTGTTGGAGGTTAGCCTGTCGATGAGAAGTTTGTAATGAGGAGTTGTAATTGATTTAAAGAAAAAATTAACATATGATTCTTCTCAGCTGTTGTTCTGTTTTTCGGGTCCTTCCCGAAAAACAGTTAGCTCTATGGGGAGTGGATTGCGGGCTTGCATAAATGTTTTTGCTCTAATGGTTGTAATTGCTGCTCTAATTTCGGACAAGGAAGTGTGATGGGAAATATTCTTTGGTGGCACTGGATTGTTTTGGGAGTCATTCTGGTTCTTATGGAAATGGTGGTGCCCTCATTTACCATCTTTTGGTTTGGGTTGGGGGCTCTGGTGACGGGTCTGGTGATGGCCCTTCTTCCCGATATCTCATTGAAGTGGCAACTGCTTGTGTTTTCAGTATCCAGTGTTACCTTTACCTTCTTCTGGTTTCGTCTTTTTGTGCCACGGAAAAAAATGAAGTCTCTGCTGGTTGATGAGCAGGCGGCCATAGGCCAGACCGGGATTGCTGCTACTCGGGCCCTGATTCCGGGAGAGATGGGCCGGGTGGTTTTTTCTGTCCCGGTGCTTGATGATGAATCGTGGATGTATCTTGCTGATGAACCCATAGAAACAGGCAATCGGGTTCGGGTGATAGCGGTTCTCTCCCCAGATCAAAAAGAGCGAATTCTTAAAGTGGAAAGAGTGCGGTAATGTTGTTGAATCTTTGACAGGAGGAAGAAAATATGAATGTAGGTCTTATTATTATAGGAGCTATCCTGGTTTTGGTCATTGTGACTATTGCCAACGGGGTCAAGATCGTTCCCCAGGGCTTTGAATATGTGATTATGCGCCTGGGTAAATATCATGCCACGCTTACACCGGGGTTGAATCTGATTATCCCTTATATTGACACCATCGCTGCCAAGGTAACCAGAAAAGATATCTCACTCGATATCCCCAGCCAGGAGGTTATTACCCGTGATAATGCGGTGATCATCACCAATGCCATTGCCTTTATCAACATCCATACCCCACACAAGGCGATTTTCGGCATCGATTTCTATGAACATGCCACCAGAAACCTGATTATGACTAATCTGCGGGCCATTATCGGTCAGATGGATCTGGATGATGCCCTTAGTTCCCGGGAGCAGATCAAACTTAAATTGATTCAGGCCATTGCCAATGATCTAGAGGATTGGGGCTTGACGGTGAAGAGTGTCGAAATTCAGGACATCAAACCATCAACCACCATGCAGGATTCCATGGAGCGTCAGGCAGCGGCTGAGCGGATTCGAAGGGCGGCTATTACCGAGGCTGAAGGTGAAAAACAGGCCGCTATTTTGACGGCGGAAGGGCAGAAACAGAAGGCAATCCTTGAGGCGGAGGGGCATCTTGAGGCCTCAAGGCGTGATGCCGAGGCCAGGATCGTCCTTGCCAATGCCACCAAAGATGCCCTGGCGCTGGTGCAACAGGGGCTTGGGAACGAGCAGCTGCCGGCTCTCTACCTGCTGGGCGAGAAATATATAGCTACTTTGCAGGAACTGAGCACTTCCGATAATGCCAAGATAGTGGTGCTGCCTGCGGACCTGCCGGCAGCACTTCAGGGGATGTTTGGTCTCAAGGTTGTGAAGTGACAGGATAGGCTAGTACAATGTAAAATTTAAGTCTTCGCATTCTGTGTAATGTTTGCTATAATTGTCTTTAATAGACAAGGAGGTCAACATGGCACCAAGATACAGAGTGACACTTACAAAAGAAGAGCGGAAGGATTTGGAAGTTATTTCAACTAAAGGAAAAAGGGCAGCCCGAACCGTATTATATGCTCGGGCATTGCTCCTACTTGATGCAGGAGAGTATGGTCAGAAGTGGCTTGTTGAACAGGTTGCAGAAGCTATAGGGACAACGACTCGCAGTCTTGAGCACTTAAAGAAACGATTTGTTGAGGAAGGTCTTTCTGCCGCCATCGAACGAAAGAAGCGCGAGACCCCTCCGCGTGAAATTCAATTTGGAGGTGAATTTGAGGCCAAGCTTTTGACCTTGGCATGTTCGGAGGCCCCGGAAGGTCGAAAACGCTGGACCATGCGACTTTTGGCTGAAAAAATGATTGAATTGCAAATAGTGCCGAGCGTTTCTCCGATGACGGTATGCAACACTTTAAAAAAAATGAACTTAAACCTCACCTAAGCAAATATTGGAAAATACCGCCCGACCAAAATGCTAGCTTTGTAGCGGCGATGGAAGATATTCTTGAAGTTTATGCGCGTCCGTATAACCGGAAGTTTCCGGTTGTCTGCATGGACGAATCAAGTGCACAGTTGATCGGGGAGGTGCATGAACCAATTCCCGCAGCTCCTGGTCATCCTGTTCTGGTGGATGATGAATATGTTCGCAATGGAGTCGCAAGCATATTCATTGAGGTAGAACCACTTGGGGGAAAGCGTAAGGTGAAAATCACTGAACAACGGACACGGATTGACTGGGCCCATTTCATCAAAGAAATGCTTGAGGAACGTTATGCAGATGCCGAGAAAGTAGTCCTGGTTATGGACAATCTGAATACACACAATACAGCCTCGCTATACACGGCCTTTCCGCCTGAAGAAGCCAGGTGTTTAGCAGATCGTCTTGAAATACATCACACCCCTAAGCACGGGAGTTGGTTGAATATAGCAGAGATTGAACTCAGCGTTTT
>VMSP01000087.1 GCA_013792135.1 Desulfocapsa sp. | reverse complement strand
GGGTAAGACCGAGCTTGCGCACGGCTTTGGATATTTCAATTACTAAGCCGGACTTGATTTGAAGTTTTTCGGCATTGGGCAGTCCAAGATCGGCAAAGACATTGCCGGAACTGATTTCAAACTCAACGCCATCAATTATTTGTTTTGCCATTTCGTAACTCCTTTGCAATTGCCTCGGCTACTTTCAACCGGGCTTGGATGATGTCCATGTCCTTTTTCGGTGTGGCAATTCCGCTTTTACTCTTCTTCTGAAAGCAGTGCAAAACGAACAATGCTTCTTCAAATTTCACAGTGTAAACAGCTCGGTATGTACCACCTATATCATCTTCGATCACTTCCAAAACACTGGCACCGCCAAAACCCTTTAGCACTTTCGCCGCATCGTGCTGCTCCCCTCGTTGAGCGAAATCCAAAGCGTGACCGAAAAACTTCCGGACATTGGCCGGAAGAGCCATTAAGTCTTTTTTGCTACCCCCGATCCAGACGAGTGGTTTTTCGTGTGTATTCATATAACATATTATACCTGAAATGGTATAAAAGACAAGGGCCAATTTTGATAATTCGCACTTTGTTCAAAGACCAAAGCAAGCCGGAAAAATCCCAGAATAGTGCCTGTAAAATTCTCCTTTGGATGGCAGTTTATTTTGACAACCGAACACAAGTAACAATCATAGAACGAAAAAAATCTTATCCATCTTTAGAAAATCCACGAATTTTTTAGACAGAAGCCATCGCCACAGCCGTCTCCTTCGGGGGACGGCTTTTTTTGTCACTTGGATTTGCTCAAGCAAATCCAAGGAATACAGCCAAACAACGCTCTATCTCCAGCAGTGTATTTTTGTCAATTTTGCCAAAGGGTTTTCCAATCTTATCTTTTACTACAGTCATAGTTTTATCCACCATCACCTGGGACGGCTTATTGAGTCCGTTTGTGATACTTGGTTCAATTGTTATGCGAAATAATGGTGCATCGACAAGCGTGCTCGTCACAGGCAAAATTGTTACGGTTGCATGTTCATCAAACCAATCAGACTGGAGGATCAACGCTGGTCTTGGCTTGCCAAAATCACCTTGCATAGCCACGGTCACAAAATCCCCACGCTTCATTCCACCCACCCCTCCACATCTGCCAAAGCATTATCCATGAAATCTAACAGCTCAGTATCTGCCATGTCTGCTTGCGCGGCCAACTTTGATTGACGGTGACACTCATCGGCAAACTCAGGTTGTCTGGTGTCTGGCACCCAAAGTTGAATCGGTCGTAACCCTGCTTTACGAAGAGCTGCCCTGCGCTTTTGCACTCTTTCTGCAATTGGTGTTGCCATAATGTATATCCCTCCTTTTTTGTTACATGTAACCATTTGCAAAAAAGTAGTCAAGGGTTTTTTCAGGCCTTCCATGTTGTCTATTTTTTATTATTAAAAATTATTTTCATGTATTGTTTATTATTTAAAAATATTATAAAATATTTAAAATTATTGAGGAGGGTAATATGATTATCACAGTTGGCAATACCAAGGGCGGCGTAGGTAAAACAACCATCGCTGTTAACCTTGCAGTGGAAGCTGCAAGAGATGGGAAAAAAGTCCTGCTGGTGGATACCGATCCCCAAGGTTCTTCCATTGCATTCCGGGCAGAAAGAGAAAAGGACGACATCAGGGCTATAGCTCTGGTCAGTGACAAGTTGCACAAGGATATAAAAGAATTTTCTGCGGCGTTTGACTGGGTCGTGATTGATGCCGGTGGTCGGGATAATGCCATCTTTCGTTCAGCTGTTGCAGCTTGCGATCTTTTCTTATTGCCGGTACTGCCTTCACAGTTCGATGTGTGGGCGGCGGCGGATGCCATAGCTGTGTTCAAAGAGATTCAGCCATTCAACGGAATGCTTGGCCGATTGGTGCTGAATATGGTTATCCCAAATACCATTGTTTCCAGCGAAGCGCAGGAGGCATTGGCCGTTTACAAGGACGATATCCCCCTCCTGTCTGAACAACTACACAACCGGGTGGCCTACAAGGCTTCCATCAGTAACGGGCAGGGTGTTACTGAATATGAGCCGTCCGGCAAGGCGGCAGAAGATATAAAAAACGTCTATAATAAATTATTAAATATTATTAAAAAATAATGAAAACAAACAAGAAGGTACTGGGGCAGGATCTTGAAGCGATTATCTCGGGCGGCAAGGCCGAGGTTGAAGTAGTTAAAAAACGCAAAATCGGCAGACCAAAAAACAAAGTAACAAAAATACAATGTCCTTTTCATTTGCCGGAAAATATTGTCCAGGCCATAGATAATAATTGCCGTGGCAACAAGTCGGTCTTTGCTGAGGAGGTGTTCCGATATTATTTTGATGCCCACAAAATTGAATACTGAATGCTATGCGGATACACTGTTCAGCATGGATTGATAACTGGTGAAAGCAACTATTAATATTCGTTTGTAGAGGCCTGAAGATTGACTAATTGGGAACTGAATTCTCAGCAAATGCAGTCGTTTGTCGGTTGGAACCCGCAGTTTGAAACTGTTAACGGACCTGCAACTTTTTGGAGTTTCTCCCAAGACAAGACTCGTCCTGCGGGTGGGCCAATGTTCTGGATGGAAAAAGAGACTATTGTCAATTGCATTGTAAAAGCACGGCAGGAAGATGATTTTGACAGCTTTCATGAATTCATTCGCCAAGGTGTCGCATTGCGAGAGGATTGGAGAAACAATCTGATGTGGGCATTTGAGCTCAAACTGATGCCGGGTGATTTTGTCGACGCATGGGTTGGCTTAGCAAAAGCTCAACAGACTGCAATAAAGGCCGGGCGTCTTCAACAACGTGCTAAAGCTGGCCTTTCGCTAGTGTTTTGGGGTGGTGCGCGGCAATATTTAATTAATCAAAACGAACCTGCTGTTCGGTCGATGATTTCTCTTCCATGCCTTACGGATACTTTATTTAAATCTGAAAAGTTGCCAAATACACTGATAGAGGGGAGAAATGTTAAATTTACTTTCAATATCCGTGATGGAGTCAACACAAGACAGGTACACCAAAGTGAGCTTAATGAACATGCAGAAACAAATGGATTAAAACGCATTGTAAAAAATCGTTACAGTTCACTTTTTGTTTTTAATTTAATGCTCTTAGGCCAGGCAAGTGGTTTTGATCCATTGCAGGTAATAGCTGAAATTAAATCACTTGAAAGTTTGGGGCCATACTTGCGTACCCCAAAAGCATCTGAATTCAAAAGCTCGAATCTTAAAGGGCTCTGGCATAAGCACTTCATGCTCACACCCCCGAGTGTGATAGAGCATAATATCATAACTTATCTTGAAAAAAAGGATGGCCTGAAAAATATTGTTGAAGAAACGCTTGGTCCTGCCAATAATCCTTCAGTTACAAAAGATATAATTGAAGAAGTGTCTCACAGAATAATTATTGGGGCTATGGAGAAAAGAGCAGAAAGTGAAAAGCTTACCGGTGAATCTATGATTGTTTATGCAAAGGAAAATAATATTAACCATTATTTGGGGATATGGAGGCATGATGCTGGAGACGCAAAAATTGCGGAAACCATCAAATCAACGTGTGTTCCACAATTTCCGTTCCTTGGAAAATACTTCCCCTAATCCTCATCTTGGTGGAGGCCGTTCCTGTTTCTATTTTTAAATTTTTACTTGATGTTGATTCAGTCAGTTGTTGCCGGGTTGAAGAAAAAAGGGGGAAAGCGATAAACGGGAAGATGTATCTGAAAGGGGCGGGACAGCTTCCTGTTTCAACTTGTCAACTTGGAAGCCTGGCACCATTATGACTCCTTGTTTATCCAAACAGAGGCTTTAAACCGTCAACTTATTTTATTTCTTAACGTCGGCCCCTATTTTCTCACAATCGGTACCTATCCTATACATAGTGACTCCGTACCTTTTGGAACTCTCCCAACAAAGGCACCGACGCTGAGGACGTGATTAATATCCGCTTTTCCTGGGGAAAGTAATAGACCGGGGCAACCATTGCCCCATTCCACACCGGGAGAAACAGCAATAAAATAATCTTCATGGATATTTGGCATAGACTGAGGAAAGAAAAAACCACTTTCAAGCTCAAAATACTCGCCACACCCAGAAAAGCCTGCCCTTCTAAGCCAATCAAGTGTTGCCTCAGCGATTGCCTGGGATGTTAAGTACTCCCTATCCTTTGGCAAGAGAAACAATACAGCTTTCCTGCCGTTCGCACTTATGGTGCCAGTACCTACTCGACACATATTATCCAACCGGATGTGCGTGGGCATCACACAGCCAGCCTGACCAGATCCGAAAATAAGCTGGCCAGGTACTACTGGCTGGAATTTTCCTTCCACCGGCCGCCAATGTTTTCCGGATGCACCATTGCGAGGCGCTATATTGTAGATGTATGAAAAATCTCTCTTCGCCTCGCAAGCCCTCATAAAATATTCAGACGGCGAAAGATGCTCAGCCCCATTAATATCAATAGTGAATTTTGTGACGGCGCCGATCATTGCGTAAAAATAATCGTCAGCTCTTTCGGCAAGTCTTGAATGCATCGCTGACATAACCTGGTATGCTGTGCGTTCGGAATACTCTGAACTACGATAGTCTGCGATCAAGGTTTGGAAGTTATCCAGTTTTGGATGTTGTTCTATCCAAATAATGTGTTTCAATTCAAGTAGTTCCCTGTAGTTGTCAATCGCGGTCTGGACTATGCTCAGAAAATTGGTGCCTGGCACTATATAACCCTCATCATTTTCACCGATAAAATACAATGCCCTACTGTTAACTGTTTCTTGGTATGTCCAGGCTCTCGTAATCCATTCATCTCGTTCGAAAATTGATAGCGCATCAAAATCTATACAACCCTCATTTTTAATCTGGCGAAATATTGGAGAGCACGATTCAGACAAAACTACAAAGACCTGCCAAGCCGAACTGTATAACTCACCCATGCGTTGTAAGCACAACGTTCGGTCGGGCTCCTGCTGTGGAATACACAGTGCATCGATCCACAACGCTTGACCTGCAGCTATCGCGTTCGACTTCGCCACTGCATCTTGTTGTGGATCGATATCAATTTTGACGTAGCTCCAATTATCTGGTGATTGTAAGGTCTTGATTACAGTCTCAATAACCGGGATGGTTCTTGCTGAAATTTGCTGACCAGCATCAAATGGATGCTCTTTGGTGGCTTTCATCCACGTGTAGGAAATGCACGTGTACGGCGGTGCATCAGAGAAATTGGCATACTCTTTAATTGTCCATCGGCTACCGCATAACTCAATTAAAGGTGTACCTGAAGGTGAGTCCGGATTTGCAGCTTCAAGTAAAAAAAGCATCAAGCGCTCCAAGTTTGTAAAGACAGTTATATTGTTAAAATAGCAAAGTTTTTTAAACTTTGTCGTCTCTATGTTTTGTTTAAAAATAAAACACGGCTTTATTGGGCCATAAGTTTTCAGCTAATTTGTGGTGTACCGTTGCATTTTCCAGAGTGACTAATGCCGCCTTGAATACCAGTGGGCAGCGCCTTCATTGCTATTTTCAGTCCCTGTTACCGAATGTTGTCGCGCCAGTCTGAAGCATAAAACCCGTCTAAGAATCGTGAGCGAACCGCAACAAAGGAATCCTTTCCAACATTCGCACCCCGTTGGGCCATGTCCTCAATTGCTTCCACATCGTCAAGTTTTATTTCACAAAGCGTCTGCTGATTTACCCGCAGATGTCGAGCTGGACTCAAAAAACTGTCGGCTAGTTCGGCAGCCGCGTGCTCCTGTGCCGCAAAAAAAAGATCGGCACTTGTCGGTGCCCATCCCACCTTTCCTTTGCCTAGGGACTCCGTGAAATCGGTTTCATTGCACATCGTTCCGATGCTCAAGACATCAATTCGATCAAGCGGTATTTTGAGATGACGAACCGCCTCGGCTATTGCCGGCAATACTGGATTGTTTGCCCAAATTCCGCCATCAAGATAACTCTCGACCGATATTGCATTGTCAACAATTGCTTCATCAAAGTATGTTGGTGCCGCAGAAGATGCCAATGCTGCATCTACGGCGGATATTGTCGTAAATGCAGTCCGGTCGGGACAGTGAGCAGTTACAATAGCCTCTGCTTCACCATGGTTTGCCCTTACCGTAGGGAGCACTAGCCTACAGATAGAATCCTGCGTTAGTATGCGATCTCCAAACACCGATTGAAGCGTCTCTCGCAAAGTTTGAGACTCATGCTTGGATTTCAGCCAATGGCGCAGTTTGCGGTTTTTGGGAAATATCTTAGGCCCTTGCGTTCGATAAAAGGAAAGCATTTCAGCTGGGGTTAGACCTAGGCCGAGGCCTATGGCGAGAATTGCACCTGTAGATGTACCTGCAACAAGATCGAAATGTTTTACTAAATGATTTCCTCCGCCACTCTTAATCATATCGTCCCACTTTGCGAGGACTGCTGCGGTAAATGTGCCTCGTAGACCGCCGCCATCAAGCGCCAGAATTCGAAATAAACGCCCACTAGAGGTAGTATCTCGGACCAGTGGAAGCAACTTGAGCTGAGATACTATTGTACCCACAAGCTCATCAACAACAGTGCATTCAGCAAATGCTCGATTCTGCTTTTCAGTAAGACCGTTGCGCAAACGGCAAAACACTGTCGCGTCATCTCTTACGTAACCTTCGATGGCCCCACCAAACCCTGCTACTGCAAACCCAGATTTCCCACGGGCCAAGGTCTCTTCCAACTCAGCGGGAACTCCAGCGCGAGATTTGTTGATGTCATACCATTTCCCGCCTACTGCGACTACAGCATCACATCTTTCCGCCATCCATTGCCTCATGGGAACTAAGCTTTCATCTGGTCTGCCATAGATAGATGGAATGATCTGAACAGCAGTGTATTCACGTTGTTCCTCGATTTCGGCCAGTTGTTCAGCCGTGGCTGCATATTTCTGGGCACGAACAAAAGTTAGCGCATCCCTCCGGCCGCCTGCCTGAACAAAATGCTTGGCGGAATTCTCAAGTGGCTCTTGGAGTGTTGGGTGGCTGCCGTGAATAATGGTTCCTCCCTCCCTGAACACCGCTTGACTAAGTCTCTGAACAAAAAGTCGAATCGCTTCTGCCTGTTCGATAGAAGCGTTATCGTGAATAGCCCCGGAGAGATGAACTCTTATGCCAAGCAGTGGAAGACGAGTTATCATTGCATCCTCTTTTCTTGTGGTTCAGACGTTGTTTCACGTTCGTACTGTAAATATTTTACCGTCCCGCGAGCCCAGCGGCTGTCTCGATCCATCCGCCGATGTTCTGACGTCCATTCTGAGCCGTAAAATCATAGCTCATACAGTGATTGCATAGTTGTACGATATTGTTGTCACTTGGGGCGGTGAACCATAGATCGCTCTCCGGTATGGCGAGTGTGTAGTCGTCATATTTAATCCATTTGTCACCCTTCCACTCGGCAAGGTAAATTCCATTTCCGGTCCTATATACAGCCATCTGCGCCAGTGGGTCAGCGCCTTTCACCGCGGTTAATCCATCCTTATTTTTTACGCCATGTATATAGACTGTCAATAAGCCGTTGCCCTTGATTAAGCTGCGGGCAATTTCGTACCTGACCCAGCGTCGACTCCAGGTGTCAGTACCCGCAAGTACACAAGTCACAGAGGTGTTTTTTACTCCCTCACGGAGGAAAGCCTTGAGAGAGTCATCACTTTCTTTTTTAGAAGCTTCGAATACGCTACTATCGAAAAAACCGCTGCTGGCCTGATCATCAGGATTGACTACCCAGCTATTGCGAACATTCCAAGCACGCCAGACGTCGGGTACGTAGTGGAACGAAAAAAAAGTTCTTCTCATTGATTCTCCTCTCTGTTCAATGGAAGGCTGCGGGGCGTGAAGTTAGGAGCGTCTCTATTAAGCGCTTAGGGATTCCGGGGGCAGTATATCTAACTCTCGTTCCCCGTTCCCCGTTCAGTAAACTACTTTTTAGTTTTAATTTGACCAGTTATTTATAGTAATTGTTCAAATATCACAAGCGTTTGCTTCATCACATGCCTCATATCCTAAAGTAGAACTTAGTGAACTTAATCATAATGGAGCAATTAATTGTACATTGGATAAATCTGATAAATCATAAGTAAATCAGTCGGGATTTGATACAATATTGACAATCATATTTGCATCAGAAGTATGATCATCACTAATTAGTGCAGCTAAATCTACAGTTCAACCTCAGTTTAATCATCACCAATCTTGAGTTGTATCTAAAGCCACTGGAGCTTGATTTGCCTCCGCCACATCCGTCACCGTTACCGCCACCACCTGATTCACCGTGTGGACGCCATCGGAAACGGAGTAGGTGAAGGAGTCAGCTCCGAAGTAATCGGCATTCGGTGTGTAGGTGAAGCCCCCGTCAGCATCAATGGAAAGTGACCCATAGCCGGGCTCTCAGACCTTGGCGTAGCTGAGGGGCTTGTGCTCCGGGTCGGTGGCGGTGAGCGTGCCGTTCTTGATCGTATCTTCGGCCATGGTAAAAGACGAGAAGGTCGGGATAGGCGGATTGTTGCGCAATAGCAGATGCATCGGGCCAATAAGGACTGGCGCGCTGGAAGATGGGGCTGCACACAGGGCGGGCCTGCCGGAAGAAACCAGCAGCATCAGCACGAGCGCGGGAAGAAGGTGCAACCGTCGACCTTTACCGGGCGGGACGATCTTGCTGCAATAAGGTAATCAGCTTTTGGTCGGGCAAGGGGCCGCTGGACGTGGGGCGGAAAGTGTTTGCCGGTCGGTGGTTGTGGGCTGCGTCGTCATCGGGGATGGTTTCCTTTTATTATCATCAAGATGCACAGTCGTCCTGCCCTGCCCGTCACAATCAGAGCCACCATCGCCTACTCCATCCAGATGCGCCTTCCGAATATCACAGCCATCAAAGAATCGGTGCTTGTAGGGCTTATGGGACGGTGTGCGTTCCCCCGGTTCCACCCGGAGGCACCGAATTTCGT
>VMSP01000173.1 GCA_013792135.1 Desulfocapsa sp. | reverse complement strand
TGTTTCGCTTATTCACGGGCGGCCCGACTTAATATGGCGATCCTGGAGAAGTCCGCGCGCGGCGTGCATGTTGACCCCACAGAGAAGCTTTCTTATGGTCATGCCCTGACTGAGCTGGAGGTACTGTAATGAAATTGAAATGTATTGGCGATGCCTTCCAGCGCGTTCAGAACATGGCTTTGAGTGAGGCCGAGGCGGAAGAGTTTATCCGCATTACGGCGCAAGCTGCTTATGATGAGGTTGCCGCAGTCATGCGTCAATATCGGGAAAATGAAATTTCCCGCGTCAATGAGCAGACCAGGCAGAATGCTTTTCAGGCTGAAGTGGTGGCGGGAAACAAGGCCCGGCATGAGAAGGAACGGCAAGACAGCCTTGCCAGAACTGCAAAGCTGAAGGCTGCTGAGAACGTGGCGTAAAACAACACCGCCGAAGATAACCCATTTACCGCTTCTTTCTTTCGAGAGGGAGGCGGTTTTTTTATTTGTGTTGACAGAAGCACCCCCCATAACAGAAACTAAATTAGTTTTTTAACTTTTTTGGGTAGTCATGAAAATCTTTAGAGGTGTACACATGGGTTTGCTGAAGAACTTATTTGAGATATTTTTACCGGCAGAAGCCAAAACGCAATCTCGCCCCGCATATTCTGAAAATGACGTAGCGGTTACCGCGCTGCAATCACAGAAAACTTGGAACGAAGCATATAAAGAAAACACGGAAATATTAAAGGGTGAAAAATGGTCGGCTGCTTTAGACGGCAAAACCTGTATTGTTTGTGCGGGCAGAGATGGTAAAATATTCCCGAATGGAGAAGGGCCAACGATACCAGCTCATGCTGGATGCCGATGTGCAAGAATAGCAATTGTTAATCCAAAGTTTGCTATACCTGGCATGAAGATGGAGCGTGCCAGCATGAACGGGCCGGTAAATGCCAAAACAACATACGGATCATGGTTAAAAAAACAACCTACAGCCTTCCAGAATGATGTTCTTGGCATAGAGCGGGGGAGGTTGTTCCGATCCGGCAAGGTACCACTTGATAAATTCGTCGATGATCAGGGGGAGATCATACCGATTGAAGAACTTAAAAAAATGATCAAAAAAAAATAAAAAGTTGGACAGGACTTTTCAACCAGTCAAAAAAGGCGGCTTTCTCTCCAAGTGTTACCCATGTGTTACCCAGCACGAAAAATAAACAAAAAAGGGGCAAGCCGTAATGACTTAACCCCTTGTATTTATTGGTGCGCCCGGCGCGATTCGAACGCGCGGCCTACGGATTAGAAGTCCGTTGGGTGTGTGCGGTAACTATATGTTTATGCAAAACATAATTAATAAATTAAACTGATTTGTTCCAATTTTGTTCCATTTCATTCGAAATGAAAATACCAAATCAAAACGGCTTGGCACTACTCACAACTTCAACAGCATTTTGAGATCGCTCTCACATACCTTTACATATACCAAAGCCATCTCGAATTGTAAGTCATTACCGTAATATTGTCTATCCCGCTCTCGATTTTCCAGACCGACCCTCCCTTCGTGATTCGTAGAAAGAAACAAGAATATTCTCTTGTTTCTTTACTATGTATCGTATGCTGGAGTGCAGTACCTGACCCTGGACGACGAATTGGTGCTGCAACCTCCCACTTATTTTCTACAGGTCCTCAATTCCCTGAATATAGGGAATTGAGGACCTGTTCATCATTCTTCTTTCGCATTTTTTTAGATTATCAACATATTTTCCCTTAAAACAGGGTAAATATGTTGATAATAATTCAATTTTAGGCCATATATAAAATAATACAATAATAATTCCCGCAATAAAGGGAGATTTATGCAGAATAGTCTCGCAGATATTATTTTATTTCATCGTAAACGAAGCGGCTTGACTCAGCAGGAGCTGGCTGAACTGGCCGGGGTCGGCAAGAACATGA
>VMSP01000044.1 GCA_013792135.1 Desulfocapsa sp. | reverse complement strand
TGTTTCGCTTATTCACGGGCGGCCCGACTTAATATGGCGATCCTGGAGAAGTCCGCGCGCGGCGTGCATGTTGACCCCACAGAGAAGCTTTCTTATGGTCATGCCCTGACTGAGCTGGAGGTACTGTAATGAAATTGAAATTTATAGGCGATGCCTTCCAGCGCATTCAGAATGTGGCCTTGAGTGAGACCGAGGCGGAAGAGTTTATCCGCATTACGGCGCAAGCTGCTTATGATGAGGTTGTCGCAGTCATGCGTCAATATCGGGAAAATGAAATTTCCCGCGTCAATGAACAGACCAGGCAGAATGCTTTTCAGGCTGAAGTGGTTGCGGGAAACAATGCCCGGCATGAGAAGGAACGGCAAGACAGCCTTGCCAGAACTGCAAAGCTGAAGGCTGCTGAGAACGTGCTGTAAACAGAACCGCCAAAGATAACCCATTTACCGCTTCTTTCTTTCGAGAGGGAGGCGGTTTTTTTATTTGTGGGGGCTGGGTTGGAAAGATACAAAAACCCCTTTCGAGGTTGGAAGGAGGGTTGGAACGAAAAATAACCCCTGACGCAAATATCAGCCAAGTCCTTGATATTACTGGTGGGCGAGGCGGGATTCGAACCCGCGACCTTCGGCTTCGGAGGCCGACACTCTATCCAGCTGAGCTACCCGCCCACATTGCATAACTTTCCCAGAAAACAGTACATTAGCTTTAAACTATTTTCCAGACTCATGCATTATCTTTTTCTATAAAAAACAGATCTTTTAACCAGAAGGAGCTAACGATGAAGCACAACATGTTGCTTATCCCCTCGCCTTGACCAAGGTCAGGGTCACTCTTTGAGAATCAATCGCCACCTTATTTATCCAACCATCAGCATTTCAAGAGGACTTTTGCAGATTCAGCATTTCCATATATTCTTCCCACTCCAGAGGAAGCATATTCTTTTTTTCGTTATTGCAGATCTTACAGGAAGGAACCAGATTATCCCTGGTACTGCGCCCGCCACGGGTGAGAGGAACCAGATGATCCATAGTCAGCTCTTTAAATGGGACTGCCTGCCCACAATAATAACACTTTCCAGAGGCAGTCTTCTGTTGCCACCAGCGGCTCTTGCGCATCTCCCTGGCCTTGGCCCGCTCTGTACGGATCTGGGCCTCATCCATCCCATCAAAACCGAAAAAATCCTTCACCCTGTCACCAATTCACCCAAGAGGATTTTGCGCACGGCGCCGACCAGATATAAAGAGCCGGCTACCACAATCAGGTCTCCGGCCGCAGCCAAGGCCTCAGCCCGCTCCAAAGCCTGATCGACCTCCTGGATACACTCACAACGTCCCTGCATCCCTACATCAAGATGTTCCAGTAACTGCTCGGGCTCAGCAGCACGTTCACCCTCCGGTCTGGTAAGCAGCAGAACCCCTGCCAGGTCACCAATCAAAGGCAGAGTTTTCCGCAGATCCTTATCCAGCATAGCACCCCAGACCACTATCAGTCTTTTATATTCATACTCATGGCGCAGGGTAAGCACCAAACTCTCCACCCCCGCTGGATTGTGCGCCCCGTCCAGAAGATAACACACTGTGTTGTCGTCCGTTCTCTGCCGCGGTTCACGCACGACCCGACTTTTCCGGTCCAGACAAATATGCTCCAGACGACCTGGCCATCGCACCGCCTCAAGAGCTGCCCGAATTGTCTCCGGAGAAAGTAAGAAACCATGCGGTTGCAACAGGGCCAGGGTGGCCAAGGCAAGGGAAGCATTCACAATCTGATAGCTGCCGCGCATGAAACAGCGCAAGGAGTTCAGAGGCAGAAGTGACAGGCTTACGTTCTCCGGCAGCCATGACCAGAAGCGATCATGGCCCTGGTCGGCATGGAAATCCCGGCCATAAAGATAGAGAGGCGCGTTTCGCTCACGACAGGTCCGACTCACAACATCCAGCCCCTCGTCCGCCGCCACTCCAGAGACTACGGGCACAAAATCTTTGATTATCCCGGCCTTTTCCGCTGCCACCGCCGCCACAGTAGTGCCAAGATAGGCCTCATGGTCCATGGTCACATTGGTAATCACCGAGACCAGGGGCACAACCACATTGGTAGCATCCAGCCTACCACCAAGCCCGGTCTCGAGAATCACCAGATCTAGTCCTGATTCTGCAAACCAGAGCAGGGCAAGAGCTGTGGTAAACTCAAAGTAGGTTATTTTTTCTGCACCAAGCACACCCTTGATTCGGGTTGCCAGTTCAGCAAATTTCTCCCTGCTGATAAATTCATCGTTAATCCGGAAGCGCTCCCTGACCGAACAGAGATGGGGAGAGGTATAAAGACCAACGCGATACCCGGCCGCGACCAGAAGAGTCAAAAGAGTGACACTCACCGAACCCTTGCCATTGGTGCCGGCCACATGGACATATCGTAACTGCTGCTCCGGATGGCCAACCCTGGCCAGAAACGAGCGCATGGAGTCAAGGCCAAGCTTTATCTTATGAAACTGCAAGTCTTCAAGATAGATTTGTGCTTCCTGGTAGTTCATCACAATAAAAAGAATAAATGAGTCAAAGATTTTTTTTACAAGAGGTAAACACTATGAAGGATGCTTCGTAGGTACAAAACACCCTGTTCAATCGGTCACAATCGTTAGTTTCGCATAGTCAAGATGCAGGGTTTTCAGACCATGTCGTTCAAAGAGGACATCAACGGATCGGCCACTACCAATGGTCACAACCGCTCCTTGCCCAAAAAAAGGATGGCTGACACAGGTTCCTTTCGCTAGATCTTTCACAGAGACCTTGTTCCTGCTTTTTCTCAAAGGAGCAAGACCAGTATCCCTTGAAAAAGCCCCACCGGAGGAACTCTGGGGATAAGGGTTTGCAACAAAAGAGGACTGCCGCTCCTCCTGGATTCGCTCAAAGACCCCTCCCTTAAGCTCAGAAAGAAATGGTGACATTCCCACCCGCCGGAACTGCCGGTCCGGGGTCATTAACTCCTTGGGATAGCTCAAAAATAGATGTTTCTTGGCCCGGGTGGCAGCCACATAGAGCAGACGCCTTTCCTCTTCCCATTGTTCACCAGGTTCCGCCTTGGCATGGGGAAAGCGACCATCCGCCAGACCAATGACAAAGACCGCTTCCCACTCCAGCCCCTTGGCAGAATGGATCGTAGACAAGATCATCCGCTCTGCATCCTCTGCCCGATGCGAGCTAGCTGATTCCGGAGGATCAAGGGTGGTATCATCGACAAAGGCCTGCAGGTCGGCATATTCACTGATAATCCCCTGTAACTGCTCAAGGTCCTTCTGCCGTTTGGGATAGTCATCATGATACAAGCGCTCAAAAACCGACTGATAATAAACCATGATCAATTCATACATGACCGCAGGCGACTCTTCCTGGAGCAGATCGTCAAAAAGATTGGCCAGACGCCGTATCCCCTCTTCCCATGCCTTGCCCGCCGGAAACTCAGCAAGCTGCTGAAAAGGCTCCGGTGACTGGCCAATCTGGGCGGCAATCTTCTGGGCCGTCTTGGGACCCACCTTATCGAGATGGAGCAGCACCCGGTTCCAGGAGAGATTATCCCGAGGATTGGACAGGATGCGTAAAAAAGAAAGCACATCCTTCATGTGCGCCGATTCCGTCAGCTTCAGACCTCCCCGTTTCTCAAAATCGACCCCACCGCTGGCCAACTCAATCTCCAGCTTATAAGAATGAAAGCCTGACCGGAACAACACGGCAATATCCTGGAAACGAACACCTCCGGCCACCAGTTCGCTGATCTTGCCGGCCACAAATCTAGCCTCTTCACGTTCATCAGTCGCCGCAAAAAGCAGGGGTTTAGCCGTCCCTTCCAAACGGGTAAAAAGGGTCTTGGTATATTTTTCCGTGGCGTGACAGATAATATCATTGGTCAAGGAAAGGATCGGCTGGGTGGAGCGATAATTTTCCTCCAGCTTGATGATGTGGGTATCAGGAAATAACTTGGGAAAGCGCATGATATTATAGAAATCCGCGCCGCGAAAAGAATAAATGGACTGGGAATCATCACCCACCACCATTACATTATCATGTCCGTGAGCAATAAGACGGACAATTTCCGCCTGCACCAGATTAGTATCCTGATACTCATCCACCATGACATGGGTGTAACGGGAAGCAATTGCCTGGCGCGCCTCCGGAACCTCGGACATCAGTCGTTTCCAGTTGATAAGCAGGTCATCATAATCCATCAGACCATGGGTAAATTTGAAATCCTGATAATGTTTCTGTAACCTGAGTAGATCTTCTGTATGTTCACTGAGATGGACGTACTGCTCAAAGACCAGATCTTCAAGGGCTCTGGATTTATTGACTGCCCCGCTGATCATATTGATGATGACCCGCTTGGAGGGAAACTGCAGATCGCGTCCGGTGAGGCCAAGGGAGGACTTCAGGAGATTGATGATCCCTTCAGCATCAGAACGGTCAATGATGGTAAAACTCGAGCCGAAACCAAGATACGAACCATAGCGCCTGAGCAGCATATTGGCGGTACCATGGAAGGTACCGCCCACTACCCGGTTACAGGAATCATCAAGGAGTCTTCCGGCCCGCCATAGCATCTCCTGAGCAGATTTCCTGGTAAAGGTCAGCAGCAGGATATTTTCCGGGGCCACCCCCTTTTCCAGGAGATGGGCCACCCGATAAACAAGAGTCCTGGTCTTGCCGCTGCCGGCACCGGCTATCACCAGGACGGGTCCTTCAGTCCTGATCACCGCCTCATACTGGGCAGAATTCAGATCATTGAGGTCTATGACTGAAGATCCATGACTATTTAAAATGTTAGAGATAGGAGCTTGCATGGGGGCATACTTTACCACAGCGGTGCTTTCACCGCAACGTTGGTTGACAAAGACGCAACTCTGTTTATAATAATACTCCATTTGGCACCCTGTACCCAAGGCATCAGAGGCAACATCTCTGGTGACTTTTCTTCAACTCTTAACAACAAAAAACATTATGGATACCAAGACCATTGACGCCCTCTTTACCCCTGAGACCCTGCAACAACTCTTCCCCAGCGAACGCTCCAATGATTTTTTTGACGCCCTGTTCGGTGATGCCAGCGAAGGAGCCTATGACATTGAACTTGCCTATAATGGCTGCGATGGGAAAAGCCTGAGCCTGGAGTTGCGCCTGCGTGAAAGACCTGGATGCTGCCTGGCCTGTAACCTGACGCAAGGACTGCCCCAGGTCTTTACCAGGCATCCGGTAATTAATGTAGCAGGGTTGGTTGAGGCTATAAATACCATGCTGGCCGGACAGGCAAGCTGCCGGGAATGGTCACTGGGCCGCACCGAACAACGACGCAAAGAAATGCATATCATTCCCCTGATTATTCAACTGGACAAATAATCAGTTCATCTTCATCAATATCCAGCAGTAGTCAACAATTTGACAAACGAATATTTTCTGCTGAAAAAATCCATCCTACAGTTGTTAAAATGCAAAAAGCCGACTCTTAAGGAGTCGGCTTTTTGCATTTTGTTTTTTTAAACCTGTGAAATCTAAACCAGACTCACCCTGGATCGGCCATTGTCCTTAGCATGATAGAGGATATCATCTACCCGTTCCATCCACACATCCAGACTCTCATCTTCTTCCCACTGGGCAAGGCCGATGGAGACCCCAAGCCTAGTTTCGCTGTCAGCCCATATATCCAACTCGTCAATGGCCAGACATAATCTCTCAGCCAAAATCCGGGCACTTTTCTGATCAGTATCATCCATCACCAGCAGAAATTCATCTCCACCTATCCTGACAAGGAGGTCCGTGGAGCGTATCGCCTCAGCCATTACTGCTGCTACCTGCCGCAGGACCTGATCCCCTCGTTGATGGCCCAGGTTGTCATTAATTTGTTTAAAACGATCCAAATCCATGGAGGCCATAGTCAGAGGGCGGCCGGATCGTCTGGCGCTGTCAATCTTGGATTTTATCTGTTCATCAAAGACCCGACGATTGGCAAGACCGGTTAAGGCATCACGCCGCGCACTCTCAAAAAGCTCCTCATACTCAAGAGCCCGACGCAGAGACTCACTCAGCACCAGCAGAGATTCATTAATAAGGTCAATCTCTTCGGACCTCAAAGCCCGTCCGCCCTTTAACACCAAGAGCAATCCGGCGTTATCAACCGTCTCCATCAACCACTTATGAGCATAATGACCATCTTCACTAACCGAACAGGAAACGTTACAAGCCTGGTTCGCCATCAACTGCTCAGCGAAAGCAATTACGCTACGCCTGAGCGGCCCATGCCCAGAACAAAACAAGTGTTTTTTACTGCGGATTGTATTGTTGTATCCTATCAGTTCATGCTCCACATGGGGCATCAGCCAGACCGAAAATGCCTCAATCATGCCGGCAAGATCAAGAACACCAGCTAAACGGATATGAAGTTTATTTATCAAATCCAGACGCTCGCTCTGCCGCCTGAAATGCTCCAGCTCTATCATCACCTGATCGATCTCAACCCCTGGATTGCTGGTGAAAGTATCTGTAGATGTCAACATTGGAGAGCTCATTATTATTTCCTTATATAAATTATCAAAACAAGTTTGGACTTAAGAGTATATCGACCAACTGGCAAATATCTTTATCCTTTTTTTGATAATTTTATTAAAGCAAAAACAATGCCAGACTCACATTAACCGCTCCCTTTATCTTCTATTGCAATTAAATGACAAGAAGAGTAAAGGCAGTTTCAAGGGAGCAGAAGAGCTTCCCCGCTTCATGATCTGGTGTTATTTACCACCATAAAGTGCAATACCCGTTACAATACCAGAAACAATGGCTGTTCAAAATGGACCCGAAAAGCAGCACTCATTCCTTATAAACATTGGCCAAGTCCCCATGAACATAGAACAAAAAATCGGACAGCTCTTTCTCCTTGGATTTGAGGGAGACAGTATCGATGCGTCCCATCCCGTAGTAGCAGATATCAGCCTGAGAAACCTGGGCGGCGTTATTCTCTTTGACCGTTTCCTGGCAAAAAAACAGAACCATAATAACATCAGATCGGCAGGGCAGGTCAAGGAGCTCACCACCGCGTTGCAGAGATTTGCCCATACCCCCTTACTCATCGGGGTTGACCAGGAAGGCGGAAAAGTTCGCAGACTCAAGCCGGAAAGGGGCTTTCCAGCAACGGCAAGCGCCGCCGATCTTGGTCAAAAAAATGACAGTACCCTGACAAGCATCCATGCCCTAACCACTGCCGACACCCTGCAGGCCATGGGAATTAATTTTAATCTTGCCCCAGTCGTTGATGTTAACACTTTTCCAGAAAATCCGGTGATCGGCAGACTTGAGCGCAGCTTTTCGCCGTCTCCCGCTACAGTCAGTGTCCACGCCAGTGAGTGGATCAAGGCACACAACAGGCAGGGCGTTCTCAGTTGTCTGAAACATTTTCCCGGCCATGGCAGCTCCCGATGTGACTCCCATCTGGGATTCACTGATATTACAGAGACCTGGCAAGAAGAAGAGCTCCAGCCTTATAAAGATCTGATTGCTTGCGGTCTGGCCGATGCAATCATGACCGGACATCTTTTCCATAAAGGACTGGATCCCATCCATCCGGCCACCCTCTCACCCCACATCATTGGCAGTCTTTTACGCCAGAAACTGCAATTTACCGGGGCTGTCATATCTGACGATCTGCAGATGAAGGCCATAACCGACCGATATGGCCTGGAGGATGCCGCATGCCTGGCCCTTGCGGCCGGCGTTGACCTGCTTATAATAGGGAATAATCTCGACTATGTCCCGAATATCCTGACAAGGATCATTGCCGCTATCCTGCAAGCACTCCATAGCGGGGTACTCCTGGAAAAGCAAATCCATGAGGCTTATACACGAGTTCAAGAGTTGAAAAAGAAAATCCTAAAGGATCAAGCGTACTAAGCCACTGAAGACAACAGTACAATTTTGCATGAAAAAAAACAGCACAAGGAGTCAGAAGCAATGCCTAAAATACAAACTCACACCCCGCTCATGGGCTATCTGCTGTGGATTTTCGGTTTTATTGGCGCCCATCGTTTTTATTATGGCAAACCCATTTCCGGCACCATTTATTTTTTTACCCTGGGACTTTTTCTGATCGGTTGGCTGGTGGATCTTTTTCTCATTCCATCAATGAACAGAGAGGCCGATATCCGCTTCCATGAAGGGGATATTGACTACAACCTGGCCTGGATCCTCCTCACCTTTTTAGGGCTGTTCGGCATCCATCGCCTCTATATGGGAAAATGGATCTCAGGTATCATCTACCTGTTAACTGGAGGAATTTTCGGACTGGGATATATCTATGATTTCTGGACACTCAACAATCAGATCAGTCTCTTGAACGGCAGTGACCTCAACTGAGCCCCCTGTGAAGAAGTCGTACTTGTCACCCTGTACCCCAATCCCTTCAAAATATTGGTTACAACATCAACAACCTGCTCTTCATCGTCAACGACAAGAAACATGTTCCTTTCCGCCAACAGGTGCAGGAATAACCAGTACACTCTTTACAGGACTGGGTACACCAGCAGCGACTGGCAGATAAACATAAAAGGTGGTTCCCATACCGACCTCATTTTGCACCTCCACCCTGCCGCCATATCTACTGACAATGCCATGCACCATGGCCAGTCCCATCCCTGTACCTCGACTCTTGTCCTTCGTGGTATAAATAAGGTTCAAAGATCCTGGGCAACACTGTCGCCTCAATCCCGGTTCCTGTATCCGTAACACTTAAGACAACCCAACTCTGCCCATCCTGATCTTCTTCTTTTCGGGCAAGGCACACAGTCAAGATCCCGACATGTCCTTCCATGGCATGAAAACTATTGGTACAGAGGTTCATCAAGACCTGATGCAACTGAACCGGATCAATAAGGACCTGTCCACAGTTGACATCAAGATCCTGGCGAATCTGGATGGTACTGGGCAAAGCCACCTTTATCAGACTCATTACCTCTTTGACTATGGGGTGGACATACAAAGCAACACTCTTCTGCTCCTCACTTCTTGAAAAAGTCAAAATCTGATCAACCAAGCCCTTGGCCCTTTTGGCGGCCATCAAAATTTCTTCGATGGAACGCTCCAGTTCACGATCCTCCTGCCCACGTTGCCGCATCCGAAAACGTATAATCTCCGCCTGCCCGATAATCGGAGTCAAAACGTTATTAAAATCATGGGCAATACCGCCAGCCAAGGAACCGATGGCCTCCATTTTCTGCGAATGACGAATCTGTTTTTCCAGTCTTATCTTTTCAGTGACATCCCGCGAAATAACCACCACACTCTTGACCTTACCAGCTACATCCTTGATCGGCGTAACCACCAGTTCAAAGCAATTTTTATCCCCACCTTCCTGTCCAGATTCTACCTCCTCCAAGCCAAATTCAATCTGTCCACTCACTAGACTCCGGCGGACAGCACAATCCAAACAGGCATCTTTTTCACCCAGCAAGAGTTGATGGCAACTCAGATCCTCCGCATCCGTACTGGTTTTTTCCCCCTCATGTTTGGCCCTATTGGACCAGATAACCTTTAAATCACAATCAAGAAGGGCCACTGTCCCTGGAAATCCATCAAGAATTGCCTGCTTTTGCAACTTAATCTCTCACAGATTTTCCTGGGCCTTTTTCAACTCCGAAAGATCAGACAGAGTAACGATAAGCCCCAAAAATACGTTCCTCAAAAGAGACCCTGCCCCCCGTAGCCAACGACTCTGCATCTTTTAGTCGATACTCTTTTGCCAAGCCAGGGATCAGAAAATGATACACCCCTTGACTCAGAATCCTTTCGCGCTCAACCCCCAGAAAATCAGTCAAGGCCCGATTAGCGCCAAGATAATTTCCATCGGCATCATTAAAAAAAACAGGCACAGGAATGGCATCGAAAAGTTCTTGTTCAAAGACAAAACAATCCTCAGGCTTTACTGTTTTATCCCCCAACAGATCCTTAAAAAGAGAGCTGTATTCTGGGACACCTTCTTGCCAGCAAACACGTTTTCACCAAATTGAAGTTTCGTTCCCATACTCTCTGTCTCCCAGGGTGAATTTATCCTAACTCGCTTACAAAACAATATCGACAAGTTGCATTATATCCTGGACAACACCTCCCGCAACTGATAGAAGATTCATATTACAAATATGAGGGAGGAGTTACTTTGAATGTGAACCATGTCAT
>VMSP01000146.1 GCA_013792135.1 Desulfocapsa sp. | reverse complement strand
GTATTTCAAAGCTGCAGCAGAAAAACTGAGGATGGCAAGCCATTCGCCTTGTGGTGTGATGGCGACATACCAAAGAGTATTACCAATTTTAGGCAAGCTCCCAAGGTAGTGATGCGCCTGCATAAGTTTTTGAAACAGTGGATCTTCTGAAGATTGCACAGGACGAACTATGACATGGTTCACATTCAAAGTAACTCCTCCCTCATATTTGTAATATGAATCTTCTATCAGTTGTGGGAGGTGTTGTCCAGGATATAATGCAACTTGTCGATATTGTTTTGTAAGCGAGTTAGGATAAATTCACCCTGATGCCTGGGATGGTTTAGCAAAAAGGCCCAAAGACAAGATGAGGACATCTTGAGAGATGAAGCTGTATTTGAGTACGTTGCAGTGACCAGGAATGTAGCGCAGTGTACTATTTGGGATATACCCGCAAGGCCATCAACGATTGAGCAGAGAAGAAGATGAAACCCCAATGAAAATCCCTCTTATTCAACAAAAACTCCGCAGCACCCGCCGACTGGCCGAGATCTTGAAGGTCTTGTCCAAGTTTGGTTTCAGAGAGATTATTATTGATTTGGGATTTGATACCTGGCTGCCCGGCATAAAAAAAGAAGACCAGCCTGGTCCCCCGGCCCAAGCAACAACACTCTCAAGACCCGTTCGAATGCGGATGGTCTTTGAGGAACTCGGGCCCACCTTCATCAAACTGGGCCAACTCCTATCCTCCAGACCTGATCTGGTCCCACCGGACTGGGCGGAAGAATTCAAGCAACTTCAGGATAACTGCCAACAAGTACCCTATACCGAGATTCAAAAAGTCCTTGCTGACGAGTTTCCCGGCCGCCTCACTCTTCTCTTCTCCTCCATCGAACAGGATGCGCTGGCCGCAGCCTCCATGGCTCAAGTGCATCGAGCCACGCTGGTTAATGGAAGCGAGGTGGTAATCAAGGTCCTGCGACCTGGTAATCGACAACGGATCGAAGAGGATATGGCCCTGCTGGAAGGAATGGCCCAGTTCGTGGAACAATATTTCTCCAACTTGGGCTACAGTCCGGTAGCCGTGGCCAAAGAGTTTGCGCGGGAACTGTCCAAAGAGGTAAACCTGATCCACGAAGGACAAGCTACGGAACGGCTGCGCCGTTACTTTCAAGACGATCCCAACATCTCTTTTCCCAAAGTATATTGGGAGGCAAGCACCAGAAATGTCCTGACCCTGGAAGAGATCCATGGCCGACTACTCTCCACAGTCAGCCCGGAACAATTGGGAGCTGACACGCGCAGGGCTATTGTCGCCAGCGGCACTGACGCCATTTTTAAACAGTGCCTGCGTTTTGGGTTTTTTCATGCCGACCCCCACCCCGGAAATATTTTTCTGCTGCCAGGCAACAAACTCTGTTTCATTGATTGCGGCATGACCGGACAACTGGACAAAAAAACAACTGAACAGTTGATCGATCTGGTCGCCGGGGTAATGAAGGGAGATATCGACAGACTGTGCCGAGTATCCATTGAACTGACGGATATTGATCCGTTACTCACCGACCGACGTGATTTTCGTTCCGACCTGCAACAATTCACCACTCATTTTCAGGAATCCGACCTGCAACACCTGGATGTCACCAAATTACTGTCAGATTTTTTTACAATGCTCCAGTGCTATAAGGTCCACTGTCCAAGTGACCTTATATTTCTAATCAAGGCCCTGACCACTATTGAGGGCGTAGCTGAACAGTTCGACCCGGAATTTGATGTCCTGGCCCATGTTGAGCCTCAGATACGAGAGATTGTCACCAAACGCTATGGTTTTGCGGCCATCCGTCAGCGAATGGAGAAAAGTATGATGGGCTATCTCGATCTCCTGGAAAACATGCCTCAGGATATTCAACGTTTCCTCGATCAGTTCCGACACAGCCAGTTCACCCTGAACCTGGAGATAAAACGTATCGATCATCTGGCTGAGAAGATGGACTCTTCCAGCCGACTCACAGGGATCTCCATGATCATCTCGGCACTGATTGTTGGTTCCTCCATCCTGATTCTGGCTGATCGAATATCCGGGTCCCCTGGAATATTAGGCACCATTGGCATCATAGGACTGGTGATGGCAGGCATCTACTCTGCCGGTTTTGTCGCCGCCTTTCTCTGGCCCAAGAAGCGGAAATGACAACGGCTAAACAAGTACGAATTACGAATGTTTTATTTTTTAATTCGTAATTCTCAATTCGTAATTCAATTCTTAATTCATCGCCCCTGCCATCTGCTCACAGATAGCTAGAAACGAATCCACCTCAAGACTGGACTGACCGACAAAGACTCCTGACAGCTCCGGCACTTGCAGGTAATCCTTTACATTGTCGGCCTCCAGGGAGCCTCCATAAACTATCGGCCTGCCGGGCTGGATCTGGGAGATAAAGCGCGCAGTTTCCGCGGCCTTTAGCGGTGACTCTGGAATCCTGACCATCATCGCCTCCACCGGACCATAGGCAATGATCATCTCCTTGCTGTCAATATCATTCAAGGCAAGAAGCTGGGACATGGCATAGGGTTGATCCACGCAGACAATGGGAACCAAGCCCACATCCACCACCTCGCCCATCTTCCTGGCAGCATCCTGCGAGGTCTCATGGAAATATCGCCTCCTTTCAGAATGGCCGATAATTACATAATCAACCATATCCTTAACCATATCCGCTGCCACTGCCCCGGTATAGGAACCCTTGGGAAAAGGTGAGATATCCTGGGCAGCCAGAGACACATTTTCAAGGCCCAAGGCATATACATATTGAGACAGAGACTGCAGACAGATAAAAGACGGGGCAACGATGACTGTAAGGCCCTCCACAGGCCGATACCGCCTGGCAAATTCAGAGAACCAACTCTTGGCCTCGGTAGCTCCCTTGTTACACTTCCAATTACCAATCACATATTTTTTCACCATCCCCCCCTGTTCCGGCAGACATCAAATGGATCATCACCTTGTGAATGTCAAAATTATTTTCGAGCCACATCCTTGCGCTGAATTTCTTCCAAGATCCTTTGCCTGATAATCTCATCACTCAGACCGCTAATAATAATCTGCTTTCGACGTGACTGGTGACCTTTATGAATACTAAACTCCTGTCGCGCAATCTTGAAAAAAGAAGAAAAAAAAGCAATGAGCGCCTTGTTCGCGGCATCATCAACAGGAGGTGAGGTAATGGCCAGCTTAATAGCCTTATCATGGATACAGACTAGAGCCGTGCGGGAGGCCCTGGGTTGAACATAAACAGCAAGCAGTGATCTTCCGTCCGGCAGAGGTGACAAAAAAGGCATAGCTGTCAGAGTGCAGAAACCCGTTGCCATACTCCCATACAATCAGATCCTCTCATCATCTTCGTTGTCACCTTCTAATTTATCCCCCCCAAGGACAGACAGGAGCTCCCTCTCCCCATCTTCAGAAGAAAAGGTACCAGCTTCCATGTTGAGCGCAGCCAGATCTTCAGAAGCCAGCGACCCATCTTCAAGAATCTGAATTTTCTGAAACAAGTCCCCAATTTCCCCTCCAGAACCCTGCAAATCCTCACCGGCAGCGAAGACATCCAGATTCTGCAGATACGACTCCAGGGTTGTACGCAATACCTTCCGCACTTCTTCCCGTTTCTCTTGCAGTGTCTTAATCTCTTCAGGCAGGCGAGAGAGTTCGGCATGCGCCACCTCACGAAGATTTGTTATCTCGGCCCTGGCCGTCTCAAGAAGCTGATCCGCCTCCTGTTTACTCTTCTCCTTCAGCGAATCACAGAACTTTTGAGCTGCGACCAGTGTTGATTTGAAATCAACCTCATCTTTTCTGGCTTCCCGCTGCTGCTCTTCCATGAGCTCAATCTTGTGCCCCAAAGCCTCTTTCTCTGACATTTCGCGCAGCAGATCCTCTTCTGCCTCATGAATCCTGGCCTCAGCACTGTTCAGTGCCTCAGCCTGCACCTTTTTTTCCTCTTCAAGGCGGGCGACCGTGGCATGCATCCCTTCTGCTTCCTTGATCGACACAGCAAGCCTCTGTTCCATCCGCAACCCCGACTGCCTCAGTTCTTCCGCCATTTTTCGTGCCTCGGCGCTGCTGGCTTGCAAAGAGATCTTCTGTTGCTCAAGTTCTTCTTTTTCCTCGTGCAAGACTTGGAGGTCATCAACCTGGAGCCGACAACGCTCCTGCAATTCAAAAAACTCGTCAGCGATTACATCCAGATAGGCATTGACCTCAATGGGATCAAACCCTCTGAATTTAAGCTGAAATTCCTGATCCTTGATTATCTGTGGCGTTGTGGACATAATACTCCTCTGTCTCCTGTGAGAATTAAACAGTTAATTTGTTGTACACCAAACATTAACCCATCGCCCTGGCCATCTGTTTCAGAGTGGGAACCAGAAAACTCTGAAGAAACATTATCACCATAATGAGAATCATGGGGGAAAAATCAATGCCTCCCATACTGATAGGAATCCACTGTCGAATTCGGCTCAACAGCGGCTCCGTAATATCATACAAAAATCGAACGACTGGATTATACGGGTCGGCATTCACCCAAGAGATAACGGCCCTGCCAATAACAACCCACATATAAGCGGAAAGCAAAAAGTCTATCAACTGGGCCAGGGCCATCATAAAATTATTCACCACAAACATTAATTGTACTCCTTTTTATGGAACGCCTCAGATACTCAAAGGCCGTTTACCCTGTTTTTTCACCTACATTCGGATTCCAGCTTGTTACGCCACCTTGCTGCCCGCTGTCACCAAACCGCTTACCGTGGCCAGAACCAGACGTTTTTTCCCTTCAACCTCGGTTTTAGCGGCCAAGACCATGCCTTGCGACTGAACCCCCATAAGTTCTACAGGTTTTAGGTTAGCGACAATCAACACCAGTCGACCAAGAAGTTCTCCCGGCGTGTAATATTCAGCTATTCCGGCGACAATTGTTCGCGTGTCCGGGGCCTTGACCGTCAACTTAAGCAGCCTGTCTGATTTTTCAATGCGCTCAGCATGCACCACCTCAGCCACCCGCAGATCAATCTGCTGGAACTGTTCAAATTCAATAACTCCAACGTCCACGCCCCCCCCCTTTTTTTTCTCTTTTTTAGGAGAGTTTTTCTGGGCTGCAGTTCCAGTAACCGCCATAGCGCCACCGCTCTTTTCGGGCTTGTCCATCCGCGGGAACAGAGGTTCTATCGCCTGTAATCTCGTACCGGCAGAACTCAATCCCCACTGTGCCCCTTGTGAAAAATTGCTAATCCGGGGATCATCACCATCCAGGCCCAACCCTGCCGCCATCTTTTGAGCTGTCTCCGGCATCACCGGACGCAGAACCAGGGTCAACAGACGCAGAGTCTCCACCAGATTATAAAGCACAGTGTGCAGACGCTGCTGCTGTGCCGGTTCCTTGGCCAGTACCCATGGTTCACTTACAACAATATATTTATTGGCATGGCTGATCAAATCCCACACACTCTGCAAGGCGCGATGGAACTGAAACCGCCCCATATTTTCGTGATACTGTGACAGCATCTGCCGGGCCGTCTCCTGCAGTATCATATCGGATTCCTCAGTCGCGCCGGGGACCGGAACCTGTGAATCTGTATATTTCTCCAACATAGCCATGGAACGACTGAACAGATTACCCAGATCATTGGCCAGATCAGAATTCTTGCGCGTCACAATAGCACCACTGGAAAACGAGGCATCAAGGCCGAAAGACATCTCCCGCAGGAGAAAATAACGCACCGTATCCACACCGTATTCGGCAACCAGATCCGCCGGACGCACCACATTGCCGATACTCTTTGACATCTTGATCTCACCCACATTCCAGTAGCCGTGGACATGGAGCCGTTGAAACAGGGGGAGCCCCATGGCGAGCAGCATGGTGGGCCAATATATAGCATGGGGTTTGAGAATATCTTTGGCGATCACATGCTCTGCCGCTGCCCAGTATTTCTGAAAAGACTCTCCTGCAGGATAGCCAATTCCGGTGAGGTAATTGATCAGGGCATCAAACCAGACATAAGTGACAAAGTTTTGATCAAAGGGTAACGCAATACCCCAAGTCAACCTTGAGGTGGGACGAGAGATACAGAGATCCTCCAAGGGCTCGCTGAGAAAGGAAAGAACCTCATTCTTATAACGCTCAGGGGTGATAAACTCAGGATTCGCATGAATATGATCAATCAACTGCTGTTGATATTTGGACATGCGGAAGAAATAATTCTGTTCCGTGATCGCTTCGGGAGGTCGCTGATGATCTGGACAGTTACCGTTTACCAGTTCCTTCTCAGTCAGAAAACGCTCGCACCCCTTGCAGTACAATCCCGTATATTCACCAAAATAGATATCACCCTGGTCATACACCTGCTGCAGGACACGCTGGACCGTCTCGATATGCACTGCATCCGTAGTCCTGATAAAATTATCCGGAATGATATGAAGTTGCGGCCAGCTCTCGCGGTAGAGAGCGCTGATCCGATCCACATACTCCTTAGGCGACACCTGTTCTTTTATGGCTGCCTCGGCGATCTTATCACCATGTTCATCAGTGCCCGTCTGAAAGCGGACATCGTCACCACATAATCTGCAAAACCGGCTGTAAACATCGGCCACAATCGTGGTGTAGGCATGTCCCAGATGGGGCTGGGCATTTACATAATAAATCGGGGTTGTAATATAGGTTGTCATCACTCACATCGTCACATGCGACGAGTAGATAGTAGTTAGTGGTTAATTACCCTTACTTCTTTTCCTTCTTCCCGCTCTCCTCAACTTTCACCGGCTCACAATCCTGCCATTGCTCCTTGGTCAACAAATGACTATCCCCTTGGCTGTCACTGACAAGGATGGTTTGCTGCAAAGGATGCTGCCGTCTTACCTGAAAGATATCTTCTCCAATCTTAATCCGCTTACCGGGTTTGGGCATCCCTTTCCGCTCCCGGCGATAGGTCGAATATTCATAAGTCAGACAGCAAAGCAGACGATTGCAGACCCCGGAAATCTTAGTTGGGTTCAGAGGGAGGTCCTGTTCTTTGGCCATCTTGATCGAGACTGAATCAAATTTATCCATAAAGACAGAGCAACACAACTCCCTACCGCAGGTGCCAAGGCCGCCAATCATCTTGGTCTCGTGACGTACCCCCACCTGCCGCATCTCCACCCTGGTATGAAACTCTAGCACCAGATCCTTTACCAGGTCCCTGAAATCAATTCGATTATTGGCAGTGAAATAAAAAACTATTTTACTGCCGTTAAAATAACGTTCAGCTCGCACCAGTCGCATGGGCAGTTTATGCTGCTCAACAAGTAACTTACACGACCTGAAAGCCGTTTCTTCCCAGATCGTAATGGTTTCATATCTCCCCATCTCTTCCTGATTTGCACTTCTCACCAAGGCGTAAGAGGCTCGGCGGTTCTTTTCACATCCATGACAGGAAGGGGCTCTACTGATAATGATTGCCGGTTCAGCACCATGATCCGTTTTGACCATCACCGCATCCTGAGCCTTCAGATCAGGCAACTCTGATGATGCCGTAAACTCCTGCCCTTTCTCTCGAAAACGGATACGGTAAAAAAAGATCTGTTCTTCCTCGTTCCGCTCCAGCTCCACCGATTTTTCGCCCTGCTGTTTCGACATGAATATATAATATTTTGAGATTATGATAACCTGAATCATTCAGGTGGAGAGTCCGTAGTTTTCTAGCCTGTAGCTAATAGTATACACAATATGGTCACCTGAATGGCCAAAACAGCATAAGGGACCGATGACTCCTGCGCCGTCCATAGTGCCCGCAACACTCGGCCATTGCTAGCCTGCGTATCGAAATCGTTATGAAGAGACAAATTATGTCGTAACGATTCCTAAGGAATTATTGCTGCAACTGAAAAAGAAGCACCTCGCACACCAGGATACGGTTACAATTCCGAGCGAGTTCTTTCTCGGCCCTGTCAACAGCCTGCAGTTTATCAAAAAGATGACGGGAATTCCAGTGTTTCCAACTAATTCCTCTCGGCGCCTCACCCATGGCCACCAGATCATCTCCCTCCTGACCCAGGGAATCCGCAACCAGCAGATCTCTCAGCCAGATACGCAAGAGACCAAAAAGAGGAAGCAGATCTTCCTTCAAAGCCGCCATCTTCTCAGCTGCCTGCAGCAAAAAGCCAACATCTCTGTTACTGTCATTTTCCGGATCAGAGACCAGAGCCACCACCTCCCGCCAGAGGGCAACCATCTCACTTCTGTAGAAGAGCAAGGCCTGCCCGGGACACCCCTCAGAAAGCCGAGCCAGGAGCCGGGCAGTTTCACGATCGAGCTCAGGCTTTTCCTGCAACAGCACCTGAACCGTCTCTTCCCGCCCCAGGCTGAAAAAGGGAATCGTCTGACACCTGGAGCTGATGGTGGTCAAGACATCCCGCGCCGCTGCCGCAGTGAGGATCAACAGATTATTATCCGGAGGCTCTTCCAGAGTTTTCAGCAGACTGTTGGCCGCCTCCGCCCGCATGGTATGGATATCCTCCAACAGTACCACCCGGACGGAAGACTCATAGGGCGGATAGGAAAGTGTCTGAATCATCTCGCGGATACGGTCGATCTTGATCGTCCCTTTTTCCGGACTGATCACCAGGAAATCAGGATGATTAGCTGAGCTGTATTTGCGGCAGGATGAACAATGACCACAGGCATCCATCCCCTGCCGTTGCCGGCAGTTCACTGCCGCGGCCAGACTTCTGGCAAAGAGCTGCTTTCCCACCCCGTCGGGCCCCCGGAATAGATAGGCGTGCGCCAGTTGCCCAGACTCCAAGGCTCGACCCAGTAGGGTTCTGGCTTTTTCCTGACCTACAAGACGGGAGAAAGAAAGAGTCAATTGTCCTGGTCGTATACCCATTCTCTTGCCTGTTTTCTACTTGCTGTTGATCTGATAGTCATTGTTCAGGCTGTTCAGACCATGGTTTTCAGGATTTTGCCAACAGAGCAAAACATTAAAACGTTGCAGACAGAACAGTGAGCCTTATCATAAGCCGCTGAAAAAAATGCCTACCCACCTTAAATGGACAAACGGCACCTAAAAAAGCGTCTGCTGGCGAGATGGCACCGATGCCACTCGCCGCTCAATCGGACTCTCTACCAATTCTTCCTCCCGTGACTCCAGAGGACCGAGGTAAAGATATCTTTCCAGAGAGCGCTGATACTCGGTCCACTGCAAGCCCGGTTCCTTCATCTTCTTGCGCAGTTGTTCCATCAGATTCATCTTGGCATCCAGATCATCCACAAAGCTGAGGACAAAGGCCTCAATGGTCATGGGCACGGTGGGCGATCCGAACTCCTGACGGCCATGATGACTGAGGATCAGATGTTGCAGCTGGGTGAGAAGTTCCGCCGGAAAGTCCTTAATATGCGCCGCCGCCTCGGCCACCATCTCACTGCCCATGACCAGATGTCCTTTCAGCCGCCCCTGGGCAGTATAATTAATCAGGGCCACATCCATGGCCAACTCTTCCACCTTGCCAATATCATGGAGCAGAGCGCCGGCCAGAAGTAAAGAGCGATCCACCCCGGAATAATGAGCGGCCAGGCTATCGGCAATACGGGCAACGGAGAGAGAATGCTCAAGCAGTCCACCGACATAGGCGTGATGAATCCCTTTCGCTGCCGGGGCATCCTGAAAGCGTTGCCACATGGGCTCGTTCTTGAAAAAAAACTGCAACAGTTTTTTTAAGGATTTATCTTTCACTGAGGCAACAAGGACCTGCAGATCCCTGGCCAAACGCTCCCGATCCTGATCACAGACCAGAACAAAATCGGCAAGATCGACTTCATTGCGATCCATAGCACGGGCGGCATCAATCTTGAGTTGCAACTTACCCTGATACGTCTGAATCTGACCGTTCAGGTGGACAAATTGACCAACCTGACACACCCCTTGCAATTCCTCAACCTGATCCCAGATCGGCCCGCCGATCTCACCACTCTTGTCCACGACCTCAAGGATCAGATACGGCTTGCCGGCCCGGGTCTCGGCCAGACGCGCCGTCTTGACCAGAAAAACATCATCCAGCCGGTCGCCTTCTTTGAACTGATCTACAAACTGTGTCTTGTGCATGGCAAGTTCATCTTAACTTTATTGCGAGATTTTGGTCGTTATCTGGCAGAACACTTGTATCTATGCGGCTAGAATCGTCGACTGATGCAGGCTGCCAGACGCCACACCAAGAAACAGCGGTAAAGATTGCTGTTTCTTGAATGCGGCATAAGAGCCCCTAAGCTCTACCAGCAACAAAAAGCCATTGCTCGTAGAGCAAACGGTCTCTAAACATTAAAACGGAAAAGAAGACAATCGCCGTCGGCCACCACATATTCCTTGCCCTCAGAGCGCATCAAACCCTTGTCTTTGGCCACCGCCTCGCTCCCGCAGGCAATAAAGTCATCATAGGCAATGGTCTCGGCCCGGATAAAACCACGCTCAAAATCGGAGTGGATCTTGCCGGCCGCCCCAGGCGCCTTGGTTCCCTTGGCAATAGTCCAGGCCTTGGTTTCTTTCACTCCCACCGTATAAAAGGTGATCAGCCCCAGAAGTTCATATCCCGCCTTGATCAGCCGGTTCAATCCAGGCTCGCTCATCCCCATATCGGCCAGAAATTCCTTCTGCTCCTCAGGCGACAACTGGCTCAGCTCCTGCTCGATATTACCTGAAATAATTACCACCGAAGCCCCCTCACGGCGAGCGGCCTCTTCCAGGTCCCGCACAAGGGCGTTACCTTGCAGCGCGTCTTCCTCCGCCACATTGGCCACATAGAGAACGGGCTTGGTGGTAAGAAGACAGAGATCACGCAGCAGCTCGCGCTCCAGGTCACCATCGGCCACCACAGTGCGGGCAGGTTGTCCACCATCGAGTGCCGCATGCAGTTTCTCTAAGAATACGGCCTGGGCCTTGAAGACCTTGTCCCCTGACTTGGCTTGGCTGAGAGTCTTCTTCAACCGCTTGTCGACAGTATCCAGATCGGCCAGGATCAACTCCATATTGATAATCTCTCGATCTCGCTCCGCATCAATGGAACCGTCTACATGGACAACATTCTCATCTTCAAAACAGCGCACCACATGAATAATAGCATCCACCTGCCTGATATGACCAAGAAACTGGTTGCCCAGCCCCTCACCCTGGCTGGCCCCTTTAACCAGTCCGGCAATATCCACAAACTCCATCTGGGTTGAGATCTTGACTTTGGTTTTAGCCAGAATTGCCAGTGCGTCCAGACGGGAATCAGGCATGGCCACAATCCCGACATTGGGCTCAATGGTACAGAAAGGATAATTGGCCGCCTCAATACCGGCGGCGGTCAAGGCGTTAAATATGGTTGATTTTCCAACATTTGGCAAGCCGACAATGCCACAACGAAAGCCCATGAACTACTCCTAAAAAAGGATCTCCGTATTTCAATAAACACGGAGATCTTAAATCTTAATGTTTCTTAACATCAGTATCAGCAACAGTTACAAAAAATCTTAAATAAAGTATTATACCCTGCGACCATGGAAAATGCCCCTCTTTTTAACCACCACCCCATCTCTCCCTTCCCATGCCGGACACAATGACAGATTCTATTCTTATTCACAACTGCACTCTGCTGACAGCTCCCAATGCCCCTCTCCTTGCCAATGCTACACTGCTGACCAGAGGTGAAACCATTGTAGCGATCGGCACAACGGACACCATGCAGCAAGCAGACACAACCCAGGCAACAACAATCATTGATGGCCAAGGCAAGCTGCTGATGCCGGGACTGATCAACGCCCACAATCACTGCGCCATGACCCTCTTTCGCGGCATGGCCGATGACATGGAACTTGCCACCTGGCTGAGCAAATATATTTTTCCTGCAGAGGCAAGGCATGTAAACAAAGAGATGGTCTATCACTGCTCCAAACTGGCAGCCGCCGAAATGATTCTCTCGGGAACCACCACCGTGGCCGATGGCTATTTCTTTGAAGGACAGGCTGCACAGGCCTTTATTGACACGGGATTACGGGCGATTGCCGCCCATGGGATCATTGACTTTCCAGCCCCCGGCGTGCCGGACCCTGCCAGAAACCTGGAAACGGCGATCGAATTCCTGGATGAATGGCAAGGAAAACAGCCCCGAATCACCCCGGCAATCTTTGCCCACTCACCCTACACCTGCTCCGCTGAGACCCTGCAACGGGCCAAGAGAGTCGCAACAGAGAGACAGGTGCCCTTCTTTATCCATGTGGCTGAAAGCAGCCAGGAACAGGCAATGATCCAGGCTGCTCGTGGGACAAGCCCGATCAGACACCTGAACGCCCTCGACCTACTTGACCCGGGGACAATTTGCATCCATTGCGTCTGCCTTGATGAAGAGGATCTTGCCCTGCTTGCCAAGACTCAGGCCGGAGTGGTAGTCTGCCCCCAGAGCCATCTGAAACTGGCATCAGGCACAGCCCCGGTGTCTGCTATGATCGAACACGGAATCCAGGTGGGCTTAGGCACCGACGGCTGCGCCAGCAATAACAGCCTGGACATGTTCCGAGAGATGGATCTGTTGAGCAAAACCCAGAAGCTCCATACCCTGAACGCCACATCCATTCCGGCCAGACAGGCGCTGACCTGTGCCACCATCAACAACGCCAAGCTGCTGGGACTGGGCAACATTGGCCAACTGCGTCCGGGATACAAGGCAGATCTCATTCTTCTCGATATGCAGCAGCCCCACCTGACCCCCTGCTACAATCAAGACCTGCTCGTTTATGGTGCCGGCGGCGCCGATGTCCATACCGTCATCATTGATGGCCGCATGGTCATGGCTGATAAAAAACTCCTGACCTTCGACGTCCAGACAACCATGCAGGAAGTACGGAGACTGGCAAGCCAGCTAGCCGGCGCCCGGCACTGATCTATTATAAACAGTTCCGATCTGATGACTGACGAACGAGGGGAATGGAGTTTGAGGCAGAGTGATCTTCAAGAGATCCGTAGTTTCATTTACCAGCAAAAAGAGCTGAACTGAGAAGAGAAAGAGGTCAAAGTTCCTGTAACTTATCTGGGGTTTTCATAGAAAATATAGGCTGTTGAATAATCACTGAACTCAAAATAGACCTTCTTTTCATTGGCATCAGTCATCCCGTTCAGATTTTCGTCCAAAACACCATATCCAAAACGATAAGGACGTTCTTGCTTACCATCAGTGGCAGAAGCAGTGGTAAGCTTATCAATCTTTAAAAAACGCTTCACCAACTTATCACCTGCATAGACCTCAAGAACCCCGTTTGTTCCCGTCCAATTCTGAACAGCCCTGCCAAATTTATTCTGTGTCTCCTGGGTACACGCACCTAGGAGCAAAAGGGCAAGAATAATATAACATACATTTCTCATAAGTTTTCCTCTCTTGGGCAAAAGACTGTACCCATTGGACATCAAAGTCATATTCCGATATTTATTATCATGCGGAGATGCAAAGACCAAAAAATATCTTTTTTATCCTTCACTGCGTTCCTGCATCTCTGTATGAGGTCCTCTTCTCTAACGGGAAAAAATCATACTTAACACCCGATAAATAAGTTTTGCAGCCAGAAAGTCGGCTGCTGGATGGTTTGGCTGCGGCACAAGACCAACCACGTCCAGCCCGACAATCCTTTTTTCACTCGCCACCTGGCGAATAAGCCTGGTGAGCAGATACCAATCGATGCCGCCGGGTTCCGGACGTTCCACAGAAGGCATGGAGGAAGGATCAAGCACATCAAGATCAATAGTAATATAGACGGTATCACTGAGCATGTCGAGGGCATCGCCCGCTGCACTCACCCCATGATAATGAAGATCACGGGCAAACACCATACGATCCAGATCAACCTTACCACGCTCCTCCTTGTCCATGCTGCGGACACCTATCTGCACGCAATTACACATCTCATGCACCCTGGTCATAACGCAGGAGTTACCGTACCCGGCCTCAGCGTCAATGGGGCACAGATCGGCATGGGCATCAAATTGAACCACACTGAGTTCGCTGTGGCGTTCTACAGCCGCCTGGATCAGACCGATACTCACCAGATGCTTGCCACCCAGGCCTACCACCAGTTTGCCGTCACGAAAAAGAGGAGTCGCCTGCTGCCGCACCTCATCAATCATATCGATGGGATTATCCTTAGACAAAACGGGAGGCAGGGTGCAAATCCCCTGCCTATAGACCTCAAAATTGGTTTCAAGATCAAACAAGGCAAGACGGGATGACGCCGCCAATATGGCTTGCGGTCCGAGATCAGAGCCTTTGAGCAGGGTCGCTGTCCCATCATAGGGGATGGGCAGAACCGCTATCTTTGCATTTTTATATTCGGTATATTTTTTAGAAAGAGCAGTAAAATCCATTAAATCACCAGCATTGCCTTAAAAACGGCAGCTACCCCTGCCGCAGGTTTGCTGTCTCTGGTACCCTTCCTTGTACCACAATCCGGGTCACCTTGAAAATCATCCTTCGCAATTCCTGCCAGAGACATCAATCTTACAGAACAGTTTTATTGTACACTCTGAACCACATGCATCGCAAGCAACCATATCATCCCTGTGAAAATAAAAAGGAGTGCTAAAAAGAACCATTACACGATATGTTACTCCCCTCCCTGATCGCCACTTTCGCCAGGTTTCCCCTGCCCCTGCGCTGAAACCAGGTTTTGTAGTGTCACCAGCACCTCAGGCGAAATTGATTTAATATGCAAATCCGTCTGCGGATAAGGGATGGCAATTCCCGCCTCCTTCAATTTCCGAAAGAGTACAAAATAATAATCACTAAGCATGCCCGAAGTAGCGTTTATCTGATTCATCCAGCACCAGGGCCGGATCGAGAAATCCAGACTGTTGTCCCCAAAACCCTCAAAAAAGATCCGCAGGGGATGGGCGGTGTCTTCCTTGGTAACTTTGACTTCCCGGGCTGCCTCTTCGGCCAGGCGGACCACTTCAACCGGATCGGAATCGTAGGAAACCCCAAAAGGGATCTTCAAGCGACGCCAGTTATCTTCATAGCTCCAGGTATTAACCCGGTTGGTAACGAGCTCAGAGTTAGGGACAATGACATCTTCACCGTCAAAGGTCCTGACAATGGTGGCCCGAATCGAGATCTTTTTGACCTCGCCGGTGGTCCCTTCCTGCAGCTCCACATAATCGCCCACCTGGATGGGCTGTTCAGTGAGCAGAATAATCCCACTGATAAAATTATTAGCGATGGTCTGCAGACCAAAACCCACACCCACACTCAGCGCCCCGAAAATAATGCCCAACTGACTGACGTTAAAACCGATGGTGGAGAGGATAATGAGGATCCCGAGAACAAACGCGGCATAATAGACAAGGGTGGTCATCGAATGGACTGCCCCCGGCGTCATGGCAGTTCTCTCAGTTAACAGATTCGCTGTCTTCCGGCGGATTACATTGAGAAGGCGCACCCCAATCAACAACAGGACAATCACCTTCAAGATAGTGATCAAGGTGATTGACGTTTCACCTATGGTGACCAGGGGATAAAAGAGGACGGTCCTGCTCAGCTCCCATTTATCGGTCAGATAGGCCAGCCCCCAGCTGAAAAGGCGCTCACCACTGTCCATCCTGTTCCGCAGAAGCTGTAAAATCAGCTTTATCTCTTCCCGTAACGTGGTCAGGTCATGGATATTATCAGCAATACCAAAAACATAGACATCGAGATTCCCCGTTGTCTTTTCTACCTGCTTGGCAAAGGCTGTCGCCTGGGAATCCCCATCAGCGGAAGATCGCACCTTGCTGGTAATGGCCACCAGACGCTGGGTCAGAGCAGATCTCTGTTGAGTGGCCAGAGACAGCTCCTGCACAAGGGCATCCTTTTTGGCAATCAGCTCCTCACCGTTTTTCGACCATTTTTCTACAAAAACAGAGGGCTTTTTCCCTTGGGACATCACCACATAGGCAGTAAGCCACTCCTGTCTGAACATCACGCCCTTGATCGCCAGATCCAGCTTCAACTTTTCCTGAACAATGGCCTTTTGCCGGAACCTGATAGCCTCAAGCACCAGTTCAAGCCGCTGTTTTTCGCCCTCCATGGCACCTGCACCCGGGTCTTCCTTCGCCTCCTTGGCAAGGGCATTAACGGCTTTATCCAGTTTTGATTCGGCAACCACACTTTGCTTATTCAGGTCCAGATACTCTGCATTCAATCTGGCGAGACTGCTGGCGTGACGCTTGTTCAAAGAAACTAACTTTTTTTTCAGGGCGGCAATATCATCCTTGCTGATCTGTAATTTCCCAAAAACCTGCTCCGCCAGGTTTGCTGCCTCCTTGGCAATACTACGCGTATCAGTCAAGGCCTTGTTTAATTTCGGTTTTTTAAGCTGGAGGATGGCGTATTCATGTTGCAGGCTCAGGATAGACGCCAACTTTTCATAGGCCTGAATCCTGCTGATCTCCTCTGATTTCACCTGGGCATACAGAGGCAGCAGGGTCGTCAGTTCATCCTTCAGGTCAGCAATCCTGGCCTCTCCATACTCACGATTTTCCTCATACTGTCCAAGTTGCTGGACAGTTTTCTGCTGCAAGGAGACCATTTCATCAAACAAGGCCAGCTTGTAAGGTGGAGGAGCAAGGGCAGGTGCCTGCATGGACGGAATTTCCGGCCTGGCCAACTCGGCCTGCAGGTTTTTCAACTGAAAGGACAGCCCCTGAAACAGATCAAGAAGAGCAGTAAAAACAACCTTATCCTTCTCATCTTTCACCTTCTGCATATCGGTCGTGATCAGGGCAATAAGAGCATCAACCTGGGCCTGCCGCTTACCAATAAAAGCGGCAACCTCTTCCGCACTCCCTTGATACAATTGTGTTTCAAGGGCAGCAGGGATATCTGGTAGATCAGCGTGAGCCGTAGACAGAAAGCAGATAAGAGAAAACAAAAGGGAGAAGAAAGAAAAAAAATGGAATCGCATATCGACACATTCTCATATTAGAAGGAAGGAGCTACGCATGTCATCCGGCTGTAAGCTTGAAAAACAAATTGTATCGTCCCCGTGCTGCAGGAAAGGGACGATACAAAAATCCTTCTGACCATCAACCACAAGAGCCGGAGTCTATTTCAGTTTAATCTCAGTCCATAACTTATTTTTCAGGCGGCGAACCTTGGTGCTGGTGGCCTCCAGGGTTTCGAGTGTGGCCAAGACCTTCTGATCAGGGAAAATGGCGGCAAGTTGTTTAAGTTCCGGATTAATAAAGGGCAGAGCAGCAGCATTGGGATTGCCGGCCCCAACATCATTACTCAAACCGGCTGCATTCTTGCCATCCATCAAAAAATCGATAAACTGAAGGGCCAGTTTTTTATTTTTCGCCTTCTTGGGGATAACCATATTGTCGAGGGCCAACACCGCCCCTTCTTTGGGCAGAATAAAATTAACCGAAAAGTCACGCTTGGCATCCATGGCATCATTACGGGCTTGAACCATATCGCTGGAGTAACCATGGGCAACCCAGATATTACCAACGGTCAACTCCTTGATATAGCTTGACGAATTAAAGGCAGCCCAATACGGTTTTGCCGTCATGATCACCTGCTGCGCCTCCCGCAGATGCTTCTCATCCACATCATTGACCGAATAGCCAAGGTACTTGAGAGCCGCACCTAATAATTCATCGGCGTCATCCATGACCGTCACTTTCCCCTTGATCTTCTCCAAGATTTGAGGATCAAAAATGACTGCCCAGCCGGTCGGCTCAATCCCCTGTTCCTTCAGACGCTGTTCATTAAAACCAATCAGGGTAGTGGTATAGGCGTAGGGTAGGGAATAGACGTTGCCGGGATCATAAGAGCGATTAAGAAAGCCGGGATCCTGATTTTTGATATTGGCCAGGGCGCCTTTATCCAGTTTCTCGAGAAAACCCTGCTGAATCAAGGCCTGCACCGCATTCTGAGTGGGAACGACCAGATCATAGCCACTTGCACCGGCCTGAAGTTTTGCCATCATCTCTTCGGTGCCGGAATAATAATCCTGCACCACCTTGCAGTTACAACTCTTTTCAAAACCGGCAACCACCTCTTCCGACATATAGTCATTCCAGTTGAATATATGCAGTTCCTCACCGGCAAAGACCGGGGTTGCCAATAACAGTAACAGTAAACCCAGCAAGCTCTTCATGTCATTTCCCTCTTGTTGAATGGATCTCTTTCCGCTTCCCTTGAAGAAACGAATTTATTCGCCACGAAAAATCGTGGGAGACAACCTTGACGCCGCGGTAATCACCACCAGTGTCAGCAGCATCAACAGGGTTGACACCGCATTGACCTCAGGGGTCACCGCAATCTTGACCATGGAATAGATCTGCAGCGGCAGGGTTGAACTGCCGACACCCGCCGTAAAAAAGGTGATTACAAAATCATCAATGGACAAGGTAAAGGCCATGAGTGCGCCAGCCAGGATTCCGGGCATCAGCAGGGGCAGGGTAATCTCCCGGAAACACCGCCAAGGCGAGGCCCCCAAGTCACGAGCCGCTTCCACCAGAGCCGGGTCCATACTCGACATGCGGGCCTGCACTGAAAGGGCCACGAATCCTATACAGAAGGTGATATGGGCGAGCATGATAGACATGAGCCCAAGGGTCATATTCACCAATATAAAGAGAACCAGCAGACTGACCCCCATCAGGATTTCCGGCATGGCAATGGGCGCCAGCACCAGTAACTGCAGGAGACGCAAACGATATTGACTCATGGCCATCCCCGCCAGGGTACCGAGTATGGTAGCCACCCCGGCGCTGACTGTGGCAATAATTAAGGAATTCATGGCCGCACCCAGCATCTCCCGATTGTGCAGGAGCTTCCCGTACCACTTCCAGGTAAAGCCGACCCACTCTGCGTTTAACTTGGAGTCATTAAACGAAAAGACAACCACAATCACCAGCGGCAGATAAAGAAAGAGATAGACAAGTGCGGCGCTGAGCCACAATAACACATTTTTTTTCCGCATTATCGCCCCTCACGTCTTGCACCAAGCCGGGAACCCAGCAGGACTACGGCCACTGCAGTCACGGTCAGCACCATGGAGAGGACGCTGCCAAATGGCCAGTCGCGGGACTCCATGAACTGCTGCTTGATGACATTGCCAATCATGATCCCATTGGTGCCACCAAGCAGATCAGGGATGGCGAACATGCCAAGGACCGGAATAAAGACCAGGATTGAACCTGCGGTGATACCGGGCAGGGACAGAGGCCAGGTGATGAGCCAGAATCGCCGCCACTTCCCGGCACCGAGATCCTGGGCAGCGTCCAGCAGATCAAGATCATGTTTTTCCAGATTCGCATACAAGGGCAAGACCATAAAGGGCAGATGCACATAGACCAGACAGACAAGCATCGCCGTCGGACTATACATCAGAGTGACCGACCCCATCCCCAAGAGCTCAAGGGCCCCGTTAATCATTCTGGTCAAGGCCCCGGCCGGACTGAAGATGATCATCCAGGCATAGATACGGACCAGAAAATTACTCCAGAAGGGAAGGATCACCAGCAGAAGAAGGAGATCACGATGTTTTCGGCCACTACGGGCGATCATCAGGGCCAAGGGATAGCCCATGACCATGCAGAGCAGGGTGGTGGCCACGGCATATCCTATGGATCTCAAGAAGAGACGCAGATAAATATCTGTTTCCAGCAGACGTTGCCAGTTCTCCAGGGTCAGATCCAGAGTCAGACGGCCACCCTCATGAAGATACCAGGGCGCCAGTCCACCATATTCCCCGGCATAGCGGAACGAGGCAAAGAGCATGATAAAGGTGGGAGCCGCAAAGAATATCAACAGATACGCCATGGGCGGCAGAGACAACAGATACTTATACCAGGCCTTTCCCTGCATGGTATTACTCCAGCACCAGATGGCCGGCATCACATGACCAGGCGACCTCAACGGAATCACCGACCTCAAAGAAGTTGGTCCGCCCTGATGCAGAATTGGCCAACAGGGCCTCAAGCAGGAGACCATTGGACAGGGCCACAATATAGACGGTCACATCCCCCAGATAGAGCATATCGTGAACAGAACCGCTAAAATGGGACTCATCCTCCGTGGGACTCACGTTGGCGGCAATCCGGATCTTTTCAGGACGCAGAGTTAAGGCACAACGACTGCCGGCGACACATTTCGTCTCTGACCTGCATACATGCACCGGACCAAGCCCATCCAGCTCCACCGTGACACTGTTTCCCTGCTGTTCACGAACATTCCCTTCCAGCAGATTACATTTCCCGATAAAATCAGCAACGAAACGACTGTTTGGAAATCCATACAACCGTTCAGGGACATCCACCTGAACAATTCTGCCCTGATCCATCACCGCAATCCGGTGTGACAGGGCCAGGGCCTCACCTTGATCATGGGTCACATAGATAAAGGTAATCCCGATATCCTTCTGCAGGTTGATGAGCTCAATCTGCATCTGTTCACGCAACTTTGCATCAAGCGCCGACAAGGGCTCATCCAAGAGCAACAACCGGGGACGGTTCACCAGAGCCCGGGCAATGGCAATGCGCTGTTTCTGGCCACCGGACAAGGCGTCTGGATAGTGCCTGGCCTTATCGGGCAGACGCACATTTTCGAGGGCCTCTGACACTCGGGCCTGAATATCTTTTTTGGCACAACCTGCCATCCGTAGGGGAAAGCCAATATTCTCGGCCACGGTCATATGGGGAAAGAGGGCATAATTCTGAAAGATGGTATGAAGGGGACGCTGCTCGGGGGGGGCAGAAATAATACTTTTGTCATCAAGGAGGATATCGCCGCCATCCGGTTGATCAAATCCGGCAAGAAGACGCAATAAGGTTGTTTTTCCACAACCAGACGGCCCAAGCAAGGTGAAGAACTCCCCAGCTTCTATGCGCAGAGAGACCTTATCCAAGGCGACGAAGTCATCGAAGTGGCGCGAGACATCTACTATTTCCAGCAACGCGGTGATCTCCATTACTGCGTAAAACAAATACCATATCCCCTACCCGGGAAGAGAGGGAGAGGCAAAAACAAGCCCAGGGCCAGCCAGGAAACAGGATATTACAGCTAGTACACCCCATCTGTTCCCTCAAAGAACACCCGCATATTTTCATAGCAGATAAGAGCGTAAAAATCAAGCGGCCCGAGGGTTTACCCACGGTAAATTTATGCTAACCCTACATGCATTGAAGGGCTGTGATTTTTGCCGGTAATATTCAGGCAGCCAAGAACAGAGCCCACGTTAAATGACAGCTTACGCATTGCCTGGGCAACATTCCGTGCCCCCTTGCTTTTG
>VMSP01000099.1 GCA_013792135.1 Desulfocapsa sp. | reverse complement strand
GGGTAAGACCGAGCTTGCGCACGGCTTTGGATATTTCAATTACTAAGCCGGACTTGATTTGAAGTTTTTCGGCATTGGGCAGTCCAAGATCGGCAAAGACATTGCCGGAACTGATTTCAAACTCAACGCCATCAATTATTTTTTTTGCCATTTCGTAACTCCTTTGCAATTGCCTCCATCTTTAGAAAATCCACGAATTTTTCAGACAGAAGCCATCGCCACAGCCGTCTCCTTCGGGGGACGGCTTTTTTTGTCACTTGGATTTGCTTAAGCAAATCCAAGGAATACAGCCAAGCAACGCTCTATCTCCAGTAGTGTATTTTTGTCAATTTTTCCAAAGGGTTTTCCAATCTTATCTTTTACTACAGTCATGGTTTTATCCACCATCACCTGGGACGGCTTATTGAGTCCGTTTGTGATACTTGGTTCAATTGTTATGCGAAATAATGGTGCATCGACAAGTGTGCTCGTCACAGGCAAAATTGTCACGGTTGCATGTTCATCAAACCGATCAGACTGGAGGACCAACGCTGGTCTTGGCTTGCCAACATCACCTCGCATAGCTACGGTCACAAAATCCCCACGCTTCATTCCACCCACCCCTCCACATCTGCCAAAGCATTATCCATGAAATCTAACAGCTCAATATCTGCCATGTCTGCTTGCGCGGCCAACTTGGATTGACGGCGACACTCATCGGCAAACTCAGGTCGTCTGGTGTCTGGCACCCAAAGTTGAATTGGTCGTAACCCTGCTTTACGAAGAGCTGCCCTGCGCTTTTGCACTCTTTCTGCAATTGGTGTTGCCATAATGTGTATCCCTCCTTTTTTGTTACATGTAACCATTTGCAAAAAAGTAGTCAAGATTTTTTTCAGGCCTTCCATGTTGTCTGTTTTTTATTATTAAAAATTATTTTCATATATTGTTTATTATTTAAAAATATTATAAAATATTTAAAATTATTTAGGAGGCCGTATGATTATCACAGTTGGCAACACCAAGGGCGGCGTGGGAAAAACAACCATCGCTGTCAATCTTGCCGTGGAAGCTGCAAGAGATGGAAAGAAGGTCCTGCTGGTGGATACCGACCCTCAAGGGTCTTCCATTGCATTTCGGGCCGAGAGGGAAAAGGACGACATCAGGGCCATCGCTCTGGTCAGTGACAAGTTGCACAAGGATATAAAAGAATTTTCTGCGGCATTTGACTGGATTGTGATTGATGCTGGTGGTCGTGATAATGCCATCTTTCGTTCGGCTGTTGCAGCTTGCGATCTTTTCTTATTGCCGGTGCTGCCTTCACAGTTTGATGTGTGGGCGGCGGCGGACGCCATAGCAGTGTTCAAAGAGATTCAGCCATTCAACGGAATGATTGGCCGGATGGTATTAAACATGGTCAGGCCGAACACTATTGTTTCCAGTGAGGCGCAAGAGGCGCTGGCCGTTTATCAGGATGACATTCCGCTTCTGTCTGAACAGCTGCATAATAGGGTAGCATACAAGGCTTCTATCAGTAATGGGCAGGGTGTTACTGAGTATGAACCATCTGGCAAGGCGGCAGAAGAAACAATAATTCTTTATAAAGAGTTAATGCAATTAAAAAATAATTAAAACAAGCGTATATTATTACAAGCAATTAAGTGCTATTTGAAAATAACCATGGCAAATGCCAACGCAGAAAGACAGGCCGATTACAGAAAAAAGCACTTGGTATTGGAGAGCGGTACGAAAGAACGCTTGAACATGCTTGTAAGGGCTCAACTAAGGCAAAGCTGGAACGGATTCTTTTCATTACGGCGTAACGAAAATAGAGGTCATCGAGCGACTTCTCGCCAAGGAAGAGAATACTATACTGGAATCGCTAACCTCCATGCAAGCAATTGCCTATTACGATAGGGTTACGCGGTAACGTGGTGACGGGGTGTTTTGTTACGTAGTAGCGTGGATCGTATAAAATATTAAATACTATTAAAAAATAATGAAAACAATCAAGAAGGTATTGGGGCAGGAACAGGGTATTGAGGCGATCATTTCTGGCGGCAAGGCCGAGGTTGAAACGGTCAAGAAGCGTAATGTCGGCAGACCGAAAAGCAAGGATACAAAAATACAATGCCTCTTTTATCTGCCGGAAGATATTGTTCAGGCCATAGATCAAAATTGCAGGGGCAATAAATCATTTTTCGCTGAAGAAGTCTTCCGGTACTATTTTGATGCCCATAAATAAAATTGAAGTATTGAAGCTGTAAAGAAAAGTGTACTTTTTTAGACACGCGAAAATATCCCACAAATAGTGTCTAATAAAGTACTTTTCGCTATTTTTTGACACAGTGTCAAGGTATCTCTTAGAGGTTAATGGACAGAAAACAAATCAATTTGTCAGGTGATAGCATGAAGGGTCAAAGTGTTGGATACATCAGAGTATCTTCTTACGGTCAAAATACTGACCGGCAATTATCAGAGGTTCTTCTTGATAAAGTCTTTGAGGAAAAAGCAAGTGCAAAAGATACTATGCGACCAGTTCTGCAAGAGTGTCTTGACTATCTCCGTAACGGGGATGAGCTTCATGTGCATTCTATAGATCGCCTAGCCCGGAACCTTGTTGATTTGCAAACCATTGTCAGCCACCTGAACGGAAAAGGGGTCTTGGTCGTTTTCCATAAAGAAAATTTGACATTCACAGGCAGCAATGAGAATCCGATGAACAAGCTCATGTTGCAAATGATGGGTGCTTTTGCTGAGTTTGAACGCAACCTGATTAAAGAGCGCCAACGGGAAGGAATTGCTCAAGCTCAAAAGAAAGGAACCAGAATAGGAAGAGGGCGGGTGCTAAAAGATGAACAAATCCAGGAGATACAAGGCAGGGTGGCAGGTGGTGCCGTTAAATCTTCATTGGCAAAAGAATACAAGATTTCAAGGCAAACTTTATATGCCGCTTTAAATGTAACCATCCAATAATACCGGCAAATATGAGTTGCCTTGACATACATATGGAGTGCGTGATACCTGATAAGAATCGGAAAGCATTCTATCGTTTGACCGCTATGCAAGGCCTATTGAATTACACTCTGATTCGCCGTTGGGGAAGAATTGGCACCAAGGGTCAGCCTGGGCAATCAGACCGGTTTACTGACCAGGTGGATATGGCACAGGAATTACGCCGAATTGTGCGTAAACGATTGTCACATGGATATGTTATTGTTTCGGTTGATTTGTAAATTTGTCCTGCAAAAGTTAGCTATATAGAGGAATGTTATATGGCTCAGATAGCGATTGCTTTAACTGGTGCTACGGCTATTTGGTTGAGCCAGGATGAACGAGCAGAATGGAAGAAGTGGGCCTGTGTTTTCGGTTTGTGCGGACATGGATGGTAACCCCACAACATCTCTCCACTTTTTGCAGATTTTTGTTCAGATCGCCAAAGAGGACGGCCGTCAACTTGTTATCCGCAAAATCAACAACTCGGCTCAAGGGGATGGAGTAGCGTATTATTTTTTTGCCGGTTTACCAAGAGCCGCATCTATTTTTTGTTGAATGGCCTCAATGGTGCGTTCTCGCAAGGGATGGCCATTGACAAATATTGCTGGAGTTCCGGTTACTCCTGCTTTCTGGGCATCCATGATATCCTGGTCAACCTTTTGTCTGATTTTGGGTGAGGCCATATCACTCTTGAATCGGTCCATCTTAAGCCCAAGTTTGACGGCGATATCTTCAATAGCCTTATCATTGAGGGCTATATTGAGAGCGGGTAGGGCAAAGAGGGCGTCGTGAAATTCCCAGTATTTTCCCTGCTCTCCGGCGGCCAGTGCGGCGCGGGCGGCCGGATCGGCAAATTGATGCATCGCCAGCGGCATATTTTTCAGGATAACCTTGATAGTGTCAGGATTTTTTTCGAGTGTCTGCTCAAGAAGCGGCGAAACTTTACTGCAATAAGGGCATTCAAAATCTGTAAAGAGCACAATAGTAACCGTGGCCTTGGCCAGACCGCGGAAAGGCGAGCCTTCGGTGTTGATATCAGCAATAAAATCAATAGTGAGGTCTGAAAAGGCCTTGGTCGACTGGTTGATGAGAAAGAGCTTTTCCCCCCGCGGGGCAATGTCAATGGCGGAAACCCCTTTGTCCACAGGGATTGAGCCGGTCAGCTCACCCAAGTTGTCATAGACCAGCACGGTCTGCTGGTCGGTGAGGATGAAAACCCGTTTTCCATCAAGTGAATAACCGATGTCTAAGGGCTTGGCTGGAAGATCCCATGTTTTGTCCACACTCCAGTCTATCTTGGAAGGTGGCGCAGTGTTGGTTGTGGCATGGGCTTGTCCTGCGGATAATGATGCCATGAGTATGGTGCAGACAGTAATGATTTGTTTATGGTTCATCGGTTTCCTCAAGGTTTGTATGGTTGGTTGCAAGGCACTTGAAGTAGTCCCTTTATTGTTGTCGACAAATTACATCGTGTAAAGAACAGTTTTGTTAATCAGACGATTTTGCAGAGGCCGGCAAAGATTGAGCGTAAAAATTGTTCGTCGATTTTCGTTCTTATCTGCTCTTCGTATTCGTCTTGGGGGGACTGATCGTCTATCAATGGCAGTGCGCAGTGAAGAGGGCTTTTTTTTGTAGATAACAGAGGGATGGTTGTAGATTGGATTGTGTCCTGATAGTAACGGTTGTTTTTTATCCAGCGCTGACAGTCGTCGTGGCTACCGACATAGGTGAAAATCAGTTTTTTCTCCCTTTTCAAGGCAATAAGCCGGAAGCCGCAGGAAAGGTCATACTTGCGGCAATCATTCAGGCGCAATTCACCGTGGAGGGTGCGTTTGCATTCCGCCTCTTCGTGCAAGGGATTGATCTGCAGATCGGCAATAATCTGCCTTGCCCGTTCCGCCACAATACGTTCATGTTTCCCGGCTTTGGCCATGGCCATCAGTCGCTTGGCAAACCGACGGGTTTGGTGAATTTCAAGAAGAACTTTTTCCATGATGTTCTTATTGCCCCCTTCCTTTTATAAAGAGCAGCCGTTTATCCGTCAGTTCCCACACGTTGTCTGCCACCCTTTCCACCTGCTCCAGATAATGACTGAGCATCACCAGGGTGCATTTCGTGCCGATGAAAGATTTTCGCTCATTCTCGGCGGGCATCCTTGCTCGCCTCCGAGGGATTTGCCGCCTCCTGCGCATCCTGAGTCCGGCGGCAAATATTACCGCTCAAACCTTCCTCCGGCCCGGAACTCACTTCCGGGCCGGGGGCTGGATAGTTACGTTAAAGTCAGCAGCCGCCTTCCTTCTGGATCTTGGTGTTTATGTTCTTGCCTTCCTTCTCGTTAAACTTGACCTCGATTTCGTCGCCAGAATCAACCTTCTTTGAGTCAAGTTTCCCCTTTGTCTCAACATCCTGTACTTCAATTGCATAGTCCTTATTGGTCTTGATGTCCTTCACAACAATGGTGTAGCTGCCGTCGGCATTCTTGGTGGCCTTTGTCATGGACCCCTTGATGGTGCCCGCGAAGGCGGATGATGCAAGGGATAGCATGGTAACTGCCGCGATAAGAGATGTGAGCTTTTTCATAATACCGTATTACTCCTTTTGTGTGCTGGGCTCTTGCCCGTTTTGTTTTATCTGGGACTGAAACTCTCAGTCCACCCAAAAATATATTAACCATAATCGTTCAGCCACGGACCGGGACATCGATCGAGATGAATCTGGTTGCGGCCGGGGTGCCGGTGGTGCTGCCTCCTTCCCGTTTATCCTTCCTTCCGCACCACTATCTGCCATTGCGCCGCACCAGTCTTGGTCAGGCGGTCATTGTTTTCTCCTTTTTTGTATTTGTGGAATTCTTAGGTCAGCAGCCGCAAGAGGAACTGGCATTGTCCGGGGCCGGGGCCGAACAGTCAAAGGGGCCGAAATGGGTGCTCCGGTCGCCGGAAATACGGAAATATCTGCCAAACCGGGTTTCCTCTAGCATGGCAGCGGTATTGCCGCAGACCAGCATGGGTTTTCCGGTGACCAGACGATGGTGGTCGTCCAGCGACCAAGCATGGGGATGACCAGGGATGGCGCCAAGATAGGTGGCGCTCTGACCGAAATCCTCGCAGATATCCTCCAGGCAGGCGATCTTGAAGGCACGCACGGTCATGGCATAAAAATCGATCATGCCGATTTTCTCCTCAACGGCCGGGTTATCGAACTGCACCTTGCGTCTAAGCATAACCCGGTAGTCCGGGCAGCCGACCACCCGAAGCAGCCTGCGGAAATCCTCAAGGTACAGGGCCCCAGCCAGACACTCCCCATGCAGGATCGGATCCTCCTTGAAATGTTCCGGCACCCTGCACCCGGCAAAGATATCGGAAAAACAGAGCTCGCCACCCGGCTTGAGCACCCGAAATATTTCACTAAAGACCGAACGCTTGTCCGGCGAAAGATTGATCACGCAGTTGGAGATGACCACATCCACTGAGTTGTCCTCCAGCCCCAGCGCACTAAGGTTTTCCATATAACCCTGCCGGAACTCGACATTTGGTTTTTTATAGCCAAAGGTCTGCATCTGGGCACTCACATGGTTGCGGGCCACGGCCAGCTGTGCTTCGGTCATGTCCACGCCGATGACTTTGCCTTCAGGCCCGACCAGCCAAGAAAGAAGAAAGGCATCCCGTCCGACACCGCACCCCAGGTCAAGCACTGTGCAGCCTTCCAGGCAGTCAGGAATGGGCGAGCCGCAGCCATAGGAGCGGGCAAGGATTTCCGGGGCAATGGTTTTCAATATTTCCTTCATACCGACTGAAAGGGATTCCCCATCACAGCAGCAGACCTTAGTCTTGAGATCTTGTGAACTGTTCAGAATCCTGCCGTAATATTCCTGTAATTGTTCTTGCGTTGTCGGAGGCAATTGCATGGTTGTTTTCCTTTTTGTTTTTTTATTATGGGCTGGCTATTTCTGGCAGCCGCAGCCATTCTGATTTTTTTTATTCATCAGGGGCTGAACGCAAGAGGTGAAAAAAAGCGAGGCCAGAGTTCCACCCACCAACGGCCCCAGCACATAGACGGTCAAAAATCCATACCCGGCATCGGGCATGGCCGCCTGTCGCCAGCCTGCCAACCAGGCAAACAGCCGGGGCGAGAGGTCACGGGCCGGATTGAGTCCGGCCTGGGTGAGCGGTGCCAGGATACAGATGATGACGGTGACGGTGAGGCCGATGAACAGCGGAGCCAGGGCTTCATCCGGCCGACCGACATTGCAGCCCTCAGTCAGGGAAAAGATGAGAAAGACCAGAATGAATGTGCCCACCGCCTCAGCTCCGAAGGCGTTGAGACTGCTGACCACAGCGGCAGCGCCAGCCCCAGGATTGGGGTAGAACTCGCCAAAGAGCATGGCAGTTTTCACTGATTCGGGTGCTCCACGTACAATTCCATGAACGGTTTCGTAGGCGGCAATGGACGCCCCGAAAAGAGAATAGAGAAGGCAGGCCGCAAGGAAGGCCCCAACGAACTGACCACCCAGATAGGCCGGAAGCTTGGACGGAGTCATGCGGCGACCAATGACCATGGCCAGACTGACCGCAGGGTTAAGGTGAGCGCAGGAGAGATGGCGGGTGGCATAGATCGCCAGTGTGACCCCGATGCCCCAGATGGCCGCCACCTGAAAAAGCCCGGAATGGGCGGAAAACAGGACGGCGGCAGCCACCGAACCGCAGCCGAAGAAGACCAGGATACAGGTGCCGATGGCCTCGCCGGCAAAGTCATGGATTCGATTCATTTTCTTTGTACTCTCTATAGGACGTAACGGGACAGGTTTACCGGAAAAACCAGTTGCCTCTGTCCCGTTTTGGTTGATGATTTCAGGATCCAGGCAAGAGCCCCGGCCAGATGACCAAGGCTCTTTTTCAACAACCGCAGGATCCACTCGAACAGGAGCCGGTTGAGCAGGAGCCGCCGCGGCCCAGTTTTTTTTCCGAACTTACGGAGAAACCACCGCTGCCACTCCCGCCACCGCAGCCGCAGGAAGGCTTGATGTAGTCGACCATAATGGCGCCGGTGGTGGCAAATATCGCGTCATCCACCAGAAAAGTGACCCCGTTTTCCTCAAACACCTTGTCGGAGTCCTTTTTTTCATCGAGTCCAAGACCCAGGCTGGTGCCGGAGCAACTGCTCTGCATGATCACCCGGACGGCCGAGTTGATGTCGTTCTTTTTCAGATATTCTTTAAGGTTTTCAATTGCTGATTCCGTTACTTGAAACATAGTGCTCTCCTCTTTTTCGTTGTGATGGGCGGTTTTGCTCATCAATTTTTTTAGAGAAAATTCGCCAATGAATTCTCCCGTTGTAATTCCTATCAAACAGACTCCATCCGTACCGAGCAAGCCTTGTATTCAGGGGTTCCGGCAATCTCATCCACACCAGGGCTGGTCAGGATATTGACCAGAGGGTCGGCGTGATGGAAGGCCATAAATACCGAGCCGGGCCGGCTGCGTTCGGTGACTCTGGCTTTGACCTCAAGGGCGCCGCGCCGGGAAATAATCAGAACCCGGTTGCCATCTTTTATCCCGAACCTCGCCGCGTCATCCGGATGGATTTCCGCGATTTCTTCGGGTTCAAGGGCGGCAAGCCCCTGGCATCTCCTGGTCATGGAGCCATTATTGTAATGAGCAAGTCTCCGACCGGTAACCAGGGTAAGCGGAAACTGTTCGTCAGGTTTTTCCAGGGTCTCGACATTACCCAGCACGGAAAAACGGCCCTTGCCCCTGGTGAAGCTCTCTTGATGGAGAATCGGGGTGCCTGGGTGCTCCCGGTTCGGACAGGGCCAGATCAGGCCGTCGCCTTCCAGTCGCTCATAACGGACCCCGCCCAAGATCGGGGCGCAGCGGGCAATTTCCTCCATGATCCGGGATGGGCCGTCATAGGCCATGGGATAGCCCATGGCCGCGGCCAGTCGGCAGGTGATCTCCCAGTCCGGCAGGGCCAGTCCCGGCGGCTCCACCGCCTTTCTGATTCGCCGGATGCGGCGTTCAGCATTGGTAAAGGTTCCATCCTTTTCATAAAAACAGGCGGCCGGCAGTACCACATGCGCGATTTCCGCACTCTTGGTAAGAAAGATGTCTTGGACCACCACCATTTCCATCGCGGCATAGGCGGCCCTGACATTGTTGATATCGGCCTGGGTGTGGAGCGGATCGTAGCCGATGAGATACATCCCTTTGAAACGTCCCTCGCGGGCCGCCTCATACATCTCCGGTTCGGTAAGACCTGGGCTTGCAGGTAGATCCGCGCCCCAGGCCTGACTCAACCGCTCCCTGGCCGCCACATCAGCCACGTCCTGATAGCCCGGCAGCACATAAGGCAGAGCCCCCATATCACAGGAACCCTGGACATTATTCTGACCTCGCAAGGGACAAATCCCGGCATGAGAACGGCCGACGTTGCCGGAGGCAAGCGCGATATTGGCCAGCCCCATGACGCCCTGAGTTCCGTTGCGGTGTTCAGTGACCCCCAGTCCATAAAGGATCATGCCTTTGCGGGTAGAGCAGTAGAGACGGGCCGCAGCCCGTGCCAAGTCAGGGGCGACGCCGGTCACTTCCGCCATGGTCTCCGGCGTATAGGCCGTCACATGCTGCCGCACTACCTCCAGGTTTTCGGTCCGCCCGGCGATAAAATCCTTGTCCTCAAGCCCTTCATCAAGGATGGCGTGGAGCAGAGAGTTCAGGAGCAGGACATTGGTGCCCGGCACCAGTCGCAGCCAGATATCGGCCATGGCCGCCATTTCGGTGCGCCGGGGATCAATGACTATGAGTTTGGCGCCATTGCGCATGGCCCGCCGCACCTTCATACCCACCACGGGATGGGCCTCACTGGTGTTGGAGCCGCAGATCAGAATAACCTCGGCCCCTTCGATATCGGCCAACGAATTGGTGGCCGCCCCACTGCCCAAGGCAATGCGCAGGCCACTGACTGAGGGTGCATGACAGACTCGGGCGCAGTTGTCCACCGAGTTGTTTTTCAGAACCAACCGGCAGAATTTCTGGGCCAGATAGTTAACCTCGTTCTCACAGCGGGAGGAAGACAGGACGCCAAGGGCCTCTGGGCCGTGATGTTCGCGGATATGGGCAAAACGGCGGGCAACAAAATCAAGGGCCTCTTCCCAGGTGGCACGGCGGAGCGGTTCATCGAGCCGCTCTCTGATCAGGGGATGGGTCAACCGATCGGGATGTCGATAAAAGTCAAAACCGAACCGGCCTTTGACGCAGAGATCACCCTGGTTCGGCGGGGCCTCGTGCTTTGCCTTGACCTCAAGAAGCACATCCTGTTTAACCTGAATATTTACGGTACAGCCGGTGCCGCAGTAGGTGCAGACGCTCTGAACTTCCTCGGCCTCGTCGGGGAGAAGGGGCAAAAAGAGCTGCTTTTTGGTCAGGGCCCCGGTGGGACAGGCATCGACGCAGGCCCCGCAGGAGACGCAGTTCTCGCCTATGGCAAGATGAATGTCGACCAATTGCCCGTTTGCTTCCTCGCAGGAAACTGAAATGGCCGCAAATTCACAGACCCGCTCACAGCGTTGACAGACAATGCAGCGGTTCGGATCAATGGCAATGAAGCGATGCGAGTCATCGGGGGCATGGAGCCGTTTTTCAGGGGCGCTGGAACTCTTTATTTTGTGCTCACCGCAGAGCGGACGCAGCTCGCACTTGGCCAGACCCAGGCAGCCGCAGGCCAGACAGCGCTTTGCTTCCCGTACCGCCATCTCTTCGGTGAATCCCAGTTCCACCTCGGCAAAATCGCCAATTCGCCGCTCCGGGGGCCGAACCGGCATCTGCTCACTCAGATTGATCGGAAAGCCATTGAAGTTGCGCATATCCACTTCTTCAAACTTTTTGCCCTTGTTGAAGTTGAAACGACCATCGCCCGGCCGATCATCCACGCATCCCAATTGTTGGTGAATCGTCTCAGCCGCCCGCCGTCCGGCATCCACGGCTTGAATCACTGAACGCGGACCGCTGACCACCTCACCTCCGGCGTAGATCCCAGGCAGATTGGTCTGCATGGTGGTGGGATCGGACTTGATCGTCTGTCTGGGCGTGAGTGTGAGCTCCGCTTCCAGTTCTCCATAATTGCGGTAGTCTCCATCCGCCTCCTGGCCCAGGGCGTTGATGACGATCTCCCCGTTCCAGGTCAGACAGGAGCCGGCGACTGGAACCGGCCTGCGACTTCCCGCACCGTCGGGTTCGGAAAGCACGGTCCTGGCCATCTCCACCTCGAAGACTGCCTCTGCTTTTTTGTGGATGGCAAGAGGAGTGGCCATCAGGAAAAACTTCACTCCCTCCTTTTCCGCCTCAACGATATCCCGCTGATGAGCGGCCATTTCCGTTCGCGAACGGTCATGGATAACGGTAACCTCGGCAGCGCCAAGACGGATCGCACACCGCGCCGCCTCTATCGCGACCTTGCTGCCGCCAATAATTAAAATTTTGCCGGGCAACTCATGGAGGGTATCAGTCGCCACTTGTCCAAGAAATTGGAGGCCATCAAGCGCTGCCTCGCCTCCGGGTACGGCCAAGGTTTTTTGCCGACCCATGCCAATGGCGATAAAAATCACCCTGAACCCCTGATCCAGCAGATCACGGAGCACGAAATCACGGCCCCATTTTTTGCCGGTGCGGACGTGAACACCCATGGCCAGGATATTGTCTATCTCCCGGCGAAGCTCTTTCCGGGGAAGTTTGAAGGCGGGAATAGCATAACGGGTCAATCCGCCTAATTCCGAAGCCGCCTCAAAAAGGGTGACACTGTGTCCCTGCTTGCGCAGAGAGTACGCAGCCGATAATCCGGCTGGTCCGCCACCGATAATGGCCACATTATGGCCGGTAGCCGGTTTTGGTTTGTCAATTTTTAGCTCGTGCGTATTGGCATGTTCCACCAGGAAACGTTTGAGATGGTTAATGGCCACCGGTTCGTCAAGCAATACCCGACGGCATCGGGTTTCGCAAAAACGGGGGCAGACCCGGCAGACAATACCAGGCAGGGGATTTTTCTCCTTAATCAGCCGCAGCGCGGCCTCATACTGCCCTTGACCGATGAGGTTGACATAGCCCTGCACATTGATCCCGCCGGGGCAGGTGAGATTGCAAGGGGCCTTGCAATCACCATAATGGACAGCGGCAAGCTGCTGAAGCCGTTCAGTCCGGTGTTTTTTTAACGCCGGGCTTGCGGTCTCGACAACCATTCCTTCGTGCACCGGGGTCCGGCAAGAACGGACCTGTTTGCCGTCCGCCTCCACCAGGCACAGGAGACAAGGGCGTTTGGCATCGGCTTTGCTGGGAAGGTGGCAGAGGTGCGGGATCTCGATTCCCGCCTGGAGTGCGGCCTCCATGATAGTGGTGGCGGAAGGGACACTCACCGGCTGGCCATTGATGCTCAGGGATATCTTGTTGCTGCTCATAGTACCGATGCTCCAATCAGCTCAGTCAAGACCTTGTTGCACTTGTCATGGATCAGTCCGGCAATGGTGGGGCGCGAGAAATCCCCGTTCTTCATCATCTCTTTAGAGGCGCTGATCAAGTTCATTCTGAGCTTGCGGTCTTTGGCCGTTTCCGCCGCCTGCGCCAGTTTTTCTCGCAGCAGTGTTGCATCGATGCCTTCGCTTGTCCCCAGCGGCCCCAGAATTGCGGCCTGTTCCGTGAACCGGGTGATGATCTTGACAAAGTTCGGGCCCTCTGCGGCTGAGGCCCATTCGATAAGGAAACGCTGACTGTTTATCCCCAGCCTGGCCAGGGTCTCGTGCACCAGGGCAGCGGTGACCAGGGCATGGTAGTTACCATCCTGATAGTGGCACTCACCGGGGTGACAGCCGCCGACAAAGATGGCGTCGGCCCCCTGGGCCAGTCCTTCCAAGGGAAAGGAGGGGTCGAGGCGGCCGGAGCACATCATACGGATGACCCGGAGATTGGGAGGGTACTGGTAGCGCCCCACCCCTGCTGAATCAGCAGCGGTGTAACAGCACCAGTTGCAGAGGAATCCAAGGATTTTTGGTTGATAATTTGACATAACGTGCTCCAAATACGAAAAACTTTTCAATCCGATAAGTCGTCGTTGTTGTTTATTATGAATAGTGGAGACTGGAGTGGGAATCGAACCCACAACTCATCCGTGTATCAGACGGAGGCATCACGGGTTTGAAGCCCGCGCCGCACACCAGTACGGGGTTCCAGTCTTTCATCCTTTGTTTTTTTTAACCTTCTGTCTTCGGCTTTCAGCCTAAACACCTGTTTCTTTACTGCCAAAGGCATTGATCTGGGCCATAATGCCGTCAAACGTAAAACGCCCCATATCGATGGCCATTGTCGGACAGCGGGCGGCGCACACCCCGCAGCCCTTGCAGGAGGCGGTCAGGGTCCGGGCCTTGCGGGGCTTGACCTCCTTGTCAATCGTGATGGCCTTGTAAGGACAGAAGGTCTCGCAGGCGCCGCAGCCGATGCACAGCTCGGGATCGACATGGGAGACGATGGGCTCCGGCGAAATCGAGCCCTTGGCCAGGGGCTGGCAGGCCCGACCCGCCGCGGCCTGGGCCTGGGCAATGGTCTCGTCCATCGATTTGGGGGCGTGGGCCAGGCCGCAGACAAAGATCCCATCCACCGCCATATCCACCGGCCGCAGTTTGACGTGGGCCTCCAGATAAAACTTGTCGGCGGTCACCGGCACCTTGAGCATGCGGGACAAGATCGTCGGATCTTCCGGGACTATGCCCACGGAGAGCACCAGCAGATCGGCATCCAGCTCCATCTCTTCGCCCAGTAGCGGATCATAGCCGACTACCTTCAGCGGGCTGGACTTACTGCGCCCTGGGGTGACCCTGGGCGGATTTTCCGGGGTATAGCGGATGAAGATCACGCCCAGCTCGCGGGCCTTCAGATAATCGTCCTCCATGAAGCCGTAGGCCCGCATGTCGCGGTAATAGATGAAGATGGTCAGTTCCGGGTTCATGGCCTTGAGACGCAGTCCGTTCTTCAGGGCCTGTCCGCAGCAAACGCGGCTGCAGTAGGCCAGATCATCACCCCGCGAGCCCACGCACTGGATCATCACCACCTGTTTCATCTTGGCGGAAAGCGGACGGCCTGACGCCAGCCGCTGTTCCAGTTCCAGTTGGGTCAGCACCCGCTCGGAGTCGCCGTGCAGATACTGTTTCGGCGCATAGGGCTTGCCGCCGGTGGCGATCACCATGACCCCGTGATTGACCACCTCACTGCCCGCCTTGCCGGCAATGGTGGTGGTGAAGTTGCCCACATAGCCTGAGACACTGGCCACCGTGGCTCTGGTGCGCACGCTGATCAACGGATGGGTTTTCACCCTGTGGGCCAGATTCGCTATGGCCTGGCGCGGATCGCGGCCAAAACGGTCGGCTGTCAGCAACAGGGCCCGGCCTCCCATGGTCTCCCCCTGCTCGACCAGGGTCGTTGGGAAGCCCTGTTCGGCAATAGTGAGCGCCGCAGTCATGCCGGCCAGGCCGCCGCCGATAACGAGGGCCGAGGGGGTGACCGGCAGCCGTTGTTCCGGCAGGGCGGTGAGATGGGCCGCCTTGGCCACGGCCATGCGCACCAGATCCTTGGCCTTGGCGGTGGCCGCCTCGGGTTCGTGCATGTGAACCCAGGAACATTGATCGCGGATATTGGCCATTTCAAATAAGGCACGGTTCAGGCCCGCATCGCGCAGGGTGGCCTGAAAGAGGGGTTCATGGGTGCGCGGGGTGCAGGCGGAGACAACGATCCGGTTGAGCCGGTGTTCGCGGATGATGTTAACGAGATGCTGCTGGGTGTCCTGAGAGCAGGAGTAGAGGTTGTCGGTGGAATAGACCACGCCGGGCAGATCCCGGGCATAGTCACGCACCGCCCGCACATCGACGACGCCAGCGATATTGATGCCGCAATGGCAGACAAAGACGCCGATGCGAGGTTCTTCCTTGGAGATGTCACGCTCCTCCGGGAACACCGCCTTGGTCATCTCGGTGCCGCGGGCTGCGACCAGTTGTCCCGAACAGAGGGCCGCGGCACCGCCCGCCTGGGTCACCGAATCAGGGATATCTTTTGGCCCCTGAAAGGCGCCGATCACGTAGACGCCGGGGCGGCTGGTGGCAAGGGGCGCGTAGGTGTCCGTCCGGGCAAAGAGGTACTTGTTCAGATCAATACCGGCGGCCTGGCCAAGCTGTTCGGCGTCGTCCGGCGATTCTACCCCCTGAGAGAGAACGACCATGTCGAACATCTCGTAGTGATGTTTGCCGTCATCCGTGGCCCAGGTGAGCAGCAGTCCGCCGTTAAAGACGTCCTCCACTTGCGGCGGCCGGGCGTAGATCACCCGAAAGTTGTTTTCAATCGTGGCCCGCTCACGGGCGGCATCAAAGCCCTTGCCGTGGGTGCGGATATCCATGTAAAAGAGGGTGATTTCAGCGTTAGGGTCGTGTTCGCGAGCAAGGGTTGCCTGCTTGATGGCGTACATGCAGCAGACCGAGGAGCAGTAGTTGTTGCCACAGGTCTGATCGCGGGAGCCGATGCACTGGAGAAAGGCGATTTTGCGGGGGTGCTTGTGGTCTGAGGGGCGAAGGATCGCCCCGCCGGTGGGGCCGGAGGCGCACATCAGCCGCTCGTGCTCAAAGGCGCTGAGGACATCGGCGAACTTGCCCCAGCCGTAGCGGCCGAGCACCTCCTTGCTGGTCCGGCCCAGACCCGGCGCCAGGATCACGGAACCGACCGCCAGGTCAAGAATTTCCTCCTTCTGGTCAAAACGGATGGCCTTTGCCTGGCAGGCCACGGCACAGAGGCCGCAGGTCTGGTAGTTGAGCATGAGACAGGCCTTGGCGTCGATATAATAGCTGGTGGGGACGGCCTGGGCGTAATCGATGTGGGCGGCGTTGGAGATCCCGAGATTCTCGTTGTACTCATCGCCGATCTGCTTGAGGCAATAGAGGGTACACTGGCCGCAGCCGGTGCACACTTCCTCGTCGATGTAACGGGGCTCTTTTCTGATCTTGGCGGTAAAATTGCCGGGGGTGCCGGAAAGGGAAAGCAGTTCCGACTTGGTCAGGATCTCGATATTGGGATCGCGGCCCGCCTCAACCAGCTTGGGGGCGAGGATACAGAGCGAGCAGTCATTGGTGGGAAAAGTCTTGTCCAGTCGGGCCATGACCCCGCCGATGGCGCCGGACTTTTCGACCAGATAGACCTTGAGACCGAGTTCGGTGAGATCGAGGGCGGCCTGGACTCCGGCCACCCCGCCACCTACTACAAGAACCGCACCGACCGCCTTTTGGGCGGAAGGAGTGGAAATAGAAGCGTGCATAGCTCCTCCTTTGCTGTACGTTATACCGGAAAAACATTTCCGGATCTGCTGCGACTCTCTGCAATCAGCCGCGAACAACGTCAGCAAACAAGGAGGGAAACTACCTGATTAATGCCTGAGACCATTCATGGGGGGCAGGAGAGTCGCAATATCGTCCGTCCCGAACCGGGACGGCCGGCTTGTGCCGGGGTATTGCTCAGATGTGGGGCGATCTGTGTTTCAAAATAACTCTCCGTGAAGATGAAATAAAATGAATTTTTGACAAGTATAAGGTTGATTATTTTGTTACAAAATATCATCAATCTAAAAAAATGATATATAACTCGATTCCTATTGATATGACAACCAGAAAAAAACCACAAAAAAAATTGCAGCTTTATCAACAGGGCAGAGATTGGGCAAAAAGACAATTTTTCAGGGTTCATTGTAGTAATTATTCCTAATGATTTACTGTATCCCCAAAGTAGCTGATGTTGCGGCTACAGAGTCTGGTGATTAGTGTCGTATCATGACTGATGACCAAGAGCCCCAGCCTCCGGCTTCGGGCAATGTCCAGGATAATCTGCCAGATATGGGCCTGGGTCAGGGCGTCGAGCATTGAGGTCATCTCATCACAGAGCAGATATCGGGTTCCTGAACTGAGCGCTCGGGCCAGGCAGATCCGTTGCAGTTCCCCACCGGAGAGTTCGTGGGGATAACGATCAAACCATGCCGGTTCAAGACCGAGATCCTTGCAGAGGTCTGCCGTGGGCTCCTCCCCCTCCTGCAGGATTTTACCCACTTTCCATCGTGGGTTGACGGCCAGCTCCGGGTGTTGAAACAGGAGCTGAACCGGGCAGTGGCCGGAACCTTGTAGGGGTCGACCACCTATCATCACGCTCCCTCTACCAGGGGGCAGATAGCCGGCCAGTACCTTTGCCAAGGTAGATTTCCCCCGGCCGCTTGGACCGGACATCCCGACAATCTCCCCCGGTGCTATCTGCAGATCAAGATCGTCAAAGAGCCAGGAACATTGTTTTCCATATCGGTACGCGAGGGTTTTGGCTTCAAGCATGATGACACCTCACCCGTCCTGCGCTTGAGTGTTTAAGTTCGGGAGTGCTGTGACCACAGACGGCATCCTGTTCATTACAGCAGGTCTGGAAAGGACAGCCGGTAGTATTGGGGCTCCTTTCGATGGGTTTCATGGTTCCAATAAAACTGTTGGCCGGCAGGGCATTCCAGAGAGCTCTGGTGTAGGGATGGCGGAGTTGGCCAAGGCCTTTAAAATCATCGGCACTGGCTACTTCCACGGTGGTACCGGCACAGAATACCGTCACCATATCGGCGATCTTAAGGGCTGCTTCAATATCGTGGGTGATCAGCAGCACGGCTTTGCCGGTGTCAGCCAGTTCGCGCAGATGACCAAGGGCTTCCTTGGCCGTAGCCGGATCAAGACCACTGGTAGGTTCATCCGCCAGGATCAGGTCAGCCATGCCTACGGTGGCAGTGGCGGTGAGCACCCTGCGGGCCATGCCTCCTGAAAGCTGAAAGGGAAACCAGGTTGCAACCTCTTTCTGGAGAAGGTAGCGGCTAAAAGCACGGTTGACAGTGGTCGGCGCATCCTTCTTGCTGATCCCGCTCAGCCGCGCAGCCCTGGCCACCTGTACCCCTACTCGCAGAAGCGGGTTCAGGGCGGTTATCGATTGGGGGATCAGTGCAATCTCCCGCCCCCTTAAGGTTGAGAGCCGTTCAGGGGTCAAAGGTTTCCCTTTGAAGAATACTCTCCCTTCAACCTGGGCATTGCGCGGCAGGATACCCAGTAAGGCGTGGGCAAGCAGGCTTTTCCCTGCCCCTGATTGGCCGATCACAGCCATCACCTGGCCCGGTGCAATCGACAGGTCAAGACCCTGGACGACGCAGGTCTCCTTTTTCTTAAGACCAAAGGTGTAACGGGTAAACCGTATGGAAAGATCTTGTATGTCAAGCATGGAAGGGCTTCCTATTCGCGTAAGGTTTTTGGGTCCAGCAGTGCCCTGACGTTATTGCCGAGGACATCAAAGGTCATGGCTGAGAGAACAAGGGCCAGCCCCGGAGCTACGGCCAGCCACCACATTCCCGTTGTGAGATAACGCATTGATTCTGCCAGTAGTGTCCCGATTTCCGGGGTGTGCGGTGACATGCCGAAACCCAGGAATGTCAATCCGGCCGCATGCAGGATGGCATGCGGGAAAAGGAGCAGCAACCCCACCAGGAACTGCGGAACCACATGGGGCAGGAAATGGTGCCGCGCAATCCAGGCAGGACTTTTACCAAGCCGGTGGGAGAGTTTGATGTAATCAGATGTACGGAGCTGCATGACTTCGGCCCGGATAACCCTGGTGAGCGCAGGCCAATGCGATGCGGCCACTGCGATGATGACCCCTTTGGCCCCGCCACCGCAGGCAAAGGATATCAGGATCAGTAAAACCAGATGCGGAGTGGCCATTCCAACATCGCACAACCAGGTAACGGCAACGTCAACGATCCTACCCATGGTGGCGGCCGCCAAACCGAGCAGCAGGGCAATGACTGCCGAACAGGTAGCGGCGGCCAGACCGATCTCCAGGCTGATACGGAGTCCCTTGATGGTCCTGGCGAACATGTCCCTGCCCAGCCAGTCTGTCCCAAATGGCTGATCCCAGCCGGGAGGGAGCTTTCGCAGGGCCAGATTGGTCACCTGACCCTGTTCGCCATACAGCCATGCGCCGAGAAAAATCGCGGAGAAGAGAATGAGACAACCGAGGATAACCATCATGGTGCGTGTCCGGCGATCCAGGGCTAAAGGATTGATCGTCATGATATGGCCCCTGTTGCTTTTCGTAGTCGTGGATCCACCAGATGATAGATGAGATCGGCCATGAAGTTGCCGGTAAAGACAAAGATCGTGCTGAAGAGGACAATCCCCAGCAGAAGGGGGATGTCACCCCGGATACCTGCCTCGACAGTGGTTCGCCCCAGGCCCGGATAGGCGAAGACCTGCTCAGCCAGCACGGCGCCGCCGAACAGTTCCCCCAGAGAGGCGAACTGGAGGGTGACGGCGGGCAAGGCCACATTGCGCAGGGCGCGCCGGAAAACGATGCCGATGGTTGATTCCCCCTGGGCCCGAGCAAAGATGGAGTAATCGCTCCGCAGGGCCTCAATAGTTTTTTCACGGGTGTGGAGTGTGATCTGGGCGATGCCGATAAGAGACAAGGTGATGGCCGGCAGCAGCAGATGATGCAGTCGTTGCCAGAGTGTTGCCTGTTCGGCGCTCAATCCCGGAGGCCAGGCGCAGCAGACCGGGGTCCATCCCAGGGAGACGGAGAAGATCATGAGCAAAATCATCCCGACCCAGAAGGTTGGAGTGGAGGCCATGGTATAGGCATACAGCCTGATACTGCGGTCCAGAAGCGTATCTTCCCTTGCCCCGGCAATGAGTCCCAGCCCGAACCCCAGGGCCCCGGAAAGGCTCCAGGCAAGTGCCATCAACCAGAACGACGTGATAAAACGTTTCCCGATAACTGAAAGAACCGGTTCGTTGAAAATGGTCGAGACGCCAAAGTTGCCTGTTGCCATTTGCCCGGCCCATCTGCCGAAACGTTCAACAGGGGGTCTGTCCAGCCCCCAACGTTTGGCGATGACCTCCCGCTGATCCGGGGAGATCCTGAGCATGGCGGCCCCGACATAGGCATCAACCGGATCGACGGGTGAACTGCTGACCAGGACGAACGACAGAGTTGCTACTGCGGCGATAAGCAGAATGAGCCGAAACGTCTTTACTAATAAAAACTGAGTGATCATTAAGTGCATAATATTTCTAAAAATCACCGACAGATACTCTTGAGGGGTATTAGTCGGTGAAAGTCCTTTCTCTTCAACTTTCTATTTACAGGTCCATTGCCACTGGTCGATATTGGCCGTGATCGGCCAGCCATGCCCATGAGGCTCCATTTGGGATTTGCCCACATCCAGGCATTGATTGATAAAGTAGGTATGATCAAGGTTGACCAGCCATGCCCAGGAAGCATCGCCGGGTGTAGAAATACCCGTCTTTCCATCCCATTGCGCTTTTTTCCACAGCGGAATAGCCTCGTCGAATGAGGGTGCCCGCAGGGCCTGATCCAGATAATTATCCACCACCGGATTGACATAGAATCCGGCGTTCCAGTACATCGGCTCGGGGCCGTTGCTGTGATATAGTTTGTACATCTCTAAAGGGCTATGTCCACCGAAGCCGTAGACAATCACAAAGGCGTGGGTCAGCTCGTCCTTGATCCGGTCCCAGTTCTCACCACGGGGAACGGCCTTGATGCCGACCGGCCTGAGCATGTCGGAGACGGCCAGGGCCAGGCCCTGTCGCAAGCTGTCTTTAGTGTTGTAGAGGATTTCGAACTCGGCCTTTTTCCCATCTTTTTCCCGAACGCCATCGCCATCGCTATCGCGCCAGCCGGCCTCTTCCAGGATGGCCTTGGCCTTTTCCGGGTCATTGTCTTTAAAACGGATCTCCGGATTATCCCAGGGGAGATCATCAACCGCCCCAAAGGCCGGTCGTCCATGACCGTCCAGCACACCGTCGACCAGTGCCTGCCGGTTGATGGCGTAGTTGACGGCCTTACGGATGGCGATATCCGAGGTCACATTATTGCCGATAGCCAGGCCGCGGGGTGTCTTCCGACCGGTGTCCGGGACCATCGGAAACATCAGTCCCCGGTTGTCGACGCTTTTCACCACATGCAGTGTCATGCCGGGGATTTTTTGCCCGGCAAGGTTGGAAGAAACGCCCAGGACATCGACTTTTCCTGCCATGGCCGCCGCAATGGCCGCATTTTCAGTTGAAAAGAGAAAGACCAGTCGCTTGATGGAGGGCTTGATTCCATAGTAACGGTCGTTGGCCTCGACGATCATCTGCTGCCCTTCATCCCAGCGCACAAGTTTGTACGGCCCCGAGCCGATTGGTTTGCGCCCGTAACCGGGGCCATGGAGCTTTTCCGGAACGATGCCCAGGGTAATGAGGTGCTGGATAAAGGTGATATCCGGATGCTTGAGGCGCAGGATCACCGTGCTGTCATCAATAGCCTCCGCCAGTTGAAGATTTGAGAGATCGACAACCCCACCGGCCTTGGCCGCCGTATTGAATGTATAGGCGACATCTCTGGCCGTCAGGGGTGAGCCGTCGGAAAAAACGACTTCTGGACGAATTTTAACGGTCCAGGCCAGCTGTCCATCGCCCAGCTCCCATTTTGTGGCCAGATCCGAAACGATCTTCAGATCGGCATCGCGTTTGAGCAAGGTACTTTGGAACAGCGGATTACCGTAACTGCCCCAGCCAAGTGTTGGATCAAACCCTTCGGTATTTTCTTCCCCTAAAATCAGGGTCAAGGTCTTGGGCGTATCGGCTGAGACCTTTTGCTGCCGGTCACAGCCTGAGGCAATAACCAGCAGCAAGGGAAGCGCCACGCCGATCAGAAAATGGCGTACGTTCATGAGTCACCTATATCTCAATGCCGAGTCGCAGCCAGAAGGTTCTGGGCGCGCTCACCGCATAGTTGTTGGTGCCGTAGCCGTTCCATATCGCCTGGCTGTAGTGTTCGTCAAAAAGATTGTCGATATCAGCCCCTATCCGCCATTTTGTGCCATTCTGGGTCTTGTCATTATAGCTTATGGCAAAATCAGTTACGTTGTAGCCGTCATACGATTCCAGGTTGGCGCTGTCGATATAGAAACGATCCGTATGCCGCCATTTAATCTGGGTATTGATTCCGGATTCGGCCCGGTAACGCACACCCAGATTGGAGGTATAATCCGGCACTCCGGTTACATGCTTGCCCACTATTGTCGGGTCAACATTCTTCATGATTTCCGTATCCGTAACGGTCAGATCACCGAACAGCTCAAGACCGGCAAACCAGGGTTTCAGCACGGCAGAAAGCTCAAGGCCGTCACGTCGGGTCTCGCCAAGTTCAAGATAGATGCCTGAACCGGGAAAGGATTCCTGGATTTCGTTCAGGTTGTCAATCCGGAAGACCACCAAGTCACCGGTAAAAAGCTTGGAGGGCGTATATTTGAGACCGGCTTCATACTGATTGATTGTTTGGGCCTCATTGCCAATGGCGCTGTTATACTTATCGGCATCTGCCGGGATGGCAAAGCCCTGGGTAAAGCTTGTATGAAAATCAAGGGTCTTGTGCAGCTCGCTGTGAAAACCGATTTTAGGGCTGAGATGCGAATAGTCATTCATATTTTCGGAAAATGGCGTGGAGCCAGGGTCTTTGTTGGTATAGTCCCCACCAAATGAGTCATAACGAAAACCAAGCCAGGGTTTGAACAGCGGATGCAGGGCATAATCAATCTGGCCGAAGAGAGACACGGTATCGATAATGAAGTTACGATCCTCGCTCTGCGATGTGCGGACCCGGTTTGTCGTGTTGTAGATCTCGGTGTCGGTATCTTCATGAAAATATTCGATACCGGCGACGCCGTTCAGATCCTTACCGGCGAATTTACTTTCATAGTTATAACTTGTCCCGGCACCATAGACCAAACGATCATGATGTTTCTCCGTCTGACCTCCCGCATCATAGCCGAACTTGGCAAATCGGGTGAAATCCTGTTCAGTTGCATAGGTCCAGGCAAGGAGTTTGCTGTCGGTAGTCAGACGGTAGCCGGCATCGAGTCGCTGGGTCGTAAAGAGCTTGTTGCCGCCATCATCCTCGGCATTGACCGCCTGATGAAAGGAGGCGTCGACGTTTTTAAACTGGTACTCAGGAATATAGCCAGGGGCATCCCAGATGGACTTATTCATCCGAAAAGAGAGAGCGAGGTCGAGGTTTTGTGTGGTCTGCCAGCCAAGGCGAGTGCTGAAGTTGCCGCGTTGCCATGATGAGTGATCCTGGTAGCCGTCGGTTGTCGCAAACTGCAGGGCGGTATTGTTACGGAAAGTATCGGTTAGGGAACGACCAAAGACATACTGGGTGTCAAAGGTTTCATAGGAACCGATTGATGTCTGTAATGTGCTGTATTCTCCATCTTTTTTTGTGTTAAAGGAGATGGCGCCTGCCCTGGCGAAATTGCCGAATAGCGGGGATGAGGGGCCTTTGAAAACATCGACATGGTCAATTTCCAGTGGAATAATAACATTCATGTCTGCATAGCCATCAGCATGGGACTGCCCTTCATTTAAAGGGATACCATCGATAGCGATGGCGGCATCGCCGCCATGACCGCAGTTGTTATAACCGCGCATTTCAAATTCATTGGCTACGCCACCCTGGCTGTAGTTATGGATCTCGACGCCTGGCACCAGTTCCAGCAATTGTTCCGGACGCAGCAGTTTGAGTCCGTCAATATCCTCAGAAGTTACGGTATTGACGGTGATAGGTTCGGTGGCTGAGGTTATGGCCTCACCCTTGACCGTGATATTGTCGAGAACAACCGGTTCCGCCGCCTGAACAGCCAGAGGCATGGTTATGGTGGCGGTGAGTGCTGCCAGGAGCAGACTTTTTTTTCTGGTTAAAAATTTCATTCCTTCTCTCACTTCAAAATTTTGATGTTTGTTGATTTAGCGACAATGAATCTTTCTTTTCTTGATCTGAGTTCAGGTCGTTATGAACTTTTTCTTGCCTGCTTTTTCCTCCTTTGCCGAATACCCGGTGTGTGAGTTTGTTTAAATATTTTTCATCGAATCTTTTGCAAGGAAGCGCATATTTGGGAAATGTTGTTTGTTCTCAATTCCCTTTCTGCATACTCCTTAGTTGAGCTGGAAGTTGACCGGCATGACCAGGATTGCGGCTATGCGTGGCGGCGGTGTAAAAGGGGCCGAGTGGCGGATTGCGGCCAGCGCCTGGTCATCAAGTACAGGGAAGCCGCTGCTGGCCACGATTCGTAATTCACTGACACTGCCATCCGGGGTAATCTTGAAGGCGATCTCCACCTGACCGCTCCAGCCCCGGCGGCGGGCAAGCATGGGATAGCGCAGATTGGCAAGGATTGAGTCGCGGATGGCTCCAAAATTGGTGCGTCTGTATTCTTCATCGGCGGGAACGGCCGGGGCTTCTGTCACAGATGTGCTTGAGGCCGTGCCGGCAGGCTTTGCCGCGACAGGGGCGGGCGCGGGGTTTTCGGCAACTTCCGGACTGTTTTGCTCCTGAGATTGTTGTGGTGCGGGTGTGATCGGCTGTGGAGAGTGCCTGATCTTGGCCGCGACCGGTGCCAGTTTTTGTGGGAGCGCCACGGGCTCGGGTTGTGGCGCTGGAGGTGTTGGCGTTGCCACCGCTGCCTGTGCCTGCGGGGTTTCATCCGGCCTCGGGGAGGCAGTCGGCTGCAACATGGAAAAATCGAGACGTATTGTCTGTGGTGGCGGGGTAAGCGCCCCGGCCATGATGATTATGGCCCCTGTCAGCAAACCATGCAGCACAAACGATTCGGTGAGCGCCCGTCCATCACGTCTCATTTTGTTGCCTCCGTTTGCAGGCTCATCTTCGAAAAGCCAAGCTCCCTGACCAATCCCATGACATCGACAAATGATTGCAACGCCACCGCCCGGTCGGCCCGGATAAGGAATGGTGTTTGCCGGTCTTCAGCAGACAGGGCAGCGCGAAGGGATGCTATGGTATATTCAGTTCCCCGAAAATAGATCTTTCCAGCCTGGTTGATTTCCACGGTCACGCCTCGGCCTGCAGTGGCACTGCTTTCAGCCTTGGGCAGGTTGACCGGGATCGTGCCGTTGGCGATGAAGGTCGCTGTGGTCAGCACGATAGTGAGGAGCACCAGCATGATGTCGATAAAAGGGATGACGTTGATGCCGTCAAAGCCTTTCTCATTCATGATGCGCCTCCCAGGTGAGCAGCAATTCCTTGGCCCGTCGCAGAAGCAGGTTGTAGAGCACTACCGCCGGGATGGCCACCAGGAGGCCGGCGGCGGTGGCTTTCAGCGACAAGGCAAGCCCGGTCATGATCCGGGCTGAATCCACCATTCCCTCCTGCCCCATATTATAAAAAATCAGCATGATGCCGAGCACGGTGCCAAGCAGCCCGACATAGGGGGCATTACTGCCGATGGTGGCGATGAGGTGCAACCGGCGGGTGAGCGCCAGCTCCAAAAGTCGCCGGTTGTTAAATTCTTCAAGGCAGAGGCCCCTGAAGAAGCGGAAGCGCTCGATGGCAATGGCCACCGCGATTACGCTCAGCGCACCCAGCAGGCCGATGACGCCGTATTCGATAACTGATTTCAGCCAATCCATTGTCTTACTCCTTTTCTTGCTTTAATATTTTTCCGGGCCGAAGCTCTTTATGGTTGTGGGTATGTGGCTCTTTTTCATAACTTGTGTGGTGGTGCGGAAACGGCACAACAATCGGCACCCCGTTAATCTCATGAATAGCCGCCTCAATGTGAAAGACGGCGTGGATGTTCTCCGGGGTGATCACATCCCGGTCCCCGGCGGCCTCGAAGTCCCTATCACCTATGGCAAGACCTGGGGGCGGGAGTGACTGTGGAATTCGACGCTACAGTCCCAGCTTTTTTTATCATGCACATGATGATTCCCTCTGTTTGTGAAAATATTGAAAGTCTGACTTTGCCTGTCAGTTATGCCGATGTTGTTGCTGTCAGGACAAAAAGACTGTTTGCCTGATTCAACTCCTGTCGTTTGCTGTCTATCCGGGCGATTATTTTTTGCGCCATCTGGTTGGGTTCCTTGTCAATCTGCCAGCAGGCCTCGTATTCAGTGCGGCACCCGTGTTGTAGATAGTCGGCCAATTTGCGGGAGCCTGTGACCGGCAACGCGCTGAAAAAGACATCTATCCCGCTTGCAACAAGGCATTGACCAGCCGTTACAATTTTTTCGCTGATCCAGGCCGGAGCGGCTGCCACCAGCGGCAGATCGGCAAGGTCCTTTCCCATCCCCTGCTGGATGAGCAGGTCGGCAATCTGCAACAGTTGGCTGCTGTTAATGCAGGTTCCCATGGGCAGTATCGGCGGCAGGTTCATCTCCTGACAGGCGGCCTGCAACTTTGAACCGGCCATTTCCCAGACCCTGTTTCCTTGCATCTCCTCACTTCTGGCCAGAGAGTTGGCGGCGCAGCCATTGCTGATGATGAAAATATCGTTTCGCAGCAGAATCTCGGCGATGGCGGCATGACTGTCCTGTTGCTGATGGTAGTTGTCGCAGCCCATGATCAGGGCGATGCCACGGATATCACCTTTGCTGATCCGGCCGGCAAGTTGGGCTGGGTCAAGGCTGTGGATTCCGAATTGTGGTTGTGACCTTTGTTCGGTTTTATTCTCTTCAGCAGGATTGAGCACTTTTTCACGGCCACGAAAAGCGGTGACAGCCATCTTCAAGATGGTTATGGCATTGCTGCGGGCAGCCGGTCCTGTCAGCTCAAAATGTTCTGCCCCAGTCATCTTCATGGAATTGCTGCTGGTGACAAGTCGGGTGTGCAGGGATCGGATGATTCTGGAGATAGAAGGCATGATGCACGAACCGCTGACCACCATGATTTCCACGCAACCGGTGAGGAGATCGGTCTCCTGATCGCCGATGGAGCCGTTCACCAGGTTGATGCCTGTGGCCGATGAGCGTTGACACAGGTTGATGACTTCAGGGTCTATTGCCGCTTCTTTCAGTGTTTCCATAGCCAGCGGGCCTTGGCTGTAGATCAGGATGTTGATCATGTCCTGTCTCAGCCCTTCCGGCTTCACGGTTGGTGCCGGCAGGGTCGGAAACAGGATATCCGTCAGCCAGCTGATCACGCGGGATACGCCCCAGCCGTCCGTCAGGGCACAGCGACTGGTCTGGCGGACGATGTTGACAAATTCCTGGTCAACACCCATGTGCGTCCGGTGCATCAGTTCCACCACCTCGCGGTCAAATCCGCGCGGGGTGACGCCCAGATCTTTCCAGATACGGCGGCGGTTTTTCGGGGCGATTTTCATCAGCGCCAGGGTCTCATCCTGATTGCCGAATGCGGCGAGAAGCGATCGGCCCGTTTCCAGGGCCAGCGTTTTGAGGTCGCTGATGTCGGGGTCGATCTCAATTAGCCGGGCCAGTTCCCGGAGCTTATTTTCATCGGCCAGGGCGTAGGGTGTCTCTCCCTTGGCGGTGGCCATGAAGATCCTGACCATTTCTCTGGCCTCCTCCACCTGAAGGGCAACACCTGCGCCGACAATCCTGGCGAAATTGCGCGCGGCCACGGTGTCGGAGGTGGCGCCGCAGACCCCTATCATGGTCTCGACCCCATCAATGATCTGGCAGGGGCCCATATTACAGACCCGGCAACAGGTGCCGCCTGAGCCGAAGGTGCATCGTGACATTTCTCGGGCATTGATCCGGTCGCGAGCGGTTGTCAGCGCCGGGATGCTTTCGTGTTGATATCTGGCAAGTGTCATTTTTTCTCGTAAGCAGAGGGTTTTCTTGATTGAGGAGCTGTTGTTGTCCCGGTTCAAACAAGCCAGTCCGGTTCCAGTCCGGAGCAGGCCGGGCAGCAGATGTGGTCGTCCACCTCGATCAGCCGGGTGAAGGATCGACTCTGACACCAGGGGCAACTTGCCGGGAGTTTGCTCTTCTCTACATCAAGCACCCGGCAGCGGATCTCCTGGACGAAACAGAGTCCGGTCAGATTGCCATTGACGATATTGCTGACAAGTCCATCAAGTTCTTCCTGGTAGCGGTCGGCCACGGTTGGATCATCTCCGTTCAGCTTGTCCTCCAGTTCTATGGCAGTTGGGGACAGGGTGGTGCGCCTGCTGATGCAGACGACCTTGAGGGCGGTGGCGGTGGGTTCATGATAAAAAAGCATGTCCCAGGGCCGTAACCCTGCCGGTTTGACCACCATGCCCGGCTCCGGAAAGCGGGCCAGCCGTTCCAGAGCGGCCAGGGTATGGGCATGGCCGGTGGCGGCGATCCGCACCCGGTCAAGTCCGTCGAAACAGTCGTGGGCATGACGACCCAGCCGCCAGCCAAGTGCCAGTTCGGGGCTCAGATGGCTTTGTTTCCAGGCCAGCGCGGCCAGATCAAGAGGTACGAGCATATTCGTTTCTCCGTTTGGTTCAGGTTACAGTCAGGTAAAAAAGCAAAAAAAAAGCCACGAAGGCTTTGGTTCCGTATTCCGGAAACAAAAGCCTTCGTGGCTTGAATATCTTGGCTGCTATAAGAGGATCGGTTTTAGGAACCGGATCCAGAGTATCTTGGTCAGTCTGGGATGATCACTTCTGTGATCAGAATAAATGAAGACTGTAATCAGATTTAATGATGAATGCTTTTTTACATTGTTTGAGAGAGCAAGTCAAGTTTTTTATCTGTGACAGGCCGTCAGCCTGGATGTTTTGCCAGCCAGCTCAGGTAGCGGGAGACGCCCGCCTCCACCGGCAAGAAATCGGCGTGGTAACCAGCCTGGCGCAGAGCGGTAATATCTGCCTGCGTATAGCTCTGGTAGCATCCCTTGAGGTGTTCCGGAAAAGGGATATACTCGATTGTGCCACTTCCGTGGTGGGCGATCACCGCCTGCGCCACTTCATTGAAACTCTGGGCGCGCCCGGTGCCCACATTGAAGATGCCGGAGACGGCCGGATTGTCAAGCAGCCACAGTTTGACAGCCACTGTATCGTCCACATGGATGAAATCGCGCAGCTGATCACCGTTGCCGTAGCCGTCTGTTCCTGCAAACAGTTTGAGCCTGCCGTCTGCAAGCAGTTGCTTATGCAAGTGAAAGGCCACGCTGGCCATCGCGCCTTTGTGCTGTTCACGCGGGCCGTAAACATTGAAATAGCGAAGACCCACCACCTGGCTGGTCAGGGAATCGCGGCAGCGGCGCACATACTGGTCGAACTGGAATTTGGAAAAGGCATACATATTCAGAGGTCGTTCATGGATCCGTTCTTCTTTGAATACCGGCCCCATGCCATACACCGAGGCGGAAGACGCATAGATGAAGGGTATGGAGCGGGCCTGGCACCAGTGCAGCAGAGCCTTGGAGTATTCATAGTTGTTGGCCATGACAAACTCGCCGTCCCATTCGGTGGTGGCCGAACAGGCGCCTTCGTGGATCAGGGCCTTGATCTTTGCATCCGGTTGCCAGCCGGTTCGCAATCGGTTGAGAAAGTCGAGGCGGTCCAGATAGTCGGCAATGTCGCAGTCAGCAATATTGCGGAACTTTTCCCCTTGTTTAAGATCGTCGACCACCAGAATGTCGCTGATGCCGCGCCCGTTCATCGCCTTGACCATATTGCTGCCGATAAATCCGGCCCCGCCGGTGATGATGTACATCCGTTTCTCTTCTTATGAACTTTTATGAAATGATATGCCTGTCATCTGCACAGACAATCCTCTTCTTCTCCCTTTGCTGCCAGGGGGTCAATCATGTTTATGGCAGTGCTGATGATCGTGATCGTGGGCATGATCGTGGTGATGATGGTGGTGATTGCTATCAGCTCCACCGATCATGTTCAGGGCCTTTTCCAGAATTCCATCAGTGACTTTCATGCTGCTGATCGCCTGATCGAGCAGTGCTGCCAGTTCCTGGTGTCCATCCTGCCTTACTTGCTCCGCCCATTTCCAGAAATCTTCTCCATGATGAAAATTGTGTTCAACCCAGTGGGGCAGTAGTATCCGCAGCTTGTCGATGGTAGTTTTTTGTTCCATTTTTATGAATCCTCCTGTTTTATTTTATTATTTCCCATCCTTTTTGAGGGGTGGTATATACTTCCTGTATTTTCAGCAAGTTGCTGTTGAATCGTCCACTATGTTGCCGATATAAACCGTACTCTGGTATAGCCACTCAAAAAAAAAGCCACACAGTCTTTAGTTCCTTTTTGGGGGAGAACCAAAGCCTTCGTGGCTTCACTACTTATACGCATCGAGGTGTTAAACTCCTGATGCATTCTACTTATTTTGTGACAATTTCTTATACTTTTGGCTCTGTCGATTACTTCAGTAATCTTCAAGAGGAGCGACTAATTTTGTATAAAGGATGATAATCCCGCAAAAAGTCCAGACTGTCACAATGTCATTTCGACCATCGGGAGAAATCTTAATAATACCCAGTGCCTAAGAAGAAATATTTCTCGCTGTCGCTCGAAATGACTGGCTTTTTTGACTTTTAGCGAGACCATAAATGATGACAACCTATTCTTCGAAGATAATGCGGTGATCCACCAGATTCATCAGCTTGATACGGGCATGGATGATCTTCTGATCTCCGAAGATGCCGACAATGCGGAAGGTGTTTTCGCCCTGGGGTTCGATGATATCCACCGATTCCATAAGTAGTTGCTCTTCTCCGTCTTTGCTCAGATATGCGCTTGCTTCACACATGGTTCAATACCTCTTTCAGCTTTCCGGCGATTACTGCCTGCACCAGGTGCGGCAGGGGTTCCTTGATGATCCCTACCAGTTCGATTCGTTCCTGTGAGAGTGGCAACAAGATTTTCAGGGCTGGGCATGAGGTTATCGCTTCGGCCATCCTTGGTGTCACCTCGCCCAGCATAGAATTAGCCCATGTGATGGTGATGGGGCCAATGACGCAGTCCACCTCGTACACGGTGCGGCAGATGGCGTTCTCACCCGATGCCCCTTTATTGGCGCCGGATTTGAGCATCTGGGCGGTGGCGATGGCGTTGGTGCCAAGGCCGATCAGCTCCACCGATTCACCATAGGCCTCTTTGATATATTTGATCAGGGTGGCGCCTATGCCGCCGCCCTGGCCGTCAATGATACATATCTTTTTCAACAATGCTTTACTCTTGCTGGGTGGTGAATCTGCTGATGGCGATTGTCTGGCGTCCAGACAAAAAAACCACGAACCTCAGGCCAGTGTGCCCAAGCCTTCGTGGCCTGAATAAATGATGTTGTGTTGGTGGTTGATGCCTTCATGACATCATGATTTTCTTTTCCTTACCGCACCCCAGTTCGGCTGTCAATACATTATTCCTGTTTTCCATTGTGCTCCTGATCGCCCAAGGCAGATAGAGGGCTTGCTTTTAGTCCTGTTCTCAAGAAAATCAGGGACACTTCTTTGCGGTTTTGTTATCAACAGAAAAAGAACATGTTTAATGTTGACGGGTGCTGTTTTTTTCAGTAAACGTTGATGAGAAAATTTCAGATGCTCATAACAGAGCTTAAAAGGGAACCCGGTGACAATCCGGGACGGGCCCGCCGCTGTGACCGGGGACGACCGTTGCATTCAAGCCACTGACCGTGTTTTTCAGGTTGGGAAGGCGCAACAGGGAGGACGATCCGGAAGTCAGAAGACCTGTCTGAAATTAGAAAGGATGTCTCCGTGGACAAGGGGCAGACCTGTGTCATCTGTGGATAAAACAAGGCAATCCCCGGATCAATATTATATTGGTCCGGGGATTTTTTTTTGCTTTTTTGCTGGCATGCCCCGGAACCGCAACCTTTTTTATAGAGGAGAAAAGTGGTTATCCGGATTTTAAGAGAGGATTTTTGTGGCAGCTTCAAAGATGGGGGTTGGTCATGGAGCTGAAATCACTTGTCATCGGGCTCATTTTTTCAGTGGGTATCTTTGCCGTGAAGAGCGGGGCAGGTCTTTCTTACCTGCTCAGGCTGGAGTCGAGGTTGAGCAAACGGTTTTCAGCTCTTTGCGGTTTTTGCTTCAGTTATGGCTTGATGTTTGTGCTGGCCTGGTTTGTTGTCAGCCGGATAGATATCGGAGCCCATCTGGAAACGGTCATGCTTGTTGCAAAGAGCGGCATGACAGTCCATTTTCTACTCGCAGTGCTCCTGCTTCTCTGGGGTGTGACCCTGCTTAAAAAGAGCAGCGATCGTGGAGGCAGGAGTCACGGCTGGCTCCTGCTGGCCCTGCCTTGTCCGGTTTGTTTTTCGGTGATCCTTTGCAGCGGTGCTTTTCTCCACAATCTTTTTCCGGAAAATCTCTGGATCTTTGCCTGGCTTTTCGCCGGTTTTATTGCTGTGAGTCTGGTCAGCGCACTGGTCTTTGTCCTGTTTGCAAAAAGCAGCGCCGAACAGGGACTGGGCCGGGTCATGGTGCTGGCCGCCCTCTATTTTCTCGTCACCATTGCCGTTGTTCCGCAGTTTGGTGACCTTGAGCGGATCTATCGGGTCAGCAAGTCCACCGTTATCGTCGTAGATCATCGTCTTCCCCTGTTTCTGGCTGGCCTGGGCCTGGTTTTTTCGTTGGGTTTTCTGAAAACCCTGAGGAGGGCATCATGAATATTATCACGCTGCTGGAATCCTTTATCTATCTTGTTGCCTCATCCCTACACCTGCCGATGGCGATTCTCTTATCACTGCTTACCGTCCGGCTGGTTATCTATAGCGGGAGTTTTACCGGTATGTATCTGTCACGGAGCCGTCTACCACGCTCTCTTGATGCGATACGCTCCCTGAAAACTCAGTCCTTTTCTGATTTTCCAGTTCCGGTACGTCGTTTTTGTCAGCAGCTTGTCGAATTGACGGATCACGATTCTCACAAACATCACGAGCTTGCAGTTTTGAACCTGCTGCGCGAGACCGAACATCGTTTGTGGAAATCCCTGGATCACTTGAAGATGGCTATTCGCATTGGGCCGGGGCTTGGTCTTATCGGCACCCTGATTCCCATGGGTACAGGCCTTGCCTCACTGAGCAGTGGGGATTTTACCCGCCTTTCCAGTAATCTGGTAGTTGCCTTCACCACTACGGTGGTGGGGATGACTCTGGGGCTGGTCAGTTATTTTTTCTTTACCGTTCAGCGCCGCTGGGTAGAGGAAGATGTGAAAAACATGGAGCTGGCAGCAGAAATTCTGGCCGGAAAACAATGAGATATTTCAACAGAAAACTCAGTTTGGGCACCGATCTGTCGGATAATGACCCCATGAATGGCGTGGCTAACCTCTTTGACCTGGGGTCGGTCTTGATTGTTGGGCTGCTGCTGGCCCTGTTCAGCTCCTTACATATGGAAGATTTGCTGCAAGAAAATTCGCAGGTGACTATCACCAAACAGTCGGCCACGGGCGAGATGGAGATTATCGTCAAGGACGGTAAAAAAATCGAGGCCATGAAAGTGAGCAAGGAGCAGGCCAAGGGTAAAGGCCAGCGCTTGGGTACTGCTTACCGGCTTGAAAATGGTTCCATGGTCTATATCCCGGAGGGAAATAAATGAAAACACCGATTCGAGGAGTGATGCAACGACTGCATCCTGTACTGTTCATGCTGTTTCTTTTGATGACTCGGCACGCATGGGCCGGGGATTCTCTTGTCCCTTTCACTGATGCAAGCGGTCAGGTAATAATTTTGAACAAGACGCCTGAACGGGTGGTCTCTCTGGTGCCGTCAGTGACCGAGATGCTGCTTCGTCTTGGGGCCGGTGACGCGGTGGTGGGTATAACCCACCATTCGGTGTTGCCGCCGGAGACGGCGGGCAAGGAGATTGTCGGCGGTTTTGCCAATCCTGATCTTGACCGGGTGGCGGCATTGCGACCTGATGTTATTTTTTACGCGGATCTGCAAAAGGATGTGCCTGACCGCTTTCGCGACAAGGTCGTCCTGATTCAGCTTGCTCCCCGTTCAATTCAGGAAAGTTTCGCCCATATCCGGCTTCTTGGCCGGATCTTCAACAGGGAGGCCAAAGCCGCCGAGATCATCGCCGAAGAGGAGCGGCAGCTGGCAATGATAGCCCGTAAAATTGCGGGAATATCGCCGGGACAACGGCAGCGGGTCATGCGTCTCATGGGCAGGGATACGGTAATGTCTCCAGGAGACGATTCCTTTCAGAATGAATATATTCGGGCTGCAGGCGGCATTGCCTCGGTCTTTGGTAAGAATGGCAATATTATCCAGGTGGGCCTCGATGAATGGCGGAAGTTTAATCCACAGGTGTTGTACGGCTGCGGCGACGATAAGCAGGTTCTTTCATTCCTCCACCAGCCGGGGTGGAAAGAGGTGGATGCAGTACGGAATAACCGCGTTTTCTTCTTTCCCTGTGATCTCACTTGCCGGGTCGCCACTCATCCCGGATACTTCGTTTCCTGGCTGGCGGCCAGTGTCTATGGGAAGGAGTTCAGCGATCCGGTCAACTTTGTCCAGCCCGACCAGGTGGTCAGCCGCACCCCCTTGCAACTCGATCTTGACTATGTGGCCAAGGCCGAAATAATCGAGAGCGATATAAAGGATTTTCGCAATAAGACCGTGGCCGTTACCTTCAAGAAGGCGATGGCCGTGATCTCCACCCTTGAGGGGCAGAGAGACAAGATCAGTACGGTGGCCAACCACTATTTCCCGCCGCCCTCCTGGGGCTTGGGACACCAGCAGGGGCTTACCTCCCTGCGGGAGTCAACGCTAAAGGCGTTGGGATTTGCTCCCGAGTCCACGGCCATGCTTTTTACCGGCGCCAATATGGACAACTTGGCCGTGGTCAAAAAGTCGTTTAAGGCCATGGAGGTCACAGCCCTGGTCACAGCCGGGGTGGAAAGCAATGCCATGCGCATGAGCGCCGATACCGGTCTTTTCTATGAACCAGACAGCAGCGGCAAGACGCATAAGCCCGGCACCATCAATATCCTGCTGCTGACCAATATGCGGTTGTCGCCCCAGGCCATGAGCCGGGGCATCATCAGCGCCACCGAGGCCAAATCCGCCGCGTTGCAGGATCTTGATATCCGTTCCAGTTATTCAGCGGGACTGCATCAGGCCACCGGCACCGGAACTGACAATATCATCGTGGTCGAGGGGGCTGGTCTGCCCATTGATGCCAGCGGTGGTCACACCAAAATGGGAGAACTCATGGCCAGCGCTGTGTATGAGGGGGTGCAGCGGGCCATTTATCTGCAGAACGGGCTGGTGAAGGGCCGCTCCATTTTTCAGCGGCTGAAGGAACGACAGGTCAATCTTCATGAACTCTGTCTTTCTTACGCCGGACAGGAAAAAAAACAGGAATTTTGTAAGGAGGTGGAGGCGATTCTGCTCCAGCCGGAGTATGCCGATTTCCTGAAAGCAGTCATGGCCATTAGTGATGACTACGAAAGAGGTCTGGTCGTGGATTTGAGTTCCATGGATCTTTGGTTCCGGAGCGTGGCTGAAAGGATTGCTGGAAGTGAGTTGCAGAACCCTGTTCGAAAGGTAGACGGCCTGCCAACGGTTATGGCCAAGGGGATTGGGGCGGTTTTCGCCGGGGTTCGGGAAAAAATTCGGAATAAATAACAGGAGAAGATCATGGAAATTATCGGTCAAGAGATGCATCTTATGAACCAGACCTTTTTACAAGCGTTGGAAAAAAAGGATAAACAAGCCGTGATATTGCTGGCTCGGCGTCAAATAGAGGCCGGAGCCACGGCCCTTGATGTCAATCTGGGCCAAAACCGGAAACTCGGTTGCCTTACTCCGTGGCTGGTGGAGACCATTCAGCAGGCTGTGGAGGCACCTCTTTTTCTTTCCAATTATGTCTTGAGTCAACAGCGCGCCCTGGAAATACATAAGGGAACTGCTACCATTAACGCCGTCACGGCCAATCGGACTGAACTGGTCAGTGCCATGAAAACCGCCTCTTTCTTCGGGGCCAGACTGGTGATTCTGCTGGTGAGTAGCGCATGTACCCCCGTGGATGCGGAGGGTCGTTTGAACCTGGCCATGGATGTGCTGGATGTGGCCAAGGAGACAGGTTTCCCTTTGGAGCATCTCTATCTGGATCCGGTCATGTCCTGTCGACCTGATCCGGTAAGCTGGTCTTTAAGCGGCGGTTTGCCGGATATTGATTTGATCCTCGATTCTATCAGACTGGTCGGGGAGTTGTCCGGCCATCGTCTGCGCACCATCGTTGCTCTGAATAATACCTGCCAGTTTCTGGATGGCGGGGCTCGCTCCGCCTCTCATTGCCGCCTTTTGCATTTACTGATCGAGGCTGGTTTGGATGCGGTGATTATGAACTGCCGAGACCAAAATTGTATGGCCGTGGCCAAAAAAACCAGGTTGAGCTTAGCTGCTTGATAACGTTTAGGTGAGTGTGATGCGAATTATTCTTGGTTTTTTGCTCCTGTTCCTGCCCTTGCCGGCCCTGGCCGCCGATATCGCCTTTCTGGTCATCGACCATAACTCCTATCTGGCCAACATGGCGGTGGAGGGGATGGAGGCTGATCTTAGCCGCCGGATCAGGGTTGTGTCCAGCGGTGAGCTGGTATCCGGCGGGGAGACGCTGCGCCGGGAGATTGAGCAGGCAAAGGTTATTGTCGTTGATGTCATGGGCCGGGAACTAGAGGAGTATCTCGTCGACCGGATTGACTTACAGGGCAAGACCATCTACGCCCTACGCGGCTCTCAGGATGACCAGGAGTTGAGAAAAAAGGGTTTTCGTTTTGATGAGGAGGTGGCTATCTACTATCGCCATCTGAGTCGGGAAAATATCGAAAACATGATGCGGCTGGTGATCCACCGCCATCTTGATTCGGCTGTTTCCTTCACATCGATGCGGCACCGGCTGGAGCTTGGTCTTTACCATCCCGACGCGCCGGATCATTTCCAGGATGTGACCTCGTTCTTCAAGTGGCAGGCCGTAAGACCGGGCCATGACCCCAAAAGACCGCGTCTGGGCCTGCTCTTTTACTCCGCCTTCCTCACTCCCGGCCAGCAGGAGCCGATAGATTTTCTGATCAGGAGGCTGGAGACGGCTGGTTTTTCCGTGCTCCCCTGTTTTGGTAATGATCAGCAGGCCATTGAGTCTTTTTTACTGGATGCGGACGGCAAGGCGCGGGTCGATATAGTCCTGGCCTTTTCTCTTAAATTTTCTTCCGCCCTCACTCCGAAACTGGCGGAGGATTTACGCAAACTCGATGTGCCGATCATCTCGGCCATCAGCCTCTATCAGGAGACGGTGGATGAGTGGCGTGCAAGCCCGGTCGGTATTGGGGCGCAGGAGGTCGCCTGGTCCATGGCCGGGCCGGAGATCTCGGGCCTGATTGAGCCCACGGTACTCATGGCCAAGGAAAAGGTGGTTGATTCGGCCACCGGCAAGACCTGGTATCTGGGCAAACCGGTCAAGGAGAATATTGACCGCCTCATTCCCCGGCTCCAGGCCTGGATCAACCTGCAGCGCAAGGCCAACCAGGAAAAAAAGATCGCCATCCTCTTTTATAACCACCATCAGGGCAAACAAAATATCGGGGCCAGTTATCTCAATGTCTTTGCATCGTTGGAAGAGATCTTCGCGGGACTTGCCGGGGCGGGCTACACTATCGGTAAACCGCTCGGAGAAAAAGAGGTGAAGGAGTTGATCCTGAGCGGCGCCCGTAATGTGGGTTCCTGGGCGCCGGGTGAACTGGAAGCCATGGTGAGGGCGGGAGATCTCGTCCAGCTTGAGCTGGCTGAGTATGAGAAGTGGTTTGCCGAGCTGCCGCAACCATTCCGTGACGGCGTTGTTGCTCAGTGGGGCAAGCCCGGTGATTTTCAGATGATGATGCATAACGGCAAGATCGTCATCCCCATGGTGCGGCGGGGAAATATGATTATGATGCCGGAGCCGGCGCGGGGTTGGGGCGATGATCCGATGAAGCTCTATCACGATACCACCCTCTATCCCCATCACCAGTATATCGCCGCCTATCTTTGGCTCAAGAAATCCTTTGGCGCCGACGCCATGATTCATCTCGGCACCCATGCCACCTACGAGTGGACGCCGGGCAAGCAGGCCGGGCTATCGCCATCCTGTCCGCCCGAAGTGCTGATAAGCGACATCCCCAACATGTATCCCTATATCGTTGATGATGTGGGTGAGGCCATCCAAGCCAAGCGGCGGGGCCGGGGCGTCATGCTTTCTCACCTTACGCCCATGCTGCGTCAGTCTGGCCTCTATGCGGAGTACGGCCGCATGGCCGAGCTGGCGGGCGAGATCGAACAGGCAGAGGCCCGCGACAGCGCCACGGTCCCGGAAAAGCTGAAGGAATTACGGATATTGGCTGAGAAAACAGGGATCTTGACGGATCTTGCCAAAAATAAATCCAAGGAGATTGGCGATACGGAGCTGCCTCAGGTGCTGGCCCATTATCTGGAAGAGATCAAGGAAGAGATGATCCCTTATGGCATGCATACCTTTGGCCGGCATAAGGGCAAAGACGAGATCGGGGAAATGGCGGCAGCCGTGGTCAAATGGAATCCAGGCGAAAACCAGCAGGGGGCGGAGGGCCGGATTCGCGCCTCGGCGGATCTGGAGATGAAAAATCTTCTGCATGGTCTTTCAGGCCGCTATGTGGAGCCGGGTGAGGGCAATGACCCATTACGCATTCCGGAGGCCATTCCCACCGGCCGTAACCTCTATGGTTTTAATCCGGCCAGGCTGCCCAGTCCCGCGGCCTGGGAACTGGGCAAGAAGGCGGCGGAACAGATCATCGCCAATCATCTGGAAAAGCATCAGAAATATCCAAACAAGGTGGCGGTGGTGCTGTGGGCCGTGGAGACGCTGCGCAACGAGGGAGTGAACGAGTCCACCATCCTCTGGCTCATGGGGATTCGGCCCAAATGGCAGAAATCAGGCAAGGTAACCGGCCTGGAGGTGGTGCCGGGCACGGAGCTGGGGCGTCCCCGTATCGATGTCCTGATCAATGCCTCCGGACTTTACCGCGACCTCTTCCCGGACAAGATGCAGCTTCTCGATGAGGCGGTGCAACTGGCCATTCTCCAGACCGATATCGAGAACCTAGTCGCCGGCAACAGTCGTAAACTGAAAACCAAGCTCATGGCCGATGGCCTGGACGAAAAACAGGCCGAGGAACTCAGTCGTCTGCGTATCTTCTCCGAGGAGTCGGGCTCCTACGGCAACGGGGTCAGCGAGATGGCCGGGGCCTCCGGGTTGTGGAAGGAGGAGCGCGAGGTGGTGGATGTCTATGAAAAGCGCATGGGTTTTGCCTTTGGTGGCGGTAACTGGGGAAAAGAGGCCCGTGCGCTTTTGAAAGAACAATTGGCTGCAGTGGATGTGGCGGTACATTCCCGTTCCTCAAATATCTTCGGATTGCTGGATAATGACGACATGTTCGAGTATCTGGGAGGGCTGGCCATGGCCGTGCGGCATGAGGCGGGCCAGAGTCCCGAGACCCTGATCACCAGCCAGCAGAAGGCGGGGCAGGTCAAGGTGGAGGATATGGCCGCGACCCTGGGCCGGGAGATGCGCAGCCGATATCTGAACCCCAAGTGGATCGAGGGCATGAAAAGGGAGGATTACGCCGGGGCCAGGGAGATGAGTAATTTCGTCGAATATCTTTGGGGCTGGCAGGTGACCACCCCCGACAAGGTGAATGCGGCCCAGTGGCAGCAGATCCATGAGGTCTATGTCGAGGATAAATACGGTCTGGAGCTGAAGGAATTTTTTAACCAGGCCAACCCCTGGGCCTATCAGTCCCTCACCGCCCGGATGCTGGAGGCGGTGCGTAAGGGGTATTGGCAGGCGGATGAAAATACCCGGAAAAAGCTGGCCGCCGAGTACGCCGTCAATGTGGTGGAAAAAGGGGTGGCCTGCTGCGACCATACCTGCAACAACCCGCTGCTCAACCAGATGGTGGTTTCCATCATCTCCCTGCCCGGCGTCATGAGCCCGGAGATGGTGGAACAGTTCAAGATGGCCATTGAGCAGGCAGCGCAAAAGTCCCTTGCTGAGCAGGTGGCCCAGCGGGATGACTTGCAGCAACAGCTTGCCGCTCCCAGTGAGGTACAGGGCGGGACCAAGGCGGAGAAACCGCAGGAAAGTGGCACGGCACAAGAAGGGAAAGCCGATATAGAGGGCTACAAGATGGAAAAGATGGAGAGGACGGATGAGACCACCGAGGTGAGTTCATCCGGAGTCGAGTGGCTGGCCGGACTGGTGGTGCTTGCCATCATCGGACTGGCGGCATGGGGAATGAAACGGGCAGAAAAATAAGGGATAAGTAATGCATCAACATGGATATATCGGTCGCAAGATGCGGCTGCCGAAATTACAAGATAGACCAGCCATTGTCATTGCCGTCTTTGGGTCCAGCAGTCGGGCGAAAGCGGCTCTGGATCTCTTTGCTGAGCGATTTACTGAGGAGTTTCCGGAGTATGAACCTTATTGGGCTTACACCTCGGAGATCATTCGCAAAAAAGCAGGCCTGCCCAGCCTGCAGGAGACTCTGGCCCAGGTGGAGGCGGCGGGGTATCGCAAGGTGGTGGTCCAACCCCTGCATATCTTTCCCGGCACCGAGTATCAGCAGATGGCCGAGACCTGCGCCTTCTTCCCTGGTCTGCGGGTCTTTCTGAGTGAAACCCTGCTCCACCGCTGGGATTTTATCAAGGAAACCCTGGCGGTGCTGGAGCAGGATTTTCTGGCGCCGGCCGAGGGTTGGAACCTGCTTGCCCTGCACGGGACGCCCTTGGCCGCCGACCCGGTGAATATCGTCTATCTGGGGCTGGAAAGGTTGGTGGGGGATCTCTATCCCAATGTCCTGGCCGCAAGTATTGAAGGGGTGCCGGATCATGAGGCGGTGCTGGCCCGGATTCAACGGCAGGGCCTGGCCGGGAAATTCCACCGGCTGCGGATCATTCCCATGATGTATTTCGCCGGGATGCACGCCGAAGAAGACCTTATGGGGGAGAGTGAAAGCTGGCGCGCCACGCTCACGGATATCGGTTTTACTGTAGAGTGTTCCATGGCTTGCATCGGCAACGTTCAATCGTTTAAGGGCCTCGCCTGTTATCCTGAGATCCTCACGTTTTTTATGGAGCGGCTGCGGCGCGCCCTGATCCTTGCCGAATATTTTTAGCTGATCAGCACTGTTGCCGGAAACAGGAAAAAAGAAGGGAAAATTTTGGCATCGGCCCTCAGCAAACAATTAGAACCAAAAAAATGTTGACTGGTCCCTGTTTTTTCATTAAAGAATAAATGAATAATTTCAGATGCTCATAACAGAGCTTAAAAGGGAACCCGGTGACAATCCGGGACGGGCCCGCCGCTGTGACCGGGGACGACCGTTGCATTCAAGCCACTGACCGGATTTTCAGGTTGGGAAGGCGCAACAGGGAGGACGATCCGGAAGTCAGAAGACCTGTCTGAAAGAAGAACGGCTGTTCCCGTGGACAAGGGGCAGGTCTGTGTGTCATCTGTGGATAAATAAGGGAATCCCCGGATCAATATTATATTGGTCCGGGGATTTTTTTTGCCTTGTGCATGCCCCGGACCTGCAATTTTTTCAAGGAGAAAAAATGAAAAAGCAGGTTTCCTTTCTGGCATTGTGTTCGCTGTTGACTTTTGAGGTGAGCGGCGCGATGGCCGTGGAAGGCGCATCCGCGTCAAGTCCTGAGGGTGACGTCGTTCCGGGTATTGAGACCGTCAACGGCAAGACCTATCTGACCATTACCGCCAGCCGTGTTCCGGAAAAGAAGAGCGAGGTGAGCGCCAACCTTACAGTGATCGACCGTGAGGAGATTGAACGTAGTAGTGCTGATTCGGTGGCTGATCTGATTGCGGAAAAGGGAATCGGTCATATCCAAAAGTATCCGGGGGCGCTGACCTCGATCGGCATTCGCGGCTTTCGTACCGATACCATGGGTAATGATCTTCAGAGTCATGTGCTGATCTTGCTTGATGGCCGCCGGGCTGGAACCGGTAATCTTGCCAAGATCATGACCAAAAATGTGGAGCGGATTGAGATTATCCGCGGTCCCGGAGCGGCTCAGTATGGCTCCGGCGGCATGGGCGGGGTGGTCAATATCATCACCCGTCAGGGCAAAAGCAATTCCGCCTTTGTCGAGAGTGGGGGCGGCAGTTTCGGAGAGGCCGCAGTGGATGTCGGCGGCACAGCAAAAGGGCATGGCTTTGATTTCGCCGGGGCCATTTCCCGTTCCACCCTGGATGACTACAAAACAGGCGGCGGTGTCACCTTTGCCAATACCGGGATCGATTCTCAGACCGGGGTGAGCGCCAATGTGGGCTATGAGTTGGCCCCCGGCAACCGTTTCGGGGTGATTGTCACCGATTTTGATGCCGATCATGTTGGCGATCCCGGCTATCTGAGCGCCAATGATACCGATAATTATAATGACAAGAGCAACTATTCGGTGGATAGCCGTTATAACGGCCAGAACAGCTCGGGTCGCTATCAGTGGATGGGCCGCTATTTTTTCGGCCAGGATAAAAACAGTTGGGTCGATCCCATGATCTCCAATGCCTCGGGCTGGGATGACGGCCTTGAGTCACGCAACAAGACTGACCAGCAGGGCGCCCAGGCCCAGATAAGCGGCGCGTTTGGAGTGTTGAATCTGACCACCGGCCTGGACTGGCTGCATTATAAGGTGGAAAACAGCTGGAGCCCCCAGCAAACGAGCTATGACAATCCGGCCATGTTTCTGCTGGCCAAGGTTGGGGTGTTTGATAACCGGGTTTTTGTCTCCGGCGGTATCCGTCAGGATTGGTACACTGTGGAGGTGGAGCAGCCCGTCGGTCGTAATGAGGACACCTCCCATACCACACCTCAGTTCGGTCTGGCCTGGATGGTCACTGATACTCTCAAGCTGCGGGGCCAGGTGGCACAGGGTTTTGTCATCCCTTCAGCTGATCAGCTTGCCATTGATTTTGTTTCTTCCGGCCGTCGCACTCTCGGCAATCCGAATCTTAATCCAGAAAAAAGCCTGACCTGGGAAGGTGGCGCCGATTACACCAAATCCGGTTTTTCCGGAGCATTGACCTGGTTTACCACTGATTTTGAGGACAAGATTGTCCGCAGCAGTTTGCCGGGTAATATCACCAGTTATACCAATCTGGGCAGCGCCACCCTCAGTGGAGTTGAGGGTGCGCTTTCCTATGATATCGGCGTTCCATTGCGCTGGGCTTGGGAGGTCCGGCCCTTTGTCGATATGACCTGGCTGAACACGTATAAGGATGACGCCACCGGCCTTGATCTGACCTATACGAGTGATCTGACCATGTCTACGGGCCTGGCCTTTGCCAATGGGGCTGGTTTTTCCGGCCGCGTCAATGTTACCTATACTGGGCCGCAGCAGGTGGACGACTGGGAAGAGACCTACACGGTGGTGAAGCTGGACAGCTTTGTAGTGACTGACCTGACGCTCAGCTATCGTTTCCTCCAAAGTGAGAAGCTTGGGGATTTCACCGTCCGCGGGGAGCTGCGTAACCTCTTTGATGAGGATTATGCCTATGTCAAGGGCTACCCTATGCCCGGACGTTCTATCTATGTCGGCCTGAAGTGGGAGTATTAACGAATGTTTCGATTCCTTCTCTGCCTGCTGCTGGTTGTAGCGGCTGGCTTGTCTCCGGCTTCGGCGTTTAGCGAGGATGGACAGCAATATCCCCAGCGGATTGTCTCTCTCGGGCCGATCAATACCGAGAATGTCTTTCTGCTGGGGGCGGAGGATCGTCTGGTGGCCGATACCAGTTATTGCGTTCATCCTGCCGCGGCCCGTGACAAGGTGAAGATTGGCTCGGTGATGCAGGTCAATATTGAACAGATCCTGAGTCTGCATCCCGATCTGATCTTGGCCACCGGTCTGACCACTCCGCAACAGGTGGCTCAACTGGCGGCCTCCGGGGTACGGGTGGTTCATTTTCCGCAGCCGTCAAACTTTGCCGCTATCTGCGACCAGTTTTTGGAGCTCGGAAGGTTGCTGGGTTTAGAGGCTAGGGCCCGGGAGATCATTGCCGAAGCGCAGAAGGAAGTTCAGGCTATTCAGCAGCGGGTGAAGGGCTTGCCGCCCAAGAAGGTGTTCATGCAGGTGGGCGCTCATCCCCTGTTTGCTTCGGTTGTAAGTTCCTTTACCAATGACTTTATTGTGCTGTCCGGCGGCATCAATATTGCCGCTGGTCAGCGGGATGGCCGCTATAACCGGGAAAAGGTGACGGCCCAGAACCCGGATGTGATTATCATTGCGGTCATGGGCAGCGAAGGTGGGATAGGTGCAAGGGAGAAGGACGAATGGTTGCGTTTTACGCCCATCTCAGCTGTGCACAACAAACAGGTCTTTGTCGTGGATCCGGATCTCATCTGTAGCCCCTCGCCCAGGACCTTTGTCAAGGGTCTGGAACAGATAGCGCATCTTATTTATCCGATGGAAAAGAAGTAGGCTCTGCGCCAGCCTTGTGTGGACGATAGGGGGCTGGCCTGGCTCATTTGGGTAATAAACGGCAATGCAGTTTTCTTTCTGCAACATCTACGAGAATCAAGGCTGATCGGAAAAGTATGGCCGCAGGTGCAACGTGCAATCATGGTGTGCCAAGTTGAACGAAACTTGCCTATAACAATGGTTTTGGTGTATTGGCAATCAAGGCAGTTGATGGTTGCTGTGTCATTTGGCTTAACAAAAACTTTCTGCAATCTGGTTTGACCCGCTGAAATATCAATGAAGATCTGCGGCCACTGAGAATGGGCCTCAAAAAAGCTCGTCGGAAGTGGCCGCTCCTTCCTGCTGTTTGCTACCTTATCTTTTCTGATAAATGAGAACCTGTTCGAAATTTCACTATGGTTTTCCCTCGGGCTTTTTTAGTCTCTCCGCTATTAATGTCCCGATACATTCTGGTCTTGGTTTTGACAGTTTGAAGTGACCCGAAACCCATTAAAGTCACCTTCTCGCCCTTGGAGAGTGCCGTGGTAATCGAGACCATGAAACTTTGGATGATCTTTTCAGCTTGAGTCCCAGTGATTCCAGGTGTTTTCGCAACGGCATTGACAAGTTCTTTTTTGTTCATATTTCTATCACCATAGAAAGAGTTTTGATTTTGTTATTGATTCGTGATAACAGATTTTATGAGAGACGTTTTACTTTTCAAAAATTGTCAGGAGTATAAATCATGGGTTTTTTAGATGCGATTGATAAGTTGCTTGAGCCTATCACTAAACGGATATTTGCCACCGAGCTTGGAAAGAATATTAAACTCATGGATGGTGAAGAACTTTTTGCTAATGAACCAGATTATACCGGCGATCTTTCTTACGCCTTTTTACCTGATAATGTAGGGCATCAGTCATGGGTTGACCAGCATGAAAGTCATTGTCTTGATGATTAAGATTTATCTGAAAACAGCCAAGACTTTACGAGCCACTGAATACATTCTCTCTATCTGCTCAATCTCCTTCTAAGGGAGGCTTGCCTGCGGCTGTTCTTGCTGCGTCTCTATCCCTGCTCATTTGATCTGCGTCTTTGATTTCCGCAGGTATATTGAACCCTGTTAAATTATCGACTAATGCTCCATTTGGCCCCATCAATTTGGCGTCTTGGTGTTCATGGAGCCTTTGATCTGCTGTAGCATTTACATGGCCTGTAACTTCTCCTGGCCCGACCAATGGCGGATGATTGGCACCAGGATTGCCGCTGAAATCACCAGTGGTAATCCTGGATGTATGACTTGCTGATTCTCCTACTGCTGGCCCTACCTGTCCCTGGATGTTTGAGGCTTGACTTCCAACCTGCCCACCGGCTGCACCGATGGCAGCACCCACCTGAGCTTTTCCATCACCCCAACTGTAATCGCCATTTTTAAGAAACGAATCGATATGCTGATTTAATTGGGCAACACCAGCACTCCCGCCTGTTGCCATATGATTAATAGCATCCGTCGCCTTGCGGACATTTTCAGGACTATCTGAACCGTAGCGTTGTGTGGCATAGTGTCCAACGAAGGCGGTGCTCAGATCGGCTCCCGTTGTTTCTGTCGAACGCTGCATATCCCTGGCATCATTCATCAATGATGATGCTTTGGTTGCGCCAATATTGTGCGCCAAATTATTGGCAAAAGCAAGCCCCTGGCTACTCCCCATACTTTCTTGTAGGGCCTCAGATCGTGCCTTGGTTATTTCATTTCCTATAGCCTCCGATGTTTTCTGATCCACATCAAAACTCACTGTTTTACCATTGCTCCCTGTAGCTGTTACTTCATACCTGCCTCCACCTTTTGCACCTGTCCCCAAAATTTGTAATCCGCCACTTGCTTCAGCAAAAGCTGAAAGCTTTGCTTGCGTATTTTCGCCCACACTATCCTTAAAGCTGGAGCCACTATTAACAGCCTTGTTCAGTTTCGCAGACACAGAATTATTAACGTTTTCGCCATAAGTACGGGCCTCACTGCTGGTCAGGGCAGCATTCTTTATGTAACTCTGTCCATTGGCCCAATTCTCATTGGTGGCAAGACTGTCTCCAGCCCCCTTTGTCTTTATGTATGCGGCCTGATGTGCCATTGCAATCGGACTCATCCCGTTGACACTCGCCCTCGTGAGTGTTGTGCCACCATGACCGTCTGTAGCATGGGTGGCTTGACCTGATGCCATGTTATCCGTTTGCACGCCAACCCCACCAGCCCCGTTGGTAGTGGTCATACTGGTTGAGCCGTCTGCATTGACGGACTTGGTTTGTCCCTGGGTTGCTTGCCCATCTGGGCCAAGAGAAACCGATGATTGACCGGCTGCTGTTCCAGCTTGCTGGTTGAAGTTCTTTTGCATCTCTGCATAGCCAGCATCCGAAGTCCCTTTTGGGATTTGCCCTGATTGTTCCAATGCTTTTCTGGCGTTCATAGAGGAATTGTACCCACCAACCGGACTATGGACACTATTGAAAGCCTCGGCGGAGGCTTGATTGGAGAAGCTATGCTGTGGCATTCCCTCAAGCAACCCAGCCGATTTCTTTTGCTCGCTCATGGCCGATGCGGTGCCTTCCGGGGTCATCAACTTACCGGCTGCTCCACCTGCACCACTTACCGGACCGGTCAAGCCCCCTGCCATCATAGCCAGGGCATGACCGCCGAATTTAATCAGCATCATAGTGAAGAGACTTGCCAGCATGATACCCGACGAGCGGATAATGCCGAACATGCCCATCATCTTTTCCGATAATGAAGGAAAAGCCGCCATTGAGTAAACGCCTAAAGATGACTGCCGCACCTCCTCAAAAGCGTATTGTGCGTAATCCATAGCCGCGGCATGAACCACTGCGTCAGTGATTCCCCAGATGGTCAGAAAGCAGAAAAAGCCAAACATGGCTGAAAGAGCTTTGCCGACTACAGGTGTCGGCAAGAATAAGGCCAGGAATGGAATCATGCCTATGGCAATAGCAGTCATGATCGCCTTGATGATCGGTATCCATTCGTTCATGGCAATACCAACACCAACACCTTGCGAGGTGATCTTCCGGTTTGCTTCCATGAGCATCGCCGTTTCCACATCGTCCTGATAGTAGAAAGTATAAAGAATTTCTGAGATTTGTCGTTGCTGTATGAGCTTCTCTGGTATGACAGTATTACCCGTTGTGAAATTAAGGGTGCTGGTTATGAGTTCTTTGCAGCGATTATATTCAAGATTATTGTTGGAGTTAAAAGAAGCCTTGCCGCATGTCTTCCTGAGCGCCTCATTATAGTTATTGGGATTTTGAAAAATTGGCCGGATAAGGTTCCATGCCTCGGTACAGGTTTTAGTTACACCTGCCGGATTAGCAGAATCATAATAAACTGTATAGATTGCCGGATTTACTGCTTTGCTAAGTTCGGTTAGAAAATCAGTGGTGTCATTGCGGAGAGTATCAAGGGATAAAGTAGTTCCTGGGCGCATCAGTTCAAAAGTCACACAATCCTTGGTGTAGCGGATTGTGCTTGTTCTGAGATGATTGTCTTTTATGTATGAGTTTCTTACTGACTCCAAAGTCTTGAAACCAATGCCGCCAGCACCTCGGGAGTATTCAGAATCGGGAACGGAGGCTGTATCAATAATCTCAACCAGCCCTCTTTCGACTTTGTTGAGAACACCAGCCGTAAAGACAACCGCGTCAGGGATACCGCCAATAGTCTGAAATCTATTGAGCGTTGGGTCATAAACCGTGATATTCCCCTTGGGAACAAACAGGCCCAGATAGAGCACTACCCCGAAGATCACAGGGACGGCCCAGGTTAAAGGCGTGGCTTTCCCGCCATTAGCGGCCTGGACAAGCCAAGATATGGCCCCTGCAAGAAAACCCAAAACCGTAACCACTGTAAACAAACCTATATACCCAGCATCACTGAAGATCAGTGCCAGCCGTGTAAAGGCTTGCGTAATCGGGCCAAAACCGCCGTAGGTATAATATTCCATGTCCATAGCATAGGCAGGGGTAGCCTGAAATAAGGCTACAAACAGGAATGCCAGGAACAGAATGGCCGGTAATGTGACAGCGGTTTTTTTCATGCTTTATAATGAGCGTGAGGGGCTATTTGACTTGATAGTGTTTCATCCTCTGATTTCCCCAGATGATCTTTACATCTCACCAACTTCTTGCCCGTAATCGTAATGACCGTGGTAGTAATCTTGTATATCTGTCTCGTTGTTAATCGTTCTGCCGGTATATGAATCTTTCATATTTCTTTCACCAACGATATTAACCTTCTCTTCCAGCACCTGATTTCCATCAAAGATGTACGCCTTGTCGAGTTCGGCGGTATTATCGTGAAAGGTCGGTTGCTGCCCCACAACTGGCCTTGTTCCATCCTGGGCTTGTCGGTATGCTGCATAGTCTGCGGCTTGTTCGTACATCTGGGTTTGCATGTCTGTCACAGTTTGCTGACATGCCTGTTGCTCTGCAGGGTCTTGGTATTGTGAGCATTCCTGGTATTTTTGATCTATAGCTGCTTGCAGGCTTGCCTGAGTTTGTTGTTGCGTCTGATCTTCTTGATTTTTTTGGTTGTCCCATGCTTGTTGATCTGCGATAGCTTGATTGTATGCCGCTAAGTCGGCCAGGTATTGATTATATTCAGCCTTTCGACCTTCAAAATACTGCTGCATCTGTGGGACTGTCGTTTGCCCTTCCTGAAAATTCGGATTTGCCGCAAAACTAAGGATGGGAACTGTGGATGCTAAAGTTAAAAAAAGACAAATTTTTCGATACATAATTCCATTCTCCTTTGATTACATTTTCCAGATTCTATTGAATCCTTGCGACTACATCTTTCCCGAACCTGCGGGTAAGTTCTTGGTTCATCTTGCTTTCAAGGGTCTGCATGTGTTCCAGATAGCTTAAAATTGCGTTCATTTCTGATGTCGAGGCGATATAACTGGCCTTAGCCCCTTCTTTTAACTGTTGGATTTTCTCCAACATGAGGGAAATGTCCTGACTTGCATTATCCGCAAAAATAACAGCGGCACATTTTTCCGGTCCACCATTTGAGCTCGAAGCCTTTTTCTCCAACACTTCTCTGGCTTTTCTGGCAATCATTTCAGCTCGAACGTACAAATCCGAGATCATTTGCAGGCTGTAAGCAGTGGCGGTTATGTCGGCCAGGCCGCTTATGGTTGCACCGTCCGTATTGGTTCCTACGGCACTTTTGAGAATAGGCAATGGAGACAAGGGATTTGAGTCCATAAAAGCCAGTTCTGTCGCTGTATATGCGCCTTTAGTGCGTATCTTGTCGGCTATACTGGTCAACTGAGTTCTCACATACGCTCCCATATCCCTATTGCCATCAGTAACCTGCGAACATTGACCGGTAGAGCTTTTGATGTAAATATCACCATTGGCAATGGACTTGATTGAATCAGCATTATTCTCCGAACATGGCGGCATGTAAGAAATCTTATACGCATCAGCCGCTCCCGATAATTTGAGATCACCAACCAGCCCACGGATGAGATCAATATGAGATCCCGGTATAGACATTTTGGATCCGACATTAGCGAGCATCGAATTGCCGGTTAAAAACATATCTCGTACATCTGTGTTACATCCTGAAGTTACACCTCCAACATCACCAGATGTTACAGCACCACCGTTTGCCTGTTCTTCTGCTGTTAAGTCCGTCCACATTTCCGATACACCGCTGACCAATTTGTTTTCTTTGACCGCAGTACCGAGTCTTTCCTTCATTTCTTCACCGGAATGAAAACCATCCTTGTCAGCTACAATCCCAACCATGGTCTTAGCTGCTGCACATTCGTCAATCTGCATCTGGTTGAGTGCGTCAGAGAGAGCTTCAAAGTTTTTAATCGTGTTGGAGCATTGCTCACAGAGAGTTTTAAGTCCCAGGTCGAAGGCCACCCCCGCGGCATTTGACAAGATGGCTTGGAGCTTATCCACTAGATAATCAGAATCCATAAACGAAAAACCGCCCATAAACACATCAATACCACCGCAGCCACTCTTTACTTTTGGCATTTCAAGAGTTACCGGATAATCGGCGGTACTTTTCCAACGACCGGAAAAACTGCCGGCGGAATAATATCCCCGCTGTTGCCCTTCAAAATAACCGGATTGAGTTGAGTTACTCTGTTGCAACCAATCATCCACCCAACCAGCTTGAGCAACTTGAGCCGAAATTGGACATAACAAACTCACGGATAAAGCGAAGAGCATCTTTTTCATTATCGTTCCCTCCAGGGCTGTTCTTCTGTCTCTAAAATTGCATTAGGGTCAAGTGCGCCGCCTTTCTGGTAATCATACGTCTGGAAGGTATCAATGCTTGTTTCTCCGCCCAGATAGCGGATGGCCTGATACAGTTTCCGCTCCAGATCTGATTGAGCTACTACCCCGACTGATATCGGCATGAATTGTTCTGTCCCGTCTTTGATGAGAATCATGGTTGGGGTGGTAGTGATGTTAAACCGAGCCGCCAAAGTGGTGTGCTGGCCAATATCAATGGGTTTGATTTGCCAGCCGTATTTTTCCACAAAATAAGTGAGGATTGCCGCTTGCTTGTCACAGAATCCGCAGCCCTGGCCTACAAAAAACAGCAAGGCATGATCTTCACGAGCAGCCAGAATGGTGCTGGATATTTCCTTTTGTTGCTCCTGTACCCTGGCCGATATACCAGGTGTTGTTGTTGGATAAACCTGATTGATATTGAATTTATCGCTGTATTTTTGAGTGACGAATTTTGTGGCATTGGCATAAGCCAGAGCCTTCCGCCGAGCTACATCCTGCATAATCAGATATTCCAGGATGTTCTTCTCATTCGGGGTTTGTACTGCTTTTTTCTGCACTCCATTCAACAGCCCTTGAAATTCGTCTGGATGTAAATTCCAGATGTCGTGGATGGTGTACTTGTCCATCGACGGGTTTTTAGTCTCGAACACCTTGGGCCCGGCCTCTCGTGTTATGGTGGAATTTTTTGGGCTAGCAGATTCCTCCGGAACTTCTGGAGGAGGATCGTGATACCAGAACCAGCCTTCTTTGGAGGTTTCATAGAAAGCAGGTTCCGGCGAAGGGATCTCTTCGGCCAGTACCTTTGTCGTCATGGTGAGGACCAGAAGCCAGCAACACAGCCAGCTGCCAATAATCCTGTTACTAAAGCCGGCTACCAAAGCGGTAATGCCTTGTGAAGAATCTTATCTGCATCAACAAATCCAAAATATTTGCTGTCGTAACTGCGGGGGTTCGTGCCGATCATGAAAAAGGTTTTTTCTGGCACAATCCCTGAAAACTGAAATTGCGTCAAAGGACGCTTGAGGCTGTCAGCCTTCAATGCCTTGCCGATAAAAACACCCTGACAGAAGAATTGCCCCTGAGTATCACGGGTCAGCATTTCACCGGGAGCGCAGCCTACTTTTTTTATCAACCGGTCGAGGTCTTTGTTCAGCATAGGCTTGGCATGCTTCTCCACGTCCTCTTTGTTCCCTTGGAAGACGAGATAATCCCCATTTTTGATTTTATCACGATTGAATCCTGTCATGAAAAAAAGGCGATGGTCGAGTGAATCGCTGATTGCCACAATGAGTCGTCCAGGGAGGAATGACCCCAGCAACAAGGCAGCCAGAACAACCATTGCCACGGTCTTTTCCCAGCGAGTTAACCGGAAGAGAAGGCTGGTCAACCGGCTATTTGGGAGAAATCTCATTACCATTTCGGACCACTACATCTTTTAACAGTATGACATGTCTGTTTTTTTCTGCTTCCGCATCGAGAATAGCTTCTGTCCTGTCCAAGTTTGATTTGAATTGCTCTTCCGTCATTTCACCTGCTTTTATCAAAGCCGTTTGCTCCCGCAGATAGCCCTTGAGGTCAAAGGTCAAAACCTTCTGGGCAAGGAATTGGTCGTATCCCCAGATCGCACCAACAACGATCAGAATCGTGATGACGATTATTTCCAGATAGCCAGGAGTTGTTTTTGGTGTTTCTGCAGAGTTACTGTCCGACATGATTGTGTTCACGCTCTTTCATTTTTTTTTTGTCATGACGATCAACCGCGTGTGTACGCACGCGCGCGCTTTTTTTATTTTTTATATTTAAATATATAGATTACCGGTCTATGAGACCGGTAATCGGGGGTAATACCGGTCCCATAGACCGCTATCGGATACATTGCCGGTCGCACAGACCGCTATCCTGATACCGGTACCACAGACCGGTGTTGCCATAATACCGGTCCCATAGACCGCTATCATAAAAATTCCCGGTCTCACAGACCGGTATTATGAATCCGGTCTCTATGAGCGGTGTACATATAACACCGACCATTATGACCGCTATAAGAAAACCCCGGCCAATATGACCGAGATCGAGACTGCTATTGTGGTTCATTTTCTGAAGATTCTGCCATTCGTTGCCGCAAAAATTCTCTCGTTTTCGGGTCATTTATTTTCTCAAGATGGTAATCAATGTTATTCTGTGTGTTCTCGCCTCCCTGATTGATCTGGATGTTCATGTTTATGGTGTCAATATGGACAATCTGACCGCATGATTTGCCGGTCATAAGAAAGTTCTTAAGCTCCGCCCTGGCAGCATTGATACAATTTGGAATATAATCCCATGTGGCTATAGCTACCGGACGTCCGGCAGTATCAGACATCTCGATTTTTTCACGTAAGGTATAAATATTGTTTCGTCCGATCTTTTGTTTTGAGATGTATCCATGCTCCTCCAGGATCTCCAGAGATCGACGCACCTGCTTGTCAGAAATTCCGCTTTTTTTACAAATGAACTCCAAGGATGGAAAGGCCTGACCTGTATTGAAATCGGTGTATCCCTTGATCACGATGTAGACGGTCAAGGCATACGCCCCTATCTTGGCGATATCTCCGTTAACAATCATAGCTCTGAATATGTGAAACCAAGTTGTCTCTGCTTTGAAAATCTCTTCATGGCCTGACTTGCTGCCTTTTTTAAACTTCTGGTCGCTCATTATCTTTCCCTGATCTTGGTTGTCAAAGCAGTTAGACTTGGGCTTTTGGCTTCCTGATTAACTGTTTCCAAGAGGGTAACGATGCCCACATCGCCTTGAAGCTGAAAAACTTCATCGCCTCTGGCATAGATCAGGGTGGGGACTTCGGTAATCTCGTACTGTCTAAAAAGGGCCGGCTTGATCGTAATGGGAACTTTGAGCTTGTCACATCGTGCTTCTGGTTTATCCTCGCAGGTGGTATCTTTTTTGAGAACCTTGCTCCACCATTTTATCCTCTCTTTTTTGTGCTTTTTATCCCTGCCGCCTACCATTCCCATCATGACGGGCACGATCTCCGGCACTCCATCGAGGTAGGCCATGTACCCCTGAAAAGACGATTCAGGTATGGAACTCGACAGGAAAAGATAAATCTTTTCAGAATCAGCAAGGATGCCTTTCTCCTGCTCCTTTATCTCTTTCTTTGCCCTTGGTATCAGAAGGTCTTCCTGTCCTTGTTCGTAATATTTCACCTTGTCCTGAAATTCCTGGGAACGATAAACGGCATTCGTCTCTTCAGCGGCCTTTTTCCCTGCTGCGCTATGCTTGTTTTCAAGGATGGTTATGGCTTTGGCCCGTTCTCTGGCCTTATCCATAGCATTTTTTATTGCTTCGTCGTCAATTACAGCCTGTTCCCTGGCCTTTTCCAAGAGAGCCGGTGGCAAAGCAGGGACAGTCTTGTCAGAACAAGATTCAGCGCCTTGCACCGATAAGGCCGATAAGCCGACAACCAATCCGGTCAGCATGATGATAGAAATTTGTCTTCGCATATCATTCGCAGCAAGTGCAACAGAGTACCTTCCTGAATACCACCCAGAGAAATTCATCATTTGAGCCCTTCATCCCTTGATATGGCGGATTAAGGCCGGAATCATAAAACTTGGATGCTGTGCCGATGAGATAGGTGGCCCGAAGATCGGGCCGGGCCGTGTGCATCTTGTAATGGTCCTTTCTCCAGATCGGCGTGTATTCGCAGCCACAAACAGGAGACGGGTCGCAGAGCATGAATAGACGATTCAGCTTGAAAATCAGCCGTGCCGCTACCGTATTACTGGCCTGAACAATATTGTCGTTGTCCACATGGCCGCTTACGGGATAGGTTGACCCGCTGCTCCCAAGACACCAGGGCATCCAACCAAATGACAAACCCAGATTGGTATAAGCCGCATCAGTCATGCAAAGCATTTGCATGTTTTTATTGGCGAATAATGCAGCTTCTGGTGTGATAGTGACTGCAAGTTCATCATCCTGCCACATTGAATCAAATTCAGTCCACCAGCCTCCAACATCGCTATTCTCACAAGGGTTTCCATCCAGCATCGAAAAAATAAACGCATGTGCCTGAAAGAAGGTTGACTCATCGGCAATAGATATAGCATCCGAAGACTTGTTCTTTCCGCCTAATACGTCATCAATCGAACCCTCGGCGTCTCCACCAGACCCCGTAAACGGAGAATAATTGGCTACTGTTACCGTATCTATGAATAAAGACGGATCCCAATATTCGTAAATCTCACCTTCCTCGTAAAAAATTGGTGGTGGTCTTGGGCAGATACAAATCCCTAAAAACTTGAAGTCCATATCATCCCAGTTTATATCCGTACCCGGGTTCCATGAATCGCCTGATTTAAGGACACCAGCAAAGGCTGGAGACGCAGAAAATAAAAGCACTAAGGCCAGGAGGTATTTATTCATCAATCCTCACCTCCTGCACCATCATCTTTTTTCCATTCTGGGTAATCACGCAAGGAGCAGCGGTGAGTTGCAGCCGATCAGCTATGGTTTTGGTCAGATAAAAGACTGGCCTGTCTAATTGCTTTATCAAGGAAGCGGCAAATCCTGCGGAGATCAGCAATTTGATTTGACGATTCTTGTAATAGGGTGACTTCTCAAACCATTCCACTTGCTTTGCGTCCTCACTGTTGATGACCACCAATTCGGGTGGAGAGACATAATCCAAAGGGTTCCAGGTAAGCCCACGCTGGTACATGATCTCCCCATTTTCACCAGGGATGTCGTGATCTAAGGTGTAGGTCATATCAACTAAAAAGGTCCGGGCTCTCTTGGCTGTAGGCAGGGCATAGATGTCTTTTGCCTGGTAATTCTGCCTGTGCTCCTCCATGACCTTTTCAAGCTTTTCATAGTCAATGCTGGCCTTGATCTCTGCAACCAGGTCCGGCTCCACTATGGGATAGGTCGTCCCAATGGTGCCAAGATTTATTGCATAGGCAGGAAAGGCCAGCAGAAGGCCACAAATGAGGATGAGAATAAAAAACTTACAGTTGACCATCTTTCCGTAACTCGACCATTTCCAGGATGGCCTCATGATAGGTCATGCCGGACTTAACTCGCTCTTCGATCATGGCGATTTCAGAAGCCTTGGAGGTGTAGATAAAATAGGCATAATCGTTGACTATCAAACGAGCCGGGCCAATTCCAAAGGGAGTGTCAAAGAAGATTTCTGAGTAGTACGGAGGGTTGGACTTGATGCTTTTTAAGAGCTTCATGGAAAACTCATCGTAATCAATCAATTTCAGGTCTTTTGCTTTGTCAAAAGCAGGAGATTCCAAAAAGATTTTGAAGGCCGAGTTGTCTTTGATTACAGTCCCAACTTCACCAAACAAATCAAGATCAAGAATAGATTGAGTAATAATCATAAAACTACCGGAGTATTTTCTTGCCCTGCGGTAACCTTCGTTGACAACTGGAGCCAGCATTGAGGACTTATCCAGAAACTGCCATGCTTCATCGAAAATAATAAGCCGATGCCGTGACCGATCTGAAAGGTAAAGGTCTTGAGTCACGGCATTGATAATGAGCATGGTGACCACCTTGTATAGATCAGGTTTCACCTTCAGGTTTTCCAGCTCAAGAACAACAAACTCATCATTGCGAATATCAAAGGTGCTGGGGCCGCAAAAGAATTTTCCGTAAAAGCCATACGATGTGTAATTCATCAAGAGAAAGCCTAGTTTCCTGGCTTTCGCAATCAGGTCTTTGTTGGAATCAGATCCTTTATGTTGATTCATGTCAGGGCCATTGGGAAATAATTTCATAAATTCCATGACCGTATTTGCATCAGCATCCTGTCCTTTTTGATGCCAGGCCCAATTTACCGCCCAGTAAAACAAATTTATTTCCTCTACATCATCGCATCCTGTTTTCGCATTGGCGTAGGCCATTTGCGCGAATACGGTTGCAATCGCAGCTAATTCTTCCTCCGGCTCAATGACGTTTGTGAAGGGATTAAGACAAATATCTGAATCAGGGCAGAAATCCAGATACCTCGCCCCCAACATGTCAGCTATTTTTTTGTAAGAACCACCAATATCAATGATGCGGATTATGGATCCGCAAGCGTAATAATTAAAGGCTATGAAGTTGACCAGAAACGACTTGCCGGAACCAGATGTGGCGCAGCAAAAGCAATTAAAGTTGGTTGCCCCTTTTGCGAAAAAGTCTAACGAAATCAACTGCCCTTTCCGGCCAGTGAAGATCAGATTCGGGGTGCCGCCGGAACCAACAAAATCGCCCTGAACTGGCAGCAATGGGGTGATTGAAGGTACTGGCGCGGTAAAATCACGCTCCAGGTTTTCTATGTTCTTCCCGTCAGCGTACATACAAAGAGGAAAAGACGAGATAAACAGGATTTTCAGCACCATATTGTCCCGTTGCATCACATAGCCATTATTCTCCCATAACCGTCTCACACGGGTACATGAATCTCTGGCCTTTTCTACATCGTCCGAGAACACCCAAAAAACAGGGATGATCTTGAGGAATTTGACACCATGTTCCAGATCGTCGGATGCCTCTATATGTTCCGCTTGTTTACGGTAGAGCAGGGTAGATAATGAACCAACCCCTTTCTGGTTGAGCATCAGATTGGTTTTTGCATGGATTGTTACATCCAGCCCCTTCTGAAAGACGATATTGAAGGAATAGAGAAAATCAGTCTTGATCTGGTCAGCATCAGAGATAATGCCCCATATCCCGCCAAACAGGGAATTGGTCTGCATCGGGTCAACTTCACGGGGGAAGCTCTTGGGAGTCGTGCAACACCAGTATTTGTCTCCAGCTTGAATATAATCGCTACCTTCCTTGATAACGGTATCCGCATTGATAATCTGTTTCAGAATTGGAATATTTGGGCTGTAGGAATTGAAGTTATGCTCTGGATAATCCTTGGGGTAAGTATTGAGCAACCGCCGCAACCATTCCATAAGGTTGCCTGGTGGCAGACTCCTGGGGTAAAGCTGGGCTGCTCTCAATGTCTCGTTGATCTGCCGCTTGATGTCGAGTAACGGTGCAATCTTCTTTTTATCATCAAGCTCTTCTGGTTTGGGCATACCGGTCGCATTACCAGGGATTTTAGCCGCTATAAACAGCCGGAAATTCCTGACTGGAATAAAGCTACAGGCCTCCAGCCCCTTTTTCCCTTCGAGTAAAAATTCAGTAACTCGTTCGGTATTGGTGGCAATTATTGGTTCTGTTCTGGTGCGGCTGTTTCGATACCGCTCTATGATGGGTTCTATGTGGGAATCAGCATGTAAAACAAACTGAATAATAGTGCCATAAGGCATACCCGCCCTGAAAATGCCCTCGAGTGAGTTCATGGCCTTTTCCCCTGCGTAGGTAAGCGGGGAACACTCCCATATCATCCCAAAGGTGCTGTCCTGATTCACATAGATTTCATGCTCCTGATCGTAAGCGATATAGTTCAGGAAGGCAGAAAAGGGATGCCGCCTGGTCAACTTGGCCAGATCGCTGTGTTTCAGGTATTCAGTATTGCCGTAGAGAAGCCGTTGGAAAAAGTCACTCATTGTATTGCCTTTGCCTTTTCACTTATATCTGTCAGCACCCATTGAGATTCTTTCAGCTTCAAATAAACGAAGCGGGTCATGAACAGTTCATCGCTCTCTCCTTTGTAGGGCAGCATCAGTACCCGCATGATCTTGGGTGGCGCAAGCATTGGCTTGTCCGGTTCCTCCAGGAGTTCCGTGAGTACCTTGTACCGATTGCTTTGAGCGGTTAGCTGGTTGGTGTTCGTCTTTGAAACTCTGGTGACAATGATCTTGGACTCATCGGTTGTAGCAGGAGGGCAGGGGACAACTGTGCCTTCGACATCTGTGCAAGTTGTGGGGGTGTTGGTTGCATCAGGGCAGGGAACCTTATTACCCTTGGTGTCAGAGCAGGTTGTATCGCTTGCATTGTCAGCATCGGGAAATCTGGCTTCCTTGTAAGCGGATGGCGTATCAATACACTTACCGGCGTCATCCCTGGTACGGCACTTGAAATTTTCTTCGTAGGGATTGATAACACTTTTGAACCCGCTGCACCCTGACAGGAGCAACAGAAGCAGTAAAGGGAGAACAACAGACAGTGATTTCATCATAATTCCTGATCTCTTTTATTTTCTTTGATTTCCAAATCCTTGCCTTCCGAGACAATAACCGTAACCTTTTTGGTAGCAGCCACTTCGATAACCGGAGTCGTTTGTTTAGCCAGGTCCATGTAAAAATCTTGCAGGGTGTTCGCTCCCTCAGATAATCCACCACCGAGAGCATATTTACCGATTTCTGCCGCCTCAACAGTATTGGTCGTACCCAGGGTGGATGTTGAGGTTGTGGTGGCCGCTGCTTTTAATGCTTCACCCGCTCCACCGAAAATACCGGCGATGATCGCCCTGGCAGTGCTTGCTCCCATGCGGGAAACTACTCGTCCAGATAGGCCAACCTTGGAGTCGGAATCTGTTACAAAGCCCTTGATCTGGGTATCAATAACAGCACTGCCCTCGTTGGATAGGCAGGACAATGAGACCAAACGAACATCGGCCCGTTCTTTGTCCAACCTGCCAACGGCCTCGGCAATAACGAAACAGCCGGACAGGTTGGCCTTGATGTCATTTGGCAGCACAGCTGGGGTCTGGATACGGAGCAAAAGAGGTTCGGAGTTGCCCCCCTTAGCACCGCTCGAAGTAGCAGCATCGAAACCTGTCAAAAGGCTCGCCTCCATGAAGGAAGGTGGAAGATAGACCGTCCGACCTTTTTTTTTACCGTCATCTTGGGGAAGGGCAGGGGCCTGGTTTGAAATCACCGAAATCTTGCCCACGATCTTTTTTTCCTTCTGCTGGCCACGACCCCCACCTTGAGGTTGCGGCCCCAGGTTGCGGCCACCTGATGCTGGTTGACTATTGTGAAATACAGGCGTTCCATGTTCATCAAGAACAGGTTTCCCCTGAGATAATTGTTCAGGGGTGGGGATAACTATTTTTTTGTTTGCTTCGTCTTTGTTTTTCCTCTCTTCAGTAGCCAAAAAATCGGTCTGGCTTTTTGTCAGATCGCTCAGACCTTTTTTCAGAGCATCAATCTGCCGACCCTGTTCCTTGAGCATGGTCTTTTCAATCATGTCAGGGTCAAGGTGAATGGTCTTGTTTCTTTCTGTCCCCGCAACCTCTACCTTTTTTTTGGCGCGGGAGTTGTAACCAGTAACAGCGATTCCCAGGATAATGAGACCGACGACCGACCAGACTAAAACCTTTTTGTTTTGTGGTGTCAGGTTGTTGAACCTCTCTTTCAGGGTCATTGCGATTGCTCCCGTTTCTCAACCACAAACACCCTGGTTGCCTCGCCGGTATTCAAAACATGATCTTCTATGGCCACGGCCAGGATAGATTCACTGATACCAAGCGACAAGAAGGTTTTTTCCTGCAATTCCATTGTTTCTCCCTTGGTAGAGGCAACCTTGTATTGCTTCAATCGTAATCCTGCCCCTTCCACATCTACGGTCTGCAACAGGTTGACCATAAGATCACCACACAGGGGAATAAGAGTGTTCGCATTTGATACCTTGTAGCTAGATGGATAGCCGCCTTCGTAACCTTCACGGATGATTTGCAAGACCTGCTTTTCCAAAGGCATGTTTTTGTAATGGTCGATATTCTTTTTGAAAACATCCTTTGCTGGTGCGGCCAGATGCAGGGTCACAGATGGGATCTCGTGAGGTTCCGCAATCAGGGTATAAACTGCGCCATTGCAGACAATAAACAACTCGCTGGGAGTCTCTGCATAGCTTAGCTGGCCGTTGAACTCCTCGGCCTTGAATTTGATAAAGGCACTATTGCCGGAGAAATGACCAGTAACGCCTTTTTCTTCAGAATAAATCAGATCGCTCATCGGCCCGGAACAGACAATCCGGTTGATGTCACGATTGGACAACTGGACAATTGTTGGCATCTCAGGGGCAATGAAGTTGACTGGTACTGGTTCATCAAAGGCTGCGGTTGAATCTTTTGAAGGCTTGATTGGTTTTGGCTCTCTTATTACCGGAGACTCTTGGGCTTGTGGTGAGAGAATAGAGGTCTGGTCTTTCAGGTCATGTGCTTGTTCTTCTTGTTTTGCTTGCCCCACCAAATCAGCCACATGAGTTGTAGCAGGTGGAGCTGTAGCAAGTGGGGGTGGAACAGCTGTTTCTTTAGCTTGCACCGAGGAGGCAGCCAAAAGCAGGCACAGGCTTATTCGTACGATTTTCTTCATTTCGTTTCCATCTCCGCTTGCTTGTCAATCTTCATTTTTGCATCTGCGTTTTTCTTGAGCTGTGCTTCTGTTTCTGCTTCCTCTTTAAGTTTGTCCGCGTCCGCCCTGAGATTCTTCTCCTTGAACTCGCTAATCTCAAAACGACCATCACGGATGCGATAAGCGACCACAAAGGTTTTGGCTGCCGTTTCGAGTTTTGTGTCTCCAGCAAACTGGACTAAATTCCCAAACATCTCGATAGTGCCTTCACCTAAAGTGATTGTCTCCATGTAAAATGTCGAACTTACTTGTGATTCTTCAATGCGACCCGCCAAGGAGTACCAGCTTTTTGAGGCTTCGGGATAGGCTTCAGAAGTATAGAGAGAGAGCAGATCATCAAACTGCCCTCTGGCCGTGGGTGGGGAATAGGTAGTAGCCAAGTTGACAATCTTTCTGCTCATATCTTTGATGTAAGCCTCAGTAGGCTTGCCCTGGACGAACTCAACCGTGCCGGTCATAGCGGGTGGAATCAGCACAACACGTTGATATTTAACAGCCCGATACACCATAAAGGAGTTGAAGCAGACGGCTACAGCCATAGCCCCGATAGCAAATTTAAGCAGTCGGTTTTCAAGGTATAGATTGCTGGTTTTTTGTACGAAAATATCTGCTTTCACTCGTGAAACTCCTGCTGGAAATAGTCGGGATAGTTGTTCATCTTGACCAGGCCAAAGACATAAAGGACATGCTTCAAGAATCCCCGTGCCTGAGAGCGTTTAGTCTTGGTGTAGGAATACTGAGATACCAGGAAAATCAGCCACATTAACTTGCCGTAGAGCAATGACAGGGTAAGGAAGAAGAGGAACAAGACCAGCTCATCCACCTCAAACCACAGCACTTGAAACGGTTTAGATAGGTATTGTGGAAACTTTCTGGCAATCATTGCTTAACCTCTATGGTCTCATTACAGGATTAAAGCGCCGATAGACTGTACAACGGTATCAGCGGAAAGCAGAAATGCACCCCCAAGGACAACACCTGCAGCAGGGAGAATCATCTGCCGGATAGCAAGGATGGCTGCAAAAACCATAGAGGCGACACCCGCGACAAATCCAATAGGACCAAGTAAAATCTGAGTGACCGCAATATCGTACAGGTCATAGGCAAAGGAACCAGTCGCCGGAGTTGTCATAGCGAAAACATTGACTGCCTGGAGCAGTAAAACGGTTAACATGGCGAAAAAGGTAATTTTTTTCATGATTGCTTCTCCTTTTGTTGCAGTTGTTGCACGAGTTTGTGCGTTTTTTAATTCTGTTGGCAGAAAGGGTCTATTCGCTCTGTAGCTGAAAAGTTTCGTCTGAATGACCATAGGGGCGTTGCGAGAGGTAATCGTTAAAGTTTGGCCCCTATAGGTTGTTTTTTCGTAAGTCTTATCTCCACCCTGCGGTTCTTTTCGAGGTTGCTCCCGTAAATCATTCCTTTTCCTTCCACCGAGGCCACCTTGTAACTATTTTTCCGAAGCAGGGCGGCAACAGCCTCAGCCCGATACCTGGAAAGTTTCATGTTCTGGTTTTCGATTCCAATCGAACAGGTATAGCCAGTGAGGTAGAGAGGGCAGGATGCACAACACTCCTGCAAGTCTATGAGAAGTTTATTGCTGGCATCCGGTGATAACCATGCGCTACCCTGGTCAAAATAAACCACAGGAAACGGCCGGCTTTCTGGGCGGGCGTAAAAAGATGGTTGCCTGGCAATGATGAAAGTTGGATGGATTGGAATTTGTATAGATGTGTTTATGGCGGACGAATAGCTGTATAAATCCTGCCGGATTTCAAACCCAAAAACTGGACTGGTGAGCATAAAAAATATTCCGATAATCAGGAAGATTTTTTGAGCTTGTTTTTTGGCTTGAGTCATCATTTCTGTCGCATTAAAGAAACTACTGTTTCTTTTTATTAGTTCATGTTTTTGTCGCATCTTTTCATGGTCATTTTGTAGCTACAATTTCACTTTTTCCAGGGTCATTATTCGACTTTTCCATGATCTCATGTTGAAGATTTTGAGCTTGTCTTTCTTTGGCTCTATGGACTCTCTTTCGTATTCTATAAAGTTTTTTAATCTCAAAAATTGACAACTTGAAGCGAAAGGTTAATTCAATTTCTAGTATCAGGGTTTTCATGAAAAGACGTTTGTCTGATTCCAGGTTCATGAACCTGGAATACGCATAGCGTTCCCATTTTGTATCCAGATCACAGGTGTCAATAAGTGCTTTTCTGTTTTTTAGGCTCAATTGCCGTATTTGTGGGCGTATGACCTCTCTTTTACCCCAAATGTTTTCCAACAATTCCAGACCGATCAATTCGTTGTCCGTGAGCGGATCGCTGATAATCTCTTTCTTTGCTATCCAGCGTAGTGTTTTAAGCGGAATTTTAGAGGTCCTCGCATATTCTTTGATGTCCATAACCTTCTATTCTCTTGATAATATGGGATAAAATTCTTCTAACTGATTGAACATGAATGCCAAAATGATCGGCAATTGTGTTAAAGCTGACGGGTTTTGGTTGTGAAAGAATCCACCGGGAAACCAGCCTTTGTCGATTAGTCAGTGCAGACAATGCTTCGGCAATGACTGATTCATCCAGATCAGAAGGCTTATCCAAATATGGATATTGCTCTTTATGCATTGACATGGTTGTCATTGGTTCGTTTGCTAATGCAACACCGGCAGCCATTTGGATGCATCTGGTGCGAAAGACAATACGAAAATACTTACTCGTAAAAGACAAATCCTTGTTTTGATCGATTAAGACTGAAATTACCTGGTACGCAACGAGTTGGGCCTCTCCTGCCAAGTCGTAAGAATCGCATGACATATACCGATAATATGGTGCGGCTATGCACCATATCAACACCCTGTTGGAGCGCACCCAGGATTGAGCCAGTTGCCAGATTATTTCTTTTTCTGCAGTCACATATCTACCGTGTTAAAATTACAGTCGATTTTCTTCTGCGGCCAAGTTGCTGCTTTGACTTTTCCCCTTTGATTGATTTTTCTAAAAAAATATCGAGATCAATTCTTCGGAAAAGCAACTTCCCTTTTTGTTGTTCAGATGGTCTTGAATATGGAATTATTCGTTGTTCTACGGCAAGCCGTCGAAAATGATCCGGCGAAAAACCAACATATTGAGCGGCCTCTTTTAGACTCATCATCCCAGGAGATTTTATTTTATTGACCAAAAGGTCAATTATCCGTTTTTGACTTTCTTCTATTGCTGCCAACCTGATATCAATATCCATAATTGTCTCATTTAGAATATATAAATTGCTCAACAGTTTTTCTGATTTCTTCTGGAGATTCCCACACCCAAACAGATCTATCAATACCAGTGACCTCCTCCAGGCGTACCGCGACCGAAGGTGGACACCGACGCCGACCCCGTATGATATGACTGAAAAAGTCAGGGCCAATGTTGGCCATCATGGCTATTTTCTTTTTTGTTGTTTTCTTTTTTGGTGTGCGCATGGTCTATTTTTTATGTATTTGAGAAATAAAGTCAAATTAAAATTGACCAAATATGCGAAAAATGATTTTTTTCTTGAATTTCTTGAGCATTTGCTCTATTATTGACTCATGATTCAATCCGTTGCCAAACAATTTCATGCCGCATTGACTCACTTGTTGAGTGAGGAGGGTAGGGGGGCGCAAACTCGTCTTGCTAATGAACAGCAGATCGATCGCGGCTACTTGAACGCTATTGTCAAACAACGAAAGCTTGGGTCAGACAAAATTCGGGAAAGAATTGCCGATCATTTCAAGATGACATTTGAGGAGATGCTATCGCTTGGGCGATGCATATTGAGTGGGGAATATATTTCTGTATTGAAAACAAATAAGACGACAGAGGTACTTTCGAGTTTCCCCCATCTTAACGAACAGACAAAAGATATCAGTAAATTTGACCTTGCCCCAAAGCAAGAGCTGCCGCCATTAAGTATCCCTGATAAAATCATACAGGTAATTGAGATACTTAACGCTGGTGGCGGCTATGATAATCTTATGTCTGATTTCATTGGTGCGGTTCATGATATGGTTAGCACCAAGAAAGAAAATGAGGCGTTGAAAAATCAATTAAGAGAGATTGAGGCACGACTTGCCATCTTGGAAAAACAGACTGATTGTGAAAAAGAAAATGGTTCGTCACGCAAATGTGTGCATGGTTTTCGGTAATGGCAGATCAGCCATGCAGTGATACAGATTTCGGATATAGTCTGTCGTTGTTTTGAAACCGGCCGTATCCATCGGTTTCTCATTCACGATATTTTGTCACGGCGTGGACTGATTCCGAAAGGGTTGATGTTCCCTGTTTCTGCCGCCATGCTGAAAAATCCGGCACTCTACGATTCTCCTCTGGAATTATTTTCACGCTCGATTATGAGTTTATCGAATACACGATAGATGATGTCGGGCAGATGACAGTGCAGGGAGAGACTGGGTATCAATACATCGACATGACGGCCCAGGTGGAGGTACTGTGCGATTTTGTCCGCCTAACCATTGAAAAGGAGTTGGTGGAGGAGCTTGATTTCTTGGTAAGCTACGATAGGACGAAACAGGAAATTCAATCTATTGTTGACATGCCCGACCGTCTCACTGATCTTTTCATTCAGCTCTGTCTGCACAACAATGGGCAGCTTTCTGCGCGGAAGCGGGCTGATTTTTACAGTTTTCTGGCCGATGATGAGGTGGCCAGAATAGAAAATGCTGTTCGTGCCGGATACAACAAGGATTGAATTCGATTTCCCTTGAATATATCCACCATCGAAAAGTCAATTTGATTTTTTTATTCCAGTCCTAATGAGTTGATCAGATCAACAGCTTTCAATTTGTGATCATTGAGAAGATGGGTATAGCGATGAACCATCTGTAGTGTTTTATGCCCCAGAATCTCCGCTAAAGTTCTGATATCTACCCCCGCCCATGAGGAGATGGCTGGCGGCGGTATGGCGCAAGTCGTGGAGGTGTACATCTTCGAGACCTGCTTTGGCCCTGACTGTATCAAATGACCGCCGGAAGTGAAGACTAGGACGTATAATAGACGTCTTTAACAAACTACTCGGTGGTAGAAATACATATATATCGCTTCCGCTATCAGTTGGGCGAATGGACCGGAACGCTTTTTCAGCCATTTCTGTAAGCGGGACATATCGCATGTCGGTTTTTGTAATTTTAAGATTAACGAGTCGAGCGTCCAAGTCAATATCCCCCCATGTTAAACCTGCAGCTTCACTTGGGCGCATTCCTGTGTGCATCATGATCAAGAGGTAAGGATAAAGATTTTTATTACGACTTTTTTGGGCGAAATCCAATAATCTTTGAGCCTCTTCTTTGGTAAGAAAGCGAGTTCGACTGTTACGAACCTTTGGTCGATTTACATCCGGTACTGGGTTGTTAATTTGTAACCCCCATTCCCTTCGTGCTATATTGAACATATGGGAAAGCAGTGCAAATTCTTTTTGAATCGTTGATGGAGAAACAATTTTTAACCGAGCATCACGGTAGGTTGCCAACCGTTGCGGATTTATATCGGCTAAAGAGATTTCTGAACCAAAACTAGTGAGGATCGCCTTGGCCGAGTCCCTGTCGCGACGCTCTGAGTTTGGTCGTTTTGTAGTTGAGACTTGATCCAGATATCTAATTAACACTTCAGAAAACATTGTTTTTTCAGCAGGACGTACGTCCTGATATCGTCCTATCCGCATTTCCCTTTCTATGTCAGCAGCCCAGCTTTTTGCTTCTCCCTTAGTGTCAAATGTCCTGGCTATTGGATCAAAGTTTTTAACTCTAACAGTAGCTGTAAATGTAGTTCGGGTTTTTCCTTTGCGAGTCTGAATGCGTGCCATGGTATAGTTTTCCACCGTTTTTTTTGTTCCATTTTTGTTCCAATTAGATGTCAAACTATACAATAATAAAGCAGAAAAAAGCAATGGCGAATGGAACAAATTGCATAAAAAAAGGGGCTAACCAGTTGATTGTTCTGGTTAACCCCTTGATTTTATTGGTGCGCCCGGAGGGATTCGAACCCCCGACACCTGGATTCGAAGTCCAGTGCTCTATCCAGCTGAGCTACGAGCGCTTAGTGTAAACAGGGTATGCAATGCGTTGCAGTTACTTCAGTAAATCAAATAATCATTTACCATGATTTTACCATTGTTTGTATAAATAAATGATGGAATGCAAGAAGATCTCAGCGCTCAACCACCACAGGTTATCCTGATCGTAGCTGCCTTTTCACTGATCCCTTTTTTCAAGACTTCATGATTGTAGGCCGCAAGCACGTCTCGGCGCTTGAGCATGCCGACCACCCATTTATTATTCAGATCTTCAACCACTGGGATCTCTTCAATTCCTTTAATGTCAAAGAGTTGCATTGCTGTATAGAGTGAGTCGTCGGGTGTGAGCATGATCACGTCCCGGCTGCATATTCCGCCCACCAGATAACAGACCCGTTCTTCTTCTGCCTTGTGCAGGATATTCTTCACATCCTGCATGGAGACGATTCCGACCATCTTCCCTGAGTCATCAACCACTGGAAAGTAAAATCCTCCCTTGGCCATGCGGAAGATCTCCAGCAGGTGATTGATGTTCGCTTTTTCACTGATAAAATCGACATCTTCGGTGATGGCCTTGCCCACACGGATCGATTTCATGATCGCTGTTTCGCGGCCCTCATGGATGTCAATGCCTTCGCGGGTGAAATCCACCGTGTCGATGGAGTCTTCATTGAATTTCTTGGCGACAATAGTCGCGATAATGGAAGTGAGCATAATCGGCACGATGATCATGTAGTTACCGGTCATCTCGAAGAGCAGAAAGATGGCGGTCATGGGCGCGTGAGTGGATGCGGCCAGAAAAGTGCCGATGCCTACGGTGGCGTAGGCGCCAGGGTCAGCCGTCATGGTGGGAGAGATCATATTGGCTACGTGGCCGAAGGCGCCGCCGATCATCGCCCCGATAAACAGGGCAGGGGCAAAGACACCGCCGGCCCCGCCTGAGCCAAGGGTGATGGCGGTGGCTATAATCTTGAAGAAAATAAGGGCCAGGAGTAGGAAGAGTGTCCCTTTTCCATTCATAACCGACTCGATAAACTGATAGCCACTGCCCATGATCTGAGGATAAGCCATGCCTATGCATCCGATGATAAAGGCGCCGGTCAGCGGCTTGAGCTGGGGATGGATGGGCAGGGCCTGGTATTTGTCGCGGATAAAGTAAAAGATGCGGATATGAAAGACGGCGACCAGACCGGTGACCACCGCCATGATGGTGTAGAGTGGCAGCTCGACAAAGGGGTTGACCATGTGGTAAGCCGGTATGGAAAAAACCGGGTTTTCACCATACCAGGCCCTGGTGACCACCGTGGATATGGCCGAGGCAATGACCAGGGCGGAAAAAGATGAGATCTCAAAGGTGCCCAGCAGGACAATTTCTGAGGCAAAAAAGATGCCGGCCAAAGGGGCGTTGAAGATACCGGCAATACCCCCGGCGCAACCGGCGGCAATATAGACCTTCATGCGGGCGCCGGATACTTTGGAAACTTGCCCAATCTGTGAGCCAATGGCCCCGCCGATGGCGGCAATGGGCCCCTCGACGCCGGCGGAGTTTCCTGTGCCGATGGTCAGGGCGGTGGATATGAGTTTGAGCGAGATGGTCCTGGCCTTGATGTATCCGCCTTCCAGGTTCACTTTGCGCAGGAATTTGGTGAAGGTGTAGCCGTTTACCTCTCCAGGGAAAAGCAGAGAGAGTGGAATCAGCAGGACCATGCCGGCCATGGGGATCAGGGGCAGGAGCAGCAAGTGCCATCCACCCTTGTTGATGCCCAATAGCTCTTTGCCGCCTTCAAAGACAAACTTTTCCATCCCTTCAACCACGGTCCGAAAGACAATAATGCTGATGCCGGCCATCAGGCCAATAAAGGTGGCAATGACCATCATCCGCACATTCTCTCCGGGGACAAATTTTTGCAGGGAGATCTTCATCGTTTTTCTGGCACCGTGCAGCCGGCAGCCTTGGCTTGTTTCAGGAAAAAGTCATCAGTCATGCCGGCGATATAATCCCGGGCCATGGTGGCTGGGGTTTGATTGGCCAGGGGGGAGTCTGTCATGGCGATCAGAAGGTCAGCGGGTGGCGAGATATCTGTGTCGTTCTTTTCCAGGCAGCCCAGACAGGCCTCAAAGAGGGTCTCATAGCATTTTTGTATGAGGGGCATACTGCTTTTTGTCTGGGGGTGGAGGTAGATATGGGTGTAATTGAACTGCTTGAGTTCTTGCAGGGCATCGGCGATTTCGTTACTGAATCCGATGTGATTGCTGGCAATATTGTGCTGTGCTCCTGGAGCGGCTATTTTGCTGTTCGTAATCAGATCTGTAACCAGGGTGTAGACAATGGAACCGTTGCCCTCCCCTAAAGTTTGACGACAGGGCTCAGGGATATCTGTTCGTTGGATCAGTCCCAGGGTGATAGCGTCCTCAATATCGCGGCCGATATAAGCGATGGTGTCGGCCATACGGACCACGCATCCTTCGAGTGTGGCCGGGCATAGATTGAGTGAAGGGTCTGCCTGCTTGGCGGCCATCTTTCGGTCAAAGTCAGTGAAATCGTCTATGGGCAGAGGAGTTAACTGATGGGCATGCAGTTCTCCATCGTGACAGAGAATGCCATCCAAGGTCTGCAAACTGAGATTCCAGCCTTGCCCTTTGCGTTCCAGCTGATCGAGAAAACGTATCGATTGGATATTGTGCTGAAAAGGGGGGAGTCCATGCTTTGTGCAAAGTGTGGCCAGGAAATGCTCACCATCGTGACCAAAAGGGGGGTGGCCGATATCATGGCCAAGGGCGATGGCTTCAATGAGATCCTCGTTGAGATGGAGGAAGCGGCCGATTGTTCTGGCAATGCGGGAGACCAATTGCACATGCAGAACCCGGTGGGTGATGTGGTCGTTTGCAATCAGGCAGAACACCTGTGTCTTGTCGATGTAGCGGGTGTATGCCCGAGAATGGAGGATGCGGTCGGCATCGAGGGCATAGGCCTGACGATGACCCCTTCTCGTCTCAGTCGTTCTTCTTTTGGCCTGAACACTCAGGCTGGCGGCAGGAGAAAGGCGTCGTTGCTCTTCCTGATTGAGGTCGTCAAGAATGGCAAAAAGGACTGCATGTGGGTCTGACTCTGACATAAGATCTTTTTTGAATTGAGCCTGGTAAGGGAGGCAGAAAAAATTTTACCAAAAATGACTATACCATGTCTCTCTGAAAAATACAGTATGACATGGAGTGGTTTGAGATAATTGCTTGTGGTGCCATGTCTTGATTCTGCAAATGAGTTAAGACCAGTTTAAAGGTTGTCTGTCTTGCTTGTGTCGATTAAATTGCTTTACATCCTTTTTGGATATATTATTGCTGCTTTATGAATAAAAGTTGAGAAGATTATTATTGAGAGGATACCTGTGAAGATTACAATTGAATATTGCACAAAGTGAAACTATCAACCTCGTGCTTCCAGGTTGGAAGAGGACTTGAAGAAGATTTCCGGCGTTGAGGTGGAGTTGATTCCCTCCACAGGTGGAGTCTTTGAGATCACTGCTGACGGCAAGAGCATCTTCTCCAAGAAGGAGATGAAGCGTTTTCCGGAAGAGGGAGAAATTGCAGGATTGCTGGGATAGATGCTTGGGGGAGCCAGCTCAATCAGCTTTTGTCGTCCCCTGAAGAAGACAGCTTGAAACACAGGCGTCACAGTTACTTCGTGTCTTGCCTCGTTTGCAGTAGTCCGCAAAGCCTTGGAGAAGTTCGTTACCGCCGCGAGGGCAGATCTTCAAAAATTCGATGAAGGAGATCATGTGGGAAATTACCTCTGGCGGGGCGGCATGCTCCACTCTGCAGGCGCCTTCTTCTGCCACACTGCGCTCCACAGCTAGAACTTCTATGAAGAATTGTTTCAGGGCATCGTGGCGGAAGATGACATTTTCTGCCGCCTTTTCCCCTTTTGTGGTCATGGTGATGGCTTCATAGGGGGCGTAATTGATGAGTTCCCTTTTGGACAGAGCCCGCAGTGCTTCGGTGACCGATGCCCGACTGACCTGCAGACGGGCGGCTATCTCTTTACTTCTGGCCACATCTTTTTCTTGAATGATATGGTAAATTGCCTCCAGGTAATCTTCGAGGCTGGCGCTGAGGCTGTTTTTTTTGGGCATGTTAAGCCTGTTATGGCGATTAAGGACTGTAAAAAAGAGGAATAAGACCTTACCTTTCCAGAATAACGTTGTTTGTGAGGTGAGTCAAGGAAGGATGGTGACTATGGGTATATGTTTGGAAGGAAAAGATGCTGTGTGAGCTGAAGGTTGAAAATTTGGCCCTGATTGAGTCGTTGCACCTTGTCTTTGATCAGGATGAGGGGAGCGGGCTGGTGGTGATGACTGGTGAGACCGGTGCCGGGAAGTCCATAATGCTGCGGGCTATTCATCTTCTCATGGGCGGCCGGGCGCAATCTGACTGGATCAGAAACGGTGCACAGCAGTGTGTGGTGGAGGCGCTGTTTGTGGTCAACGCCAAACATCGTGACTTGTTGCAGGCCCTGCAGGAATCGGGGCTTGGTGATGATTCCACGGTGATCCTCAAGAGGGTGATCACAAGTGGTGGTAAGAGCAGGCTCTATGTGAATGGTTCTCTGGCAACAGTGAAGATGGTCTCTATGCTGGCAGCCAATCTGCTCAGTATTGCCAGCCAGCATGATCATCAACAACTGTTGCAGCCGGCACTACATCTTGATTTCCTTGATGCCCTTGGTGAACATTGGGAGGCCCGAGGGCAGGTTTCCCATGTTTTTTCACAGTGGCAGCAAAAGAGAGATGAGCTGACTCAGCTCCGTCAACAGGAGCGGGATAAAGAGCAGCGGCGTGATTTTCTCCAGTATCAGCTGGAAGAGATCCGCCAGATTGGGCCGGTGCCGGGTGAAGATGAGGAGCTGGCCGCCGAGCGAAAGCGGCTCAAGAATGCGGATACCCTGATTATGCTCAGCCAGAAGTCGTATCGTTTTCTTTCTTCCACCCTGGTGGATGGGATGTTTGAGGTGCGGCGAGACATGGAGCAGATGGTGCAGCTTGACCCGGAAGCGGAAGGGCTGGCGGCCGAGCTTACCGCCTACAGCTATCAGGCGGAGGATCTTGTCAGCCAACTGCGCAGTTATAAGGATGCGCTGGTCCATAATCCTTCCCGTCTTGAGCAGGTGAATGAGCGGATCAACAACCTTCAGCATCTGAAACGTAAATATGGCGAGACTCTGCAGACGGTTCTCGAATATGCCGCTTCAGCGGAAGATGAACTTCTGCTCATTGACAATATGGATAAAAATATGAGTGAGCTGGAGGCCGTTGTCACTGCTCTTGAAGAAGAGACCTTACGTCAGGTGGCCGTCCTCTCTGACGGGCGTCGTCTGACAGCAGAACAGTTGACCATGTCCATGGCAGCGGAACTGGATTCTCTTGCCTTTAACCGTTCCGGCTTTGAGGTCCGTTTTCAGGAACAGGAACTGGGCATGGAGATGGTACGAAGTAATGGCTGGGATAGGGTGGAATTCTTTTTCTCGGCCAACCCGGGGGAACCGGCCAGGCCCCTTGCCAAGGTGGCATCCGGCGGTGAACTCTCTCGTCTGATGCTGGCCCTCAAATGTCTGCTGGCCAGGAAAGATATGGTGGAGACCGTCATCTTTGACGAGGTGGACGCCGGCATTGGCGGTGAGGCGGCAGAGGCGGTGGCCCGTAAGATTCAGGAGCTGGCTACCCATCATCAGGTATTCTGTGTCACCCATCTGCCCCAGATTGCCGCCAGAGGAAGCGCCCATTTTCGGGTAGCCAAGCAGATGGAGCAGGGGCGCACTCTCTCTTCTTTTTCCCTGCTTACCCCTGAACAGAGGGTGGATGAACTGGCGCGGATGTTGGCGGGTGATTCGGTCTCGGACCAGACCCGTGCCTGGGCCCTGGAGCTGTTGGCTAAAGGTGGTCAGGGAGTCCAGGGGCAGAAGGAAAAAGAGCAGCAGGAAAAGGAGAATCAGTGTCCCAGATAACGGCCCTGGCCCTTTTTTCAGGAGGTCTTGACTCTATCCTTGCCTGCCGGGTGGTGGCGGCGCAGGGCATCCGGGTGGTGGCCGTCAAATTTGTGACCCCTTTTTTTGATTATGAGCTCCTGGCTTCACGTGATGCCTATCAGGAGGAGGTCTTTAAAAAGTATGGGATTGAGGTGCTTATCGAGGATCTCAGCGATGGCTATCTTGATCTGCTCCATAATCCCCAGCATGGATTCGGCAAGAATTTCAACCCCTGTATAGATTGCAAGATCCTCATGATCACCCGGGCCAGAGCGATGATGACGTCTCTTGGTGCCTCTTTTCTGGTTACCGGTGAGGTGTTGGGGCAGCGGCCCATGTCTCAGCGTCGTGATACCCTGCAGGTGATTGAACGTGATTCCGGTGCTCAGCGTTCCCTGCTGCGGCCCCTTTCAGCCAGACTGCTCCCGGAGACAGAAGCGGAAGCGCAAGGCTGGATTGATCGGAGCAAACTGCTGAATATGAGCGGACGTGGCCGCTCCCGTCAGATTGCTTTGGCCAGAGAGTTTGGCATTGTTGATTTTCCCTCTCCGGCAGGGGGCTGTATCCTGGCCGATCCCATTCTCAGCCGCCGGATTGCCCGGATATATCAAGGAAATTTTGTTGTCAGGGCCGAAGATATCACGGTGCCGGATATCTGTCTGCTGCTGCTGGGCCGACAGTTTCTGCTTCCCGGCGGCGGTTGGCTGATCCTTGGTCGCAATGAACAGGAAAACGCGCGCTTGCTGACCATGGCTCAGGAAGAGGATGCTGTGCTTTTCATGCCGGTCCGGCCCGGGCCTTCTGCTATCCTCAGGCGGGCGGCGATCTGTTATGAGAATGACGTTCAGTTGCAGGAGGCATTGCAGCTGGCGGCAGCGCTGGTGGTACGCTTTGGTAAGAAAATAAAAGATGGTCCTCCGGAGGGAGAGGTTCAAGTTTCTGTGAGAAAAGAAATACAGATCTTGACTATTCAGCCCCTTGCTGACAAAATATTTAAGGAGTGGGCGCTCGAAAAGGTCGAAAAATGACAGGTTGGAGAGTAGGGGTGTTGCCGTGTCTGCTACCGAGTTGAAGAGTTCCTGAAGAAAAAAGATCATGGACACAATTACCTTATTGGGCATTGCGGTGGCCCTGGCCATGGATGCCTTTGCGGTGGCCCTGGCCACCGGACTTGCTTTGTCGGTCATGAATGGACGGCACATGTTCCGTCTTAGTTTTCATTTTGGTCTGTTTCAGGCATTGATGCCGGTGATCGGTTGGATGGCGGGGATGACCATTCAGAAATGGATTGCTGCCTATGATCACTGGATTGCTTTTTCACTCCTGGCCTTTGTCGGCGGCAAGATGATCTTCGAGGCCTTTGCCGACCATGATGAAGATGACTTGGGCCGTGACCCTACACGTGGCTGGTCGTTGATCATGCTGTCGGTGGCCACCAGTATCGATGCCCTGGCAGTTGGCCTGACCCTGGCCATGCTCAGTATCAGTGTCTGGGTGCCCTCGCTGGTGATTGGACTTGTGGCCGGTGTGTTGACGGTGGTTGGAATGCTGCTGGGGCGGCGCATCAGCGGTATCTGGGGCCAGCGGGTGGAGGTTTTCGGCGGTATAGTATTGTGTGGTATTGGGGTGAAGATCCTGCTTGAACATACCCTGTTGCAGTAGGCCGTCATTCAAAGATAACCGTAATCGTGAAATGGTATGACCAGCAGTCGCTCTATTCCCAAGTTCACTTTTTGCGGGGCGTCCATTTCTGGAACAAACGACACTCAGCCAGGTAAACGAAGCAAAAACTCTTGCTATGGGTGTTGTAACGAAATTGTTAGAAGTGTAATGGGTATTTCGTTGTAGTTATTAATTAATTTGCTGTACTGGTAGTATTTTTTTAACAAAGAGGTGGACAATGAAAAAACAGGTATTGATTTTTTTGGTGCTCTTTTTCAGTCTTTTCAACCAAGTGCTTTATGCTGCTGAGCAAGTAGCTGAATCATCAAGTTTGTTGCCGGATGTCCCTCAGATTATTGGTGGTTATGATGCGCCTGTGGCCTATCCATGGATGACAGCCATCTTATCTTCCAGTGTCTCTGATCTCTTTCAGGCTCAGTATTGTGGCGGTGTCTTGATTGCTTCCAACTGGGTACTGACTGCTGGACATTGTACTGAAGGGAAGGTAGCCGGTGATATTCAGGTGGCGGTTGGTGTCTATGACCTGAGCAACTGGAACGGAACAAGGATTAATGTGAAAAGGATTGTCAGGCATCCGGCGTATTCCTCTTTTCTCTTACAAAATGATCTTGCTTTGCTTGAACTAAGCTCGGCGTCAGTCCAGCAACCCATCACTATATTCTTCGGTGCTTCCGTACAGAATATTGACCCGAAACTCCTGAATCAGCTAAGCACCCTGATTGGCTGGGGAGTTTATGATTTGCCGGCAACGTATCCCTCGACGTTGCAGCAGATCAATCTGCCGGTTGTTGCTGATTCCTACTGTAACAGCACGTATGGGGTCACCTTGTTAAGCTCGCAACTCTGTGCCGGATATGCTGCGGCAGCGAATAAGGATGCCTGTAGTGGCGATAGTGGCAGTCCCCTTATGCTGATGGTCGATGGGCAGTGGGTGCATGTGGGGCTTGTCTCCTATGGTGCCGATTGCGCGACGTCAAACGGCAATTATGGGGTTTATACCCGTAGCTCGGCGTACGTGGATTTTATCAAGCAGTATGTGCCGGCTGCTAAGTTTACGGCAGGGGCAACGCCTCTTCCAATAACAACAAATTCCAAAGCTCTGCCCTGGCTCATGCTCTTGCTGCATAAAAATTGATGAGTCTCTTTATCTTACAACGATATGAGGGTATCATGAAATCCATAGCTCTTGGTCTGCTTCTGGTTTTGACTGTTACAGTGACAAGCTGGTCTGCACCCGTTGTCCCCGGTTCTCCTGACAGTAAGCCAATGCTGGCCGCTACCTCACCTGCCACTTTTCGGATTTATTATATCAACGACTTTCATGGCTTTGCCAATCCTACTCAGCCACCAGGAGAAAAAGGTCAACAGGGGGGTATTGCCTGGCTGGCTTCCCGTTTAAAACAACTTAGAATCGAACAGCCGGGTCTTTTTCTGGTAGCGGGAGATATGATTCAGGGAGATACCTGGACAAATTTCTCACAGGGTTATGCCACTATTGCCCTGCTGAATCAGTTGCACCTTGATGCCATGGTGACTGGCAATCATGAGTATGATTTTGGCCAGGATGTGCTTAAAAAGCGGATCAGTGAGGCTAATTTTCCGGTTTTGGCCGCCAACGTAAAGGGTCTGCCGGGGGTACATCCCCAAGTGTCTTTCAGCCTTCCGGGTGGGAAAGTTACGGTGATTGGTCTGGTGACCGATGACGTGCCTCAGAGCTCTCATCCCCGGAATACCAAGGGATTGAGTTTTTCTTCACCCTTGCAGGTTGCGCGGGAGCAGATAGCTGCCATGAAAAAAAATTCCAGCTTTTTCGTGCTGTTGACCCATATCGGTTATGAACAGGATTTGGCGCTGGCGAAGAACCTCTGCCAAGGGCCGGATGCTCTTGATGTGCCGATCCTGATTGTGGGTGGGCATTCCCATACCGAGGTGAAAGCACCGGTGCGGATCGGCAATTGTGCAGTGGTGGTGCAGGCGGGAGATCACGGCAGATTTCTGGGTGTTGTTGATATGACCGTGGAGCAGGGACAATTAGTGGCGGTCGATGGCCGATTGGATGAAATTGTTCCCACCCCTGGAGGGGGTGATCCGGAAATAGCGGCGCTGGTGAAGCGATATAATGGCCAGGTTGATATCGTCTTGAATCAGAAAGCTGGGGTAACCGATGTTGATCTGATCCAGGAAGGGGTACGTCAACAGGAGACTAATCTGGGGGATCTGGTGGCCGATATCGTCCGCAGCACCACAGGAGCTCAGGCGGCCCTGGTCAACGGCGGCAGTTTGCGTACCGGTTTGAACAAGGGTGAGCTGACCTTCCGTCAGATCTATGCCGCCCTCCCTTTCAATAGTTATCTGGTGGCAGTAAAGATGAGCGGCAAACTCCTGCTGGAGACGCTGGAACATGGGGTTTCAGGGGTGGAACGGGGAGAAGGGCGTTTCCCTCAGGTCTCTGGGATGACTTTTGTCTTTGATCGTCGCCGACCGGTGGGGCAGCGAATTGTGTCAGTCACGGTCGGTGGCCTTCCCATTGATCCGCAGCAGGAATATAGCCTGGCCACCCTTGATTTTATAGCGGCCGGCGGTGATGGCTACACTGCCTTTGGCCAGGCGATCAGAAGTGGTGGAGATTTTGTCGAAATTGGCGGGGCCATGCGCAGTAGTCGACTGGTGTACAATGATCCCGGTCAATTCCTGCGGGATGTGGTGCTCGATGCCCTGGCCAAGGATTCACCTGTGGCACCTGCTGTTGAGGGCCGGATTGTCGAGGAAAAATAATTATCCGGACTTTGTATGAAATGATCTATTCTATCAACAAACCTTTACTTTAATGAGGACATAATGAAACTACGTCTCGTCATGTGGATACTGGTTATAGCTATGGTCCCGGTGCTTTCCGGATGTGGTGGCGGTGGAGCTGAAGTTCGCAGTGAGGTGACGAGTGTCACCACGGGACAGCAGCTCATGGATCTGAAAAAAGCCCTGGATATTGGCGCGATGACCAGGGATGAATATGACCGGGAACGTGAAAAGATCCTGGATAAGGATTGATCGGTATTAGTCCCCCTCCTTCTTTTCAAGGAGGGGGTGGGCGGCCTCCCCAGTGAAACCTAAATTTTACTCAACCTCATTCAGAACATTATATATATTTTTTTTATGTGGGTATGCACTTGACTCAAGCGCATACCATATGTTGTGTGGTCACCATTAGCCGAATATTGCAGCCTGGCTGGCTTTTCGCCCATGGATTTCTTGTATCGTTACGGGGGGCCGTACCTCAGCTGCCTGTTGAAGC